>JANOCC010000060.1:0-23869 GCA_031411955.1 Ferruginibacter sp.
TACTTTAAAACGCACTGATACCTTTGCGATAGCTTTCGCCAATCCCCGGCGCAATAACCTGCTGAATAACCTGTCTGTTCAATGGAAAAAAAGCAGGTTTGAAGTGAACGGAAACCTGCTGCACACTTACGTGCAGGAGTCCGTTGAGAAGGGGCCGCGGGCCAGGGATCTCCACGAGTTAACGTCGGCGCTATCTGCAAGCATACAGCCTTTTAAAAAACTGCCGGTACGCTTCAGGGCTGCTTATAAAAACATTTTCAGGCCCGCTACTTTCGACGATCTCTATTATACCAACATTGGGAATACTTTATTGCGCCCGGAATTTGCGAGGCAATTTAACCTGGGTGCTACGGTTCTTTTGTTTCCGGGAAAGATCATAAAAGACATACGTGTTACGGCGGATGGTTATATTAACCGCGTAAGCGATAAAATACTGGCGGTGCCCCGTCAAAACCTGTTCCAGTGGTCCATGCAGAACGTTGGAAAGGTTGATATAAAAGGGCTGGATGTGGCCATACAGGTTTCACTGGCAGCCATAAAAGAAATAAACTTATCAGCTAACATGGCTTATACTTTTCAGCAGGCCAGGGATATATCAGATCCTCAGTCAGTTTTATACAAAACACAGCTTCCTTATACTCCGCAACATTCGGGTAGTGCTAATGTAAATGCAGGATATAAAAGTTGGGCGGTAAGTTATAATATGATCGCTTCATCCGGTCGTTACCGTTCCGGTGATCCGGTGCCGGAAAACCTGTTACCTGGTTGGGCAATACACGATATCTCTATTGGTTACCAGGTTAAAACTAACCGGAGCTGGCAATATAAGTTGGTGGCGGAAATTAACAATATCTATAACACGCAATATGAAGTGATCAGGTTTTACCCAATGCCGGGAAGGAGTTTTAGGGTGGGGGTGCAAGGGGAGATAAAAGTAAAAAGTAAAAAGTGAAAAGTAGAAAGTAGAAAGAAAAAAGACCACAAGTAAATTTTAAATCAATATAAAAAAGTAAATATTATGAGGAGAATTATTTTTCAATTCCTGTTGCCTTGTGCCGTTATTTTTAGTGCCTGTAAAAAAGATGATCCTGTTGTAACCCCGGTTGCGCCAGCCATTACAGGAGGAACTTATGTTTTAAGCGAGGGCGGTTTTGGAGCCAACAATGCAAAGCTCGCTTTCAGGGCAGATTCATCGGGAAGCGTAACCGGCGACTTTTTCCTTCAGCAAAATCCAACGATCACGGCGGGGCTGGGCGACCTGGGCAACGATGCCATTGTATATGGCGGCAAATTGTATATCGTTATGAATGGCTCTAATAACGTAACGGTATTAAATGCCAGGTCTGGCACTTATGTTAATTCAATTTCATTTATTGCAGGGCCGGTAAATAAAAGTCCGCGTTATGCGCTCGGCCATAATGGCCGTGTGTATGTAACCGCTTTTGACGGAACGGTAAGTGTTATTGATACCAGTTCTCTTTCCATTATTAACACGATACAGGTAGGTCCCAACCCTGAAGGATTGGCGGCAGTAGGAAATTACCTGTACGTTGCCAATTCCGGCGGGTTGAATGCAGTGCCGGATTCAACTGTTTCAGTAGTAAACCTCACTACCAACCTGGAAGTTCAGCGTATAACCGTTTGCGTTAACCCGCAGGTGGTTGCGGTTAATTCTGCCGGCAAAGTATATGTAAGCGGCTTTGGTAATTTTTCAACTATACCTGCAGCTATTTCGGTGATCAACAGCAACAACAATACGCTGGAGGCTACCCTGGGAAGCGAGTTTGCTTATGATCATATCCGCATAAATAACGATACCGCTTACCTCTATAATAATTATGGCGGTGCCGGAACCTGTAAAGTGATGAACACAATTAATAACACGGTGATCCGTAACGAATTTATAACAGACGGAACTGCTATTGCTGTACCGTATGGTTTAAATATCAACAGCGATAATGGAGATGTTTACATTGCAGATGCGGGCAACTTTACTTCAGCCGGCACTGTTACCTGTTTTGGAAGCAACGGGCAGAAGAAATTCAGCTTTTCTGTAGCGCCTGGTGTTAATCCAAATAAGATAGTGTTTGTAAATTAAGACCGGCTACCTGCTATATAGCGTAGTACCTATATGGCGGGCTTTAAAGTAGTAATAATAAGCCTGTGTTCACACAGATATAAACTATTTGTTCTATTGGTAATATATCCAAATTTATTTTTCGATAAACAGTCGTTTTTTTTAGCATAAAAGCCCCCACAGGGGCTTTTATAATTTATAAACATTTTGTGAAAAACATTCTACTTTTTATCCTTTCCAGCATCGTATTATTGCACCCTGTTTAGGTTTTTATACCGGCTGTTCCGGTAATAAAATTAAAAGGGAATCCCGTTAAAATCGGGAGCTATCCCCGTAGCTGTAAGGTGATTTGAGAAACGGCCACCGGCAACTGAAGAGTAACAGTTTTTACTGTAGTTCCCGGTTCCTTGTTTCAACTGTTGAATCTGCAACCACTGTACAGCAACCTGTACGGGAAGGTATTCAACAGCAGCCAAGCCAGAAGACCTGCCTTAATACAACTAATTAAACAAATACTTTCGGAGGAAAAGTAAGCGTGGATCAACAGTAACCTGCTGTTTTTTTGCAGCTTTCTCTTCGTCGGCTAAAGTGACTAAAAAATATTTTTATGCAGGAAGAAGCAATCTTACAGGAGAATAAAGACCGGTTCGTTTTATTTCCCATCAAACACCAGGATATCTGGAAAATGTACAAACAGGCGGAAGCTAGTTTTTGGACGGCAGAAGAAATTGACCTGACTGCCGATCTGCAGGATTGGGCAAACAAATTAACAGAGGATGAAAAATATTTTATCAAGCACGTGCTGGCATTCTTTGCCGCCAGCGACGGCATTGTTAATGAGAACCTCGCCGTAAATTTTTTACAGGAAGTGCAGTATCCTGAAGCTCGCTGCATGTATGGCTTCCAGGTGATGATAGAAAATATACATAGCGAAGCGTATTCTTTGTTAATTGATACTTACATAAAAGATGTAGTGGAAAAAGACAAGCTGTTACGTGCCATTGATACCATCGACTGTGTGAAGAAAAAGGCAGACTGGGCATTGCGTTGGATAGATAAAGGAAGTTTTGCAGAAAGGCTTATCGCTTTTGCTGCGGTGGAGGGTATATTTTTCAGTGGCAGTTTTTGCTCTATATTTTGGTTAAAGAAGCGTGGATTGATGCCCGGATTAAGTTTTGCCAATGAGCTCATCAGCCGCGATGAAGGCCTCCACTGCGATTTCGCATGCCTGTTGTATACTGCACACCTTCAAAACAGGTTGCCAAAAGAAACCGTTGTAGAGATCATCAGGGATGCAGTAAGTATTGAAAAAGACTTTGTAAGCAGTGCTTTACCCGTGAGGTTAATTGGCATGAATGCAGATATGATGTGCTCCTATATTGAGTTTGTGGCCGACAGGTTACTACTGGCATTGGGCTGCGATAAAATCTACAACGCCGTGAATCCATTTGATTTCATGGAACTGATCTCCCTGCAGGGAAAAACAAACTTCTTTGAAAAACGTGTAGGTGAATACCAGAAAGCAGGGGTAATGAATGAAGGAAGCTCGAAAGCTTTTAGCATGGACGAAGACTTTTAATTGTATTGAAAGTGAAATAAAAAAGACTATAACCATTTTAATATATAAAGTATGCAGGTAATAAAGAGAAACGGAAAAAGTGAGGCCGTTCATTTCGATAAGATAACTTCCAGGGTGATGAAATTAAGTTATGGACTTAATTTAAAAAATGATGATATTATAGAGATCGCTAAAAAGGTGATCATCGGTATCTACAACAATGTTACTACTACAGAACTAGATAACCTGGCGGCAGAAACAGCTGCATCTTTTACAACAAAGCATCCCGATTTTGCGGTATTGGCAGCACGCATTGCCGTTAGTAACCTTCATAAGAATACAGTAAAGTCGTTTTCAGAAACGGCAGGATTATTATATAATTATATTGATGATAAAACAGGCGGGCCGGCACCACTCATTGCAGATGATGTATATGAGATCATACAACAACACCAGGATCTGCTGAATGCTTCTATTATCTATGAAAGAGATTATCACTTCGATTATTTTGGATTTAAAACCCTGGAAAAATCTTACCTGTTAAAGGTAAACGGCAAGATAGTAGAGCGCCCGCAGCACCTGTTTATGAGAGTGGCATTGGGTATTCATAAAAATGATATTGATGCTGCCATCGAAACCTATAACCTGATGAGTGAAAAATGGTTCATTCATGCCACACCTACTTTATTTAACGCCGGTACACCAAAGCCACAGATGAGTAGTTGTTTCCTGTTGAGCATGAAAGATGACAGTATCGCCGGTATTTACGATACCTTAAAAAACTGCGCCCTCATTTCGCAATCTGCCGGAGGCATTGGTTTAAATATTCATAATATTCGTGCAACGGGCAGTTATATTAAAGGCACCAACGGAACCAGCAATGGTATCATCCCGATGTTAAAAGTTTTTAACGACACCGCACGTTATGTAGACCAGGGAGGAGGAAAACGCAAAGGTGCTTTTTCAATTTACCTGGAGCCATGGCATGCTGATGTTTTTGAATTTCTTGAATTGAGAAAAAATCATGGTAAGGAAGAAATGCGTGCCAGAGATCTTTTTCTTGCACTATGGATTCCTGATCTCTTCATGAAGCGTGTAGAAGAAGATGGACAGTGGAGTTTGTTTTGTCCAAATGAAGCCCATAGCCTGCACACCAATCATGGAAAGGCTTTTGAAACATTGTATGAAAGTTATGAGGCTGCAGGAAAAGCAAAGAAGACCATACCTGCCCGCGATTTGTGGAATGCCATTTTAGAAGCGCAAATTGAGACCGGCACACCATACATGTTGTATAAAGATGCTGCTAATGAAAAAAGTAACCAAAAGAACCTGGGAACAATTCGCTGCAGCAATTTATGTACAGAGATCATTGAATATAGTGATGAGAATGAAACTGCCGTTTGCAACCTGGCATCGCTTTCCCTGCCGCGATTTGTAGAAGGCAAAACATTCAATTTTGAAAAGTTGCTGGAAGTAACGAAGATCGTTACACGCAATTTAAACAAAGTGATAGATAACAATTATTACCCGATAGTGGAAACAGAAACCAGCAATTTCCGCCACAGGCCGATAGGACTAGGTGTTCAGGGATTGGCAGATGTATTCATGTTACTTGGCCTTTCATTTGAAAGTGATATCGCCAAGTTGTTGAACAAGAATATTTTTGAAACCATCTATTACGGAGCGCTGCTGGCATCAAATGAGATCGCTATTAAAGAAGGCGCCTATGAAACATTTAAAGGATCACCATTAAGCGAAGGGATCTTCCAGTTTGATATGTGGAATGTACAACCCAGTGATCGTTATAATTGGGAGTTACTAAGAACTGAAATAAAAGAACATGGTGTTAGAAATTCATTGTTGCTGGCGCCGATGCCAACAGCATCAACGTCGCAGATACTGGGAAACAACGAATGTTTTGAACCTTATACTTCTAATATTTATAACCGCAGGGTTTTAAGTGGCGAATTTGTAGTAGTGAATAAGCACCTGTTGAAAGATCTTGTAGAGCTCGGTTTATGGAATGATAATATGAAACAGCGAATAATAGCCGCCAATGGTTCTGTTCAGAATATTGAAGAGATTCCTGTTGCTTTGAAAGAGATCTACAAAACTGTTTGGGAGATCAAACAAAGAAATATCATAGACATGGCTGCCGACAGGGGAGCATTTATTTGCCAGTCGCAATCGCTTAATCTTTTTGTAGAGCAACCAAATTATGCAAAGCTTTCGTCGATGCATTTTTACACCTGGAAAAAGGGGTTGAAAACAGGTATGTATTATTTGCGTACCAAGGCTGCCGCCGATGCTATAAAGTTTACGGTAGACGCAGCCGTGCTTACGCAGGCCAAAGAAGAAGCCGCAGAGCAGATCGCCTGCTCGTTGGATAACCGTGATGAGTGTTTAAGTTGTGGTTCCTAATTTCATGATTGAACCGGTCTTTTACAGCTAGAACATTTCCCGGCGCTATTGGTTATGCTGATGTGCCGGGAAATTAATTTAAGTTCATGTACATCAGCAAAAGTAAGCATGAAGAGAAAGCCTGCCCACGGTGCGGAGATATGTTTGAGTGCAAACCAGGCAGTATAACGCAATGCCAGTGCTTTGGTATAGCATTAAATGAAGCAGCAAGGGAGATGATCAGCCAAAATTACCAGGATTGCCTTTGCCGGAAATGCCTGTTGCAAATGGTAAACGAGAGTACCCACACGGTTTAAAACCGAAGAACATACTTATTCCCCCTTTCCTTATTCAGTTTCAGCCTACGGTTTATTATCTTTGCCATCATGAATTTCAGTTATATCACTTTGCAGGAAATACTCACGGTAAGCTTTACCCTGTTTGCTGTTATTGATATGTTGGGTTCAATTCCGGTGTTGGCGTCGTTAAGGGTAAAGATGGGAGGAGAGATCAGGTCGTTGCAGGCAACGTTGGTTTCCGGTGGGCTGATGGTGCTGTTTTTATTGATGGGAGAGCAGTTTCTGTCGCTGCTAGGGCTGGATGTTCATTCATTTGCGGTGGCAGGAAGCATCGTGATCTTTATCATTGGGTTGGAAATGATACTCGGCCTCGAATTATTTAAGCCAGATTCCAATCCAAAAAGTGGCAGTGTAGTGCCGATCGCATTTCCTTTGATTGCCGGATCTGGCACATTAACTACCATCATGAGTTTGAAAGCAAATTTTCATGATATTAATATCCTGATAGCCATTTTGATAAACCTGGTAGTGGTTTTCATTGTGTTGAAATCACTGAAACTAATTGAAAGATTATTAGGCCCAAATGGAATGATCGTGATAAGAAAATTTTTCGGCGTAATATTGCTGGCCATTGCCGTAAAGATCTTTGGAACGAATATCCAGAATTTTGGTAAGTAAGGTGGGCAGCCCCGGCAGCAATTGGTGAAAACTAAGATTTAATTTACCATAGTTCTTTCAATATAATTTTTTAGAGAGGTGATGTAACGATCAATCTTTCGTATTGGCCTCGTAGTACAATGGATAGTATAAGAGTTTCCGAAGCTCCAGACCCAGGTTCGATTCCTGGCGAGGCCACTATCAAATTCAATCGGGACGAGGCTTTCAGATCATTAAGAAAGGTCGGATTTCCCTTCCGGTTGCCCCTTCAAGCATCAAAGATATATTCTGGCAGACCAGGAAGTCACTTAGGAGTAATTAAGAGGGCAAGGTATTCATCAATCTTTTACATGTTCTTCGCTTGTTAATATCTAATGCTTATTTTATGCAGTCTCTTTAATCTTGCTGCTTTCAAACTTCTATTACCGGTTTAAACTTTGAAGTTCATTGCAATTTAGATTTCCTTTTAGGTTAGCGTTTAGAAACACGATAAGTTCTTTCCACGCCTTAGTGCCTTGAGAGAATTGCTCTTTTTTCGGGAAGCCTATTTCCACACATGTTAAAGAACTTCCATCGGGAATGAAAATCGAACCCCATTGGAATTGTTCTCCTCGGTGTTCATTGTTTTTTATTAAACGCTGGCAATATATACTTTGCATTCAGTTCGTTACTTGACGATGGCATATTGTAATGTCCTGCTGTAATTACAGTTACCAAGTTCAGTTCTTTGAAAATATAAATTTTTTGTCCACCGTTGCCTTGTGCCAATTTTCCATAATACCTTACTCCATTGGCATCCAAATATTTTGTCCACCATAAATAGCCATAGTCAAGTCCTGCTACAACTGAATGTTTGTTTAGTGATTGCTCAACCCATTCTTTTGGAATTATCTGCTTTCCATTCCATATACCGTTGTTGAGATACAATAAACCAAATTTTGCCATATCTCTTGACCTTAAATTTAATTGACAAAATGTCTCTCCACTTGAAGGGTCGGGTTTGAATTGCCACTCAAATTTTTTTATTCCAATTCCCTTAAAAAGTGTCTGCTTAGCGAATTCTGGCAAAGCCATTTTTGTTCCTTTTTCAATAATTCTACCCATAATGATTGGGTTACTCGAACAATATTGTCCTATTCCACCTGCACTATCATTCATTGGCAAATCAAGAGAATATTGAATCCAATCTTTTTCGTAAGCCATAATTGATTCATTGCCTACTGCTTTTGGATTATAAGTATCACAGTCCAATCCGCTTTGATTAGTTAAAAGATCTTCTATTGTAATCTGCTTTTTTGCATCTGTGTTATTCTTAAAAATATATTCAGAAAAATAAGGAAGCACTTTTTCATTTTTACTCTTTATATACCCTTTTTCAATAGCAATACCTGTAAGTGCTGAAATAAAACTTTTAGTTGCTGAACGAAGTTCGTGTAGTTTATTTTTGTTGTGTTCGTAAAAGTATTCTTCAAACACCAACTTGCCGTCTTTAATTATCAAAACACTATGAACATTTGGATAAGTGCCGTCAACTATTTTTTGCGCCATTTCGTTGAGAAGTTTGTTGTCTAACCCTGTGTTATCCAAATTGCCTGTTTTCAAACCGTCATTGTCATTTTGGGGTTGTTGGTAAGAATATTTATAATTTTTACGACCATTTAGTCTTGGATACCACATTTGCTTTGGAAACTTTACTTTTTGTGGTAATAGATTAAATGTATCATTTCCTGCTTTATAAGCAACAACTTTATGTAGGGTATTTCTTAAAAAGACAACACTATCTTTTGTTGGATTTAAAAAAACATCTTTACCGATAGTAGTAAATGGGTATCGGCTCTCATTAATAATACAAAGTAAGGTAGTATCTATTGGCGACGAAGCAATTTTAAGTGTCGAATTATTGATATACTCATAAAGTCCTTCATATTCTTTCAATTCTTTGTAAGAAAAGGAATGTTTTTTAGCAATTTTAGGCGATATTAGAGTACCGTCTTGTGCAGTAACAGAACTTATTTTGAGTAGTATAAAAGTGACGATGAGTAATTTTTTCATTTGTTATTTTTCGCTAAATTTAATGCGGACTAACAACGCGTCTTATTTTCCATTCATTATTTTTGAATTCCCCAATGACCATTAACCGCCCAACTTTTGAAGCTGCACCAACTGGTTCTTGATTACTATGAAATTTGTGCAAACCAATTTCAATTGCTCCAAAATCTTTTATAGGATATGCTTCAAAGCTACCTTTAACAAGTTCTCTTGTAACTTTCCACAAATATTTTTTTTGGTAGCGTTAATAATGTCTTGTTTTGAAGTTACCAAACCGCCTTGATCGTGATAAAATTCTATACTTTCAGAAAAGAAAGAGCCGTATTTATCAAGATTGGTAGAGCAAGTGTTGTAGGCATCAAAGAAAAGACTGTCTAATTTTATAATTTATTTTTAGAGTTGCTGGATGTCTGGTTTATAGTTTTTTGTTATTGGATAGGTCATATTTTTTGTAATGCTACAAGATTTCAAAAGCATATCAAAAATTGGAAAAAGCCGTAAAGTAAATCTGATAGATTTCATAAGATCTTTAATTTGAGTTGATAGTTTTACTTTTTCTTTTTTTATAGAGAAAAAATCCACAAAATAAAAGAACTAATGCTATTGAACCTCCTATAATTGAATACATTATGGTTTCATCTTTTTTTTTAAAACTCAAATTCATTAAATTATTGGGTTTTAAATAAATTGTTGCATTTGGATAGTCAATAAATGTATTAAACCTTTTAAGAACATTATTGCCAATAATTCCTGCTTCGCCATAAAAACTTTTGTCGGAACTTGCTATATGTATAGGCACATTAGGAATAGCAAAACCAAATAATTTTAAGATTGGTAATTCAACTATTTCATTTTGGAAAAAACTTTTTCCATTTCCTGTTGCATTGCTCTTTCCTAAATTTTTCATTGTACCATAAAGATTGTTATTAGTTGCATAGTCACCACCAACTTCAATGGTTAAACTGCCACCTGTATCAAACAAATACCAAGCTGTAAAATCTTTTGTTCTATTGTTTAATGTTGCTTGTATAAATGTGCCATTCAAATCGTGTTTTATGTTTTGCTTTGAATAACCTGTAATATTCGCTGGCATTTTAATATGAACAATTAAAAGGTTTTTTTCGTAATCTATTTCTACAACTTTATCTTCAAAAATATTATAGCCAAGAACCCCATCAGTATTTATTGAACCTTTATAGTCAATGTATGTAAGGGAAAGATCTTTCCAATTCAAAGATGAAAGTTGCAAATGGTTCGAGCTACTTGTTTGCTCAACAGTAAAACCTGATGAGCCTTCTCCATCAGTTTGACCATCTAATTTTATGTTTGCAATTTTTTGTCCTCTTTCATTTAATACACAAGTTCCTGCACCTGAATCAAAAATAAGATCCAAGATTTCCGAATTATTCACTTTGCCTTTCATGTGAATATAATGGTCGTTTTCAAGCGTAAAAGGAATAGTATCACTTGTTATATTACAATTTTTACAGTCTTTGTAATAAGAAGGAATGGTAGTCGAAATTTGAGCATAACAAGTGTCTTTTGAATTTAAAAGTATCTTAAAATCATATTTATTGTTTGGTTTCACATCAAATGAAATGCTGTCAATGTCAGTGTAGAATGTTACTTTCCTATTTTGATTGATTTTTGCAATGTGATATACAACTGGTTTTACATCTTTTTGTAAATACTCCCACCACTGTGTTATTGGGTTTGTGCCGTCTTTAATAGCAACCTTTTGAGATGTAGCCTTTACTAATTTTGTCTTTTCTTGGGCAAAAGTTGTTCCTGTAACTAATAATAGAAAGAATAAGATTGTTCTAACTTTTAGTTTCATTTTGAAATACTTAATATTTTTTGTGATTTATTTAGTCCGCTTATAAATGGTTTCGGGGTCGCTTTACATTAGCAGTAGACTTTCTGCATGTAGTTAAAGAACGCATCACCAAGATAATGTCGCACTAATAACGATTCCCAACTGTTTCTGAAGGCATAGATTCTTGTATTATAGCCATATCAGTTGGAGTTAATTCAACCTCAAATGCTCCTAAATTCTCTTCCAATCGGTGAATCTTTCTTGTGCCTGGAATTGCAGTAATTTCATCATTCTGACTTAATATCCAAGCTAAGGCTATTTGTGCTTTGGTTACTCCTTTTTCTTTTGATAGTCGGTCAATAACTTCTACAAATTTGATGTTCTCTTTAATAGCGTCGTCTGTAAATCGTGGATTACTTAATCTAAAATCACCAGCCTCGAAATCAGCTCGACTTTTAAATGCTCCTGTTAAAAAACCTCTTCCCAAAGGACTGTATGCCACAAAGGTTATTCCAAGCTCTTTACAAACTTCAAACAATTCTTGTTCTGGCTCACGACTCCATAAGGAATATTCAGTCTGCAAGGCTGTGATTGGATGAATTTTGTGTGCTCTTCTTATTGTTCCGGCATCAACCTCTGACAGCCCAATATATTTTACTTTTCCCTGACTAACCAAATCTGCCATTGCTCCTACTATCACTTCAATCTCAACATTAGGAGCTTGGCGGTGCATATAATATAAATCAATAGACTCAGTTCCTAAATTGGAAAGACTTTGTTCACAAGCTTTCTTAATATACTCTGGTTGTCCATTAAGTCCGAGCCATTCACCATTGGTACCTCTCATTACAGCAAATTTTGTCGCCAAAACAACTTTATCCCATTTGCCTTCGAATGCTTTCCCAATTAGCTTTTCGTTCGCTCCGCTGCCGTACATATCGGCTGTGTCGAAAAAATTAACCCCTAAATCAATGGCTTTATTCAAAGTATTGATTGATTCTGTTTCATTAAAAGAACCATAAAATTCTGACATACCCATACAGCCAAGACCTATTCGATTCACATTTAATGTGCTGCTTCCTAATATTGTTGCTTGTTTCATTTCATTACAGTTTTCTATATTGTTGATAAAGGTTTTTGTCAGTAGAGTTTTGCGATGTCGCACTGAGCTTACTCCTAACAGTTAAATATACGCAATTCGAAATTTCCACACTCAAAATAGGTATGCAGGGTCTGACACATTCTCTGGTTCATGTTTTTATTGAACAAAAAAGCGAACAACTATTAACAATAAAGAAAAGGGTTCAAACAATCACTGCCCGATATAACAACCCATGCAACAGCATCCAGCTATTTTTCACTTTGCATCCAACGGGCAACTGATCAAATTGCCTGTAGCAAGAAATATGCTTTCTGCATATACTTTAAATTTGCCCATCCTGTCTATAGGTGTGTATATGCTGCAAGTTGTGATTGATAAAATACGGTATTCTAAAAAGATCTTTATCAGCAGGTAATAAATAATTTAATATCACGGTTACGGTTGTCCTGAGTTTAAAACGCAAGGCAACCTTAGTAAAACGGCATCCTATAATATTTAATATTTATCACATCCAACCAAAGGCCATAAACTGTATCTTCGCCGCCATAAATTTCTATTATGGAGAAGAATCGCTTTAAACTATTTGCCCTGTTGGCAGCACTGGGTTTTACCACAACCTGTTTTTCACAATCGGTTGGTATTAGCAACAATGCCATTACCGCCGATAGCACCGCAATGCTTGATATCAGCAGTACTGAAAAAGGTTTGCTGATACCGAGAATGACTGCCCAACAAAAAGCAGCTATCGCCGGGCCGGCAACCGGGTTGCTTGTTTACCAAACGGATGGTAAGCCCGGGTTTTATTATTATAATGGAACTGGTTGGTTTTTATTAGTTACCACCGCTGTAACCGATAACCAGAACACCCTGATCTATACCACAAAAGGATTTTAAGCGGGCTTTCCACAAAAGCATCTAATGATCAATGCTATTTTATCAATTAACTATTAAATCTCTTATTCATTTTATACTATCATGAAAAAAATATTTACCATCCTCGTTTTATTATTCAGTTGCTATTTGGGAAAAGCGCAAAACAACCTGCAGTTTAACCGCGTGGTAATCGTAAAAGCAGACAGTATCTCCAATTGTTCCTCCAATTGTAACGACTCACTTTTAGTAAGAACCTTTACAGTTGATGCAAACAAGGTGCTTAAAATCGAGAGCATCAATTTCACTCCGGGTAACTATACCTTATTCCTGGATAATACCCCTTTCTCCAGGACTTCTACCGGCATCACCAATACTTTTCCTATCTGGCTTCCGGCTGGAACTTACACGATATTCTTCGGCACCTATTTTCCCACAGCATCCCAGGCAGGCAATTACGCATACCTGCTGTCGGCAATAGAGTTTAATGTGGTGCAATAGATTTTAGTTAAGTAGGGGTATGGTTTTAAAACCAAAGAGTACTGCGGGTTCTTCGTATTCATAAAAGCTGATAAAAACGATGGCCGTTTTTTCTGTGCCTCCTTCATCGGTGTAGGTGATCCGGTATTTGTCTAACAAAGCCATTCCCATAAACGCAGATTCTAATTTATAACCGCAGCAGCTACCCACCCTGTAATATTTAACTGGCTTTCCATTTATATCCCTGAGCAGATCAAGGTATTCCCGCTGGTTTAGGGGACCTCCGCCCACTTTAACAGGATCGCCTTCCGAAAAGCCATACTCCTTAGACGCAGCTTGCTTTTTTAATCGTACGATATGTTTGTCAAATGTTTTTTTCGGGTCATCGCATACGGTTAATTTATCCTGCATTTGTTTCAATCCAAAATCAGCCGCTATTTTATAATAATGACAGGCAGAATCTTTATTTTCAAGCAGCTCATAAAGGTAGCCCCTGTGGTAATATGCTTCGGCATACTCCGGTGCATTTATGATCGCTAATTTAAAGTCAGCCTGGGCGCCGGCAAAATTGAGTAAATTTCTTTTCGATATTCCCCTGTTTAAGTAGGCTTTTTTATACGAAGGATTAATTTCTATGGATTTGTTGAAATCACTGATTGCTTCTTCCTCCAGTTTAAGAATTGCTTTTGTATAGCCCCTGTTAAACCATGCATAGGCATCATCAGGATTTTTATCAACAACACTACTGAAATAGATCAAAGCTTCTGCAAAGTTTCCATTATTGGCTCTCGCTACAGCTTTTTGATAGTCGCTGCTATCTGCTTGTGCGTAACTGCCCAATGATCCAAGGAGCAGGAGATAGACCAGGAAAATATTCAGTTTCATAAGGTGCCGGTTTAAGGATAGATGGTTGTATGAAATTTATTTTGTCATTACCTGGGTTTAAAAGTTGCTACAATGGATTTAAAGGTCGCCAGGTATTTATTAAAATCTTCCCTGCTTTTTCCAACAATTATGTAATAGCCATTTTTTTCGGTAAAGAGTATTACCTGGTATACCAGTTCTGCTTTGTCATCCTTAGTTTTTCCATCTGCAACAATTTCATAGCCGTTTAAATTGCCGATCGTTATTGCTTTGATCTCTTTAATAACTGTAAATTCTCCGCGTGGTAATTTTTTAAGCCTTTCCTCTGCAAATATCTTTTTATCTTTTATCGACAATACGGCTATAGAGTTACTTACAATCAGCATAGGTTTTTCAGTCGGGATCTTTCCATCGGTTGAATAAAGCAAACTACCCGACATGTTTTTTATGAATTTAAAATCGGTATTGTCTGTATCGATGCTGAAAGGAGCAGCATCAAGCGCTTTGTCATCCTGCGAACTATTATAGATAGTAGTAAGCAAAGCATCTTTTATTTTTCCTTCGATCTCTTTTGATGCTTCCGGGTAAATGCCATTCACCAATACCGTTATGTTGGTATCACCAAACATGAGCATCTGTTTTAAGTACGTTGTGCCGTTAGCTTGCTGCGTAACATTCATGAAGGTAGCAGTAGATCCATTAAGGTTGATCGTTTGTTTATTTACAAGGTTCATCCCTCTTGTTTTTAATGCAGATGCAGTAAAGCCATCAACAACAGTAGTATAGGCTGTTGGTATTTCATTGATCATTATAGAAGCACCTGTTTCTATATCCTGGAAGCCATTAAAAGTTGTTGCCGCGGTAAATCCAACCGGAGGTATTACACTACACTTTGTACCCGGTACGCTTATGCGTTTGTCTGCCTGTGCAAAAACAATTTGTGCCAGGAATAAAAAAATGAACAGCAGCTTCTTTTTCATTATACAGTTTGTTGTTTTAAAACTATTGTTATAGTAGTTATTTATTTTGTACAGTAAACTTCACCTTAACTGCGGGATGTTGCCTGTAGTTTTTCTCTCAAAAACCGTAAGCAATATATCTGTCTCTGTAAACCCCTTTCTCAATTTTCCATATTACTTCATAACTTCCTGCACCATCACTATTCATTGATTGGATATAAATAATGTCGTTTGTTTTGTCGTAGTTTACCTCTGTGTTATATAAACTTGGTTCATACAAATTCTTAAGTGCTGTTTTGGGCAATGATATTTTATTTTGTCCAATAGTGACTTCAATGGATTTGTATTCGCTTGTTGGAACACCGCCATCTCTGCCCCAATATTTTTTATTGTCAACTAATTCTATTTGGTCTTTTGCTTCTTTATAGAAACTAAATTTGTGTTTGCTTTTGTCAAATTTCTGTTCAGTCAAAACAACTTTTATACTGTCCTTTTTTAGTGTGATTTTATAATTGTCCTTTGTCAAAACTGGAACAGTCAAATAGCTTGAAACGAATATTACCCGGTCCTTATAAACTTGTCCATTGAGGTCTTTTTTATTTTTAGAATAATCAATGTCTGTCCAATTGCTGTTGTTTGGGAAACAATAAACAATGTGTCCATTTTCTAACTTATCAATTATATTATTTCCCTTTTCTGCTGAAGTTCTCACATTACAAAAGCTGTCTTTGTCATAAATTATTGCGAATTGTCCAAAGACAAAACGTACAGAAATTGTCAAGCAAATTGTAAAAAGTATTTTCATTTTAAAGGTTGTCATAAAATTACAGGTAATGCCCGGTGCTGCTTCATATTAAAGGAACAAAACTTTGATGTAACTACCAAAGTTAAACCCGCGGCACTCTTTGCATACGTCTGCGGCTTAGGATCCGTGAAGCCGGGAACTAAAGATTGGTAGTAATATGATGTTCAGAATATGACTGTTTGCCCGAATTGCGGTAATGCTGATGTTAGTGGCCGTTTTTTGGAATGAAGATTGGCTCCCTTTTACTGGGCATGAGAATCTGTTCATTGTAATTAGGGAACAAAGTCTTTATTCCAGCAACCAACATAAAAGATTCGTCAATGAACTTCCAATTTACCCCATGATCTTTTGTTATAGCCAAGTAAAATGATTCAGATTTTAGTGTGTCCTCTTTGATTAAGGAAATCGATTTTGTTTGAATGAAAGCATAAACTTCATTACCAGCGTTTGCAAAATCTGATACCGATCCAATTTCCATACTAATAGTTTTGAATCCCATAGCTTCCGCGTCTTTCCTGCCATTTTCTAGAGAGCTTGCAACATTCTTTTCTCCTTCAAAGAATCGATCGATAATTCCAGGATACGAATACTTAACAATTGTGGCAGTGTCAAAAGTCAGCAAAGTAGTAGCCAGGCGATTGGCTTGAATTCTAAGTGAATCTTTTCCAGCCTGATCAATATTAATGCGGTTATCTTGGGAATAAGAATTTGTTACAATTATTATTAGCAGAAATAAAAAAGAAACTTTAGCCTTCGTAAATTTCATCTTGTTAGAATTCAATTATTGTAAAAGTGGAAGTCAATGTAAAATGGCCACTAACGTTCAGGGCTTGCCGAAGTGGGGGTCATAGATATTCGTCCGCCCCGGCTAACTGAAGCTAAATTTATAAATAAAAGTTGATGATTTGCACATAGCTAAATTAATGACGTCAAGCTGGATATGAAGCCAAATTGAAAAACAAAAAGTTGAAACACGGCTTCCGTCTGCCCCCATTTTGGCAAACCCCATGTTGCCTGCTGTACATTGTCAAGCACTTGGTATATTTATGTCGTATAAGCTATAATAGCTGGTTATTAGCTTTCAAAATTTTCTGATATGAATAGTTCTTTTGTAATGATACGGCAATTTTCAGCCAATTGATTTAGTGTACAAGTGATAAAATCAAGATTTACAGGTAATCCTTTTTCGGTTTCTATAAAATCAAAATAAAGAATATTTTTTTCGCTAACATTATGGGAACCTTTTAACTGCTTGAATATATCCAAAGCCCGTTGGCGATTGTTTCCTATGAAGAATTTTGCAAAGCTTTCAAGCCCCTTATGTGTCTTTAATGTTATCGTTATATAAAATTGTGTTTCCATAAAATAGTCAACTTGGTTGAAATTATTAATAATATGGTCTAACCGCTAATATACAGTCTATGCCTGAATTTAAAGCCAACTGAAATTCATACTAATCCTCATTTTTAATTAGCCGACTTACTTAATTTTTTGATATTCCTGTGTATAAATTCTACAGTGTTTCTTATGTGGCTTGCTTGTTTGTATATAAATGTTCGGATAATGTTAATCCAAGTGGCTGTCATAAGCATGGTTACAGAAACAACTGCCAATGTAAGCTGATACCAAAAGTCAGTTACCATTTGTTGACTTTTTGCAACCATACATAATACCAAACTAAATTCGCCGATTTGGGAAAGCAATGCACCTGCATAAATACTGTTACGCCAACTTTCCTTTAGCAGCCTAAATACCAAAGCATTTATAAAACTATTCACAATGAGTATTACAAACACTATTAGCATTACCATAGCTGCATGTTTTGTAAGGAAGTCAATATTTATTTGTAGTCCTATTGATAGAAAGAACAAGGATAAAAAGAATACTCTGAATGGAACAAGATGCCGTTCTAACCATTGCATAGAATTGGATTGTGAAATAAAGATACCTGCTACTAATGCACCAACGGCAGCAGATAAATTAATTGCTTGAGTAACCCACGCAAAACCAAAGCAAAACAATAGTCCAACAAACACCTGCAATTCATGGTCGTTCTGCAAAATATTGGGGAACGGGAATTTAATTTTATTCTTCAAGAATATTTGTCTCAATAGAAAAGTGACAACGATGAGTGAAACAATCAGTGAAATGATTGTGTAAAGGCTTAGTTCCTTTTCACCTAAAAAATTTATTGTCAATAACATTGGTACTAATAAAAAATCTTGTAGCACCAATATCCCTGATGTTAGGATGCCTAAAGGTTTATTGAGTTCCTTATTTTTTTCAAGATATTCAAGAATGATAGCAGAACTACTAAGACTAATTATAAATGTGAATAGCAATATTTCTTTTGCACTCCATCTATAGAAAAAACCAATTAGTATTATAAAAACAAGGCTAAAAACAAGTTGAGCAACTACCCCAATCAGCGGTTTTTTAATTTGTTTGGCGAATGTTTGAACTTCTAATTTTGTACCAATAAAAAACATTTGAATAAGCAACCCTAATTCGCCAATTGCAGAAATAGTGTCTGGATTTTTTAAAACTTTAATGCAATGCGGACCTAATATAATACCCGCTAAAATGTACGCAACAAAATAAGGTTGATTTAACTTTTTCATTGCCAACCCTATCAATAAAATAGTTAGCAGCATTATTATAAGGCTCTGCAATAATTCTCCAATTCCGTTTACAAATAGAAGCTTCATAAATAATAGTTTTAAAAAAAAAGTTGCCTTTTGATAAAAGCAACTTTTGCATAAAAACATTTTACAACCTTACAAAATCTCAATTAGCTTAGGCTGTTTTTGCTTTGCATGTTCCATTTTAGGAATTAAAAGATGCAATACACCGTCTTCATATTTTGCCTGAATTTTTTCAGTGTCCACCACATCTTTTTGCAGAGTAAAAGTCCTTGAAAAAGATTGGTAGCTAAACTCACGGCTGGTGTACCGCACATCTTCGTTTTGCTCTTTTTGTGTAGCCTTTTCTGAACTGATGGTAAGATTGTTTCCTTCAAGCACCACTTTAAAATCCTTTTTTGTCATTCCTGGTGCTGCCACTTCCACTTCATAATTGTCCGAGGTTTCTTTGATGTTAACCGCAGGGATTGTCGTATTTGTGTCTGAAAAATTTGACAAGCCCCAATTAAAAATGTCACGGTTCAGGAAATCATCAAAAAGTGTAGGGAAGTGGTTTTGTAAATTACCGTTTCTCTTTACGATTGTCATAATTACCTCCTTTTTAATTTGGTTAAAAAATAAATTATGAAAAGGAAGAAACAAAATAAATGCCACCGCAGATTTTAGCCTTTTGTCCTGAAAATTTTTCAGAAAAACTGAAATTTTTTCAATGTTGAAAAGTCAAATTTTCAGTTTGCTGTCCTGCTTGCGTTAGAGGACTGCTCGGATTGTATAGCAGGCAACTCTTCAATTGTCGCCATTTGTCGAAAATAATATAACGGTACTTAAGTATAGTCAAGACCATGTTTTCAAGTTACAATAATGCCAATATAGTATCCTCTATACAATACCATCAATAAGTTCTTTTAACTCTAAAATCTACATCAAGATTGTGTGAGACAGTTTGCCCGGTATAGTCCTCAGTAAAAATAGCAGACCGGTAACTACCACTAATATATTCGCCTACCGCTCCGTATTCCGTAATGTTAACTGGAAATGATGCGGGAGCTGTATAAGCGAATGCAGATGCTGTAAAAAAGGTTGACACGATCGTGTTATTTGTATTATGAATACCAGTTGCAGGGGCTCCATCAAGGGCAAAGTTAGAAATAGCGCTTCCATAAATATTGCCAACTGAAAATCTTGTTGCATTTATACTGGCTTCGTACCCGGCGGATCCGTTTAAATCTCCCATTATAACCGGTAACCCCCCATCTAATGAATATTTGAAATATTGAAGCGTGCTCAGTGCGCAGGTTTGTAAAACGGCAACCGTGTTTTCACCCTGGGTGATATTTGTGCTTATGACGTTGCTTTGCTTCGCCGTATTCAAATCTACTGCAAACAACGTTAAAGTCTCGGTGTCATCACAAAGAAGCGAAGAAAAATCATACATCCCACTACTGAGTGGATATTTTGTAAAATTGAAGCCATTTTTTATCTGCAGGTAACCCTGCTGAACTGCATTATTATTGCAATCTACGGCTGATCCCTGAACCCTTGCTATTTTGATATTGGCAGGCAAAACAATATTTCCTAAAGAAATATCGCCGGAGCCCGTACGAATTTGTTGGGTGTAGTATGGAGATATACAATTACCGTTTTCTGCAAATACCTCCAGTAAAATATCTGCGTTGTCTGGCACCCGACCCGAAACAAAACCATCAAAAGATGTATAATCAGCTGCGCTGTTGCCCGCCGATAATTGTGTGATTCGTACAAGTACTCTTGCAACTGGTTGGCCCGAGCTGGTTAAAATTCGGGCTGAAAGGTTTATAAAACTGGAGGGTAAATCACAATTCCAAAAGCTAAAATGAGCCACTTCTCCTTCATACGCATTGCCGTTTTTTGTAGCGATACCTTCCTCTTTCCACAGCCCTGTTGATACATCAAGATACCACAACGGAATTGTGGCAGGCGCATTTGCTAATGTAGTTGATGGCAAAGGAAAATGAAGCGTTGCTTTTTTCCCATCAGCAATTTGCAAAGTTTGACCCGATGAACCGGTTAATTCTACTCCTACCATTCCGAAAGTAGAAAGGCGCTTTATTACGCCGCCGGTATTTACTCCCCTAAGCTCGCCAGGCATTATTTTATGCAATTCATTTGAGGTCGGATCGATCCACGTGGCAGAAACTGTAACAGTTCCCGTATAAGCATTTCCGCTTGCGGCAACCTTTACTGCATTGGCGGGAAGAGAAACCTGCAGTCCTTGCTGTGAAGACACTGATCCACCTGCAGACGAATTTATTGTGCCAATAATTATACGCGGCAATAATTTTATCCTGAAGAAAGCGTCTTCACCTTCTCTAACAGTATAAGTTTTAATAGTTTTAAAATAGGTAGGATAATTTACAATAACTGTTGCAGCGTCCTTTGTTACCTCTACATTTTTAAATTCAAAATAGCCATATTGATCAGTTATCATTGTTGCAGAGCCGTAATTCACATCTGCACCCATTACAGGAATATCATTTTCGTTGGTTACAAAACCAGATACATTAGCATTTACTTTCGTAGTATAATCCGGATACTGATCTGGTATTGATGTATTGATAATGGGTAAGATATTGTCAACCGATGTTTTTTTGCAAGACAGGAATACGGATAGCAAAAAAACAGTTGTAAAACCAATAATTGTTTTCATAAAATAGTTATTATAGGTACATTGTTAAGTTATTTTATTATCGGTCTGGTTAATACCTTCCGTTTGCCCGGCACTGGTGCTACTTAAAGGAACGGAAATATGACGTAACTACCAAAGTTTAACTCGCGGTAATTTTCTTCTGCAGCACAGCAAGCAGCTTTAGGATGGGTCAAGCTGATATGTCAATTAGCGTATGGATTTGCTGCTTTGATCACTTCGGTCTGCCCCGCTTGCGCAAAACTGGCTGTTAGCGGTTCTTTGTTTGTCAGAAGTTTTTTACCAATAATTTTTCATAAGATCGGCAACCCAGTTAGGTTGTCGTATTTCCCCTTTTGGCTGGAACTCTTTAAATACAGGTTTAATGTCCAATACGGGTGTGCCGTCTATTGCGTCAAGATATTTTACTTTGATTGTT
The DNA here is from genome assembly GCA_031411955.1 of Ferruginibacter sp. Taxonomy (GTDB): domain Bacteria; phylum Bacteroidota; class Bacteroidia; order Chitinophagales; family Chitinophagaceae; genus Ferruginibacter. The sequence continues at coordinate 21,680 of JANOCC010000060.1, forward strand.
CGACCATTGTGTTCTAAAAGTTCAACTGTACAAAGCCCGATTGTATTTGGCCGGTCTTTTTTTCGTTGTCCGAAAATACCAACTAATGGATAATTTGGATTTCCTCTTGGTCTTCCTGAAAAAGAAATGTCTTTAGATTTAACTTTGTCGAAATAGTAAATTATTTCGAGGTGAGAAAAGTCGGAAATGTTTTCAAATGCTTCTGTTGGAATATGGTCGGCAAGTTCGATGTCAGCAATTATTGTTTCCCAAAAGTCGTCTGTTGCTGTTGTTCTGGAATTTTTCACTATGGCAACTGGGTTTAATTTAATTTCCATTTTCTGTTTGTTTATTGTTTGTCACGAGTCAAATTTTGAGCCGTCCCACTCAACGCCACCAGGGAACAATTCTATTTTTCTTTTTTTCAGTTCTAACGCTATTAAAGTACTATTGCCCCCAAGTTGCTCCAGTTTTGAGATAATATTAAGATAACTTTTTTCATCTCTATTTTGACTCAACTTAAAAACATTCTCTATTTTATCGGCCTTAATTTCAAAACCTACAATTGCGGGCATCATTTTATTTAAAAAAGGTTCCGGAAGGTTGTCGTAGAAAGTCAATGATTGGGTATTGCCTTTTTCAAATTTTAAAGTCAGCTTTCTCATGAACGCAATAAGCTCTTCATTCGTCATAAAATTGACCTGTCCGGCAACATGAACACTCATATAATTCCAGGTAGAACCAATCTGCGGATTGTTATACCAGGATGCACTTACGTAACAACTTGGTCCTGTAAACACAATTAGTGCATTTGGGTTTTCAATAAAAGCTTTGTAATGGTCTGTGTTTCGCATAATGTGTCCTTGCAAATACAGTTCACCATTTCTTTCCTCCAGCAAAATAGGTATCTGGGTCGCAACCTGATTACCTGATAAAAAGCTACCGGTCATAAATGCAAACGGATTTTCCTCTATAAAATCCAATATTGCTTGCCTGTCCTTCTCTTTGAAGTATGAAAAATTGTACATTCTTTCCTGATTTTAATTTGCTGTATTTTAGTTTTTTCAGTTGTCCTCAATAATGATCGCTAACGTTTGCGCCTGGCGAAGGCGTGAAATATTTCTTTGCTCTTCCTTGCAACCGATGCTACTTAAAGAAACAAAAACCTGATGTAACCACCAAAGCAGAAACAGCGTATTTCTCTGCGTAGTCCGCGGGAGAAAAGGGTTGGCCACGCTGTGAACTGAAAATTTTAATAGATTTCTTCCGCCCGCCCTCACCTTTACCAGGCGACTTGTTATCTGCAACCTTGCTGCCTGATTTACATTCCCCGTTTTGTGAGTTCATATTTAAGTAAAAGCAGATCAGAATAAGGAGCTGTTTCTTTATTCTCAAACTTCATTTTATTTTTGAGCCGATAATTAATAGCTGATAAACTTGCTTTCTTATCCTTTTCAAATATTTTCTGTGTAAGTTGCCGTGTTGGAAAATCTGTAGGATCATAATACATCCAAACATTAATAAGAAGTGGTAAATCCTTAACATCAGTTTTGGATTGAAGCAATTGCAAAGCAATTTTCATTGCGTCTTTATTTGTTGATGCATCTGTGCTTTCCGATTGCAGAACGTATTGATTAAAAATTCTTTCAACAGTTTTGATTGGCTTTTCCTTTCTACCGCCCAAAACAGTGTTGGTCTTTACCGTTTTTCGTATTATACTTAAACCTTTCAAATAAATTTTTTCTGTTAGTTTAATATCAATCTCATCAACCAACAAGGTATCAGCAATGGTTCGTATATGGCACGATTGATTAGCGTTCCAGATATCAATATGTAAGAGCGTGTCGGGCAAACAAAATGCTAAAACAAATTTTAAGTAAACTTCAGGCTGGGAATCCTTGAATTTGTATCCGCAAAAAGAAATTGGAGTCCCGTTTTGTAAATAAAAAATAGTGTCTGGTTTCGTATCAGCTTTAATTTGTGATTCCGGGCACAAACATGTTTTATTGCTTGTTTGTGCAAAAGAGGTAGCAATAATTGTAAAAAATAATATTGTAAATAATTTCTTCACTAATGTCAGTTTAAAGTTAGAAGTGCTTCAAAAGGTTGCAGATTACTCCTGTATTGGAGCCACCCGAACACAGTTGGAAACAGCGGCGCACGGCTGCCTGTTAAAGAAACAAAAACTTGATGTAACCACCAAAGCAGCGT
>JANOCC010000061.1:0-136789 GCA_031411955.1 Ferruginibacter sp.
TTCCAACATAAGCTCGTTATTATGTGCCTATATATACTTTATCAAAATAATTAATAATTGTTGGGCATAATATATTTTCCTCTATTTTTGTAGTAGGTGTTTTTCATAGGTTAGCAACGGCCAGCTCTGTCTAGGGCAGGCCTCCTTTTAACTACAATGAAATAAAAGGAGCCTTGATATCGTGATAAAATAGCATCGTCCAGTGTTCAAGTTTACCTTGTTCCCACCATTTGTTCCTTAATTCCATACTTTTTTTTCCGTCGAAATCGTATTTGGCTACGAAGCGATTTTTCATTTGCTGCAGTTGAGGTGCAACGTCTCCTCCAAAAAATATTTTGTGACCGCTTTCCTCCAATGTAAAAACGATGTGGTAAGGAGAATGCCCTCCGCACATTTCATAATGAATATACCCATCAATCGTTCCGTTATCATCAAGTGTGATCAACTGTGTGGAATCTTTTAAGATAGAAAACAAAGATGGCTCATAGGACAGGTTTTTTCCTTCTGAAGCAAATGCCAGTTCTTTACTGTTTACATAATAGATTGCTTGCGGACAGCTAAGTTTGTACTGCTTTTCATCCTGGATTCCACCTGCATGGTCTTTGTGCAGGTGGCTAAGTAACACTTTCGTTACACTTTCCGGCTTTATGCCATTGGCAAGCAGGTTTGCATGTAACTGCATGCTGTCATCGTTATAAAACCCAAGCCCGGTGTCGATGAGGATAATGTCTTTATCTGTAATCACAATAAAAGGCTGTATTTCTACCAACAAGCTACCAATCGGCCGTTGCTGAAGATCATCCTTTCCCTTTTCAAAAGGCACAAAAACTTTTGTTTTATCTATCGTAAAACTTCCTTCACTCAATGGAATAATTTTCATAATACCCTTTGCTTGTTAAGCCACGGAAAAAGTGGCAGTAAAAAAAAGACACAACAAAGCTAAATGAAAACCAGCAACATGATTTTTACCGGCAAAAATGTTTTTTCTTTGCAAGACATGTCTTTATATATCACTTCTCTTAATTCTGGCAGTAACGGAAATTGCTACTATATAGGCAATGAAACCGAAGCCATCCTGGTAGATGCAGGCATATCCTGCCGGGAAACAGAGAAAAGAATGCAGCTTCTTGGGCTATCCATGAATAAAGTAAAAGCCATTTTTGTTTCACATGAGCATAGTGATCATATAAAAGGATTACCCATACTGGCATCAAAGTACCATCTGCCGGTATATATCACTAATATAACGTTACAGCATAGCCGAATGCAGCTTCCGCAGGTTCAATCTTTCAAAGCGTACCAGCCGGTTTTAGTTGGGAACCTGGCTATTACTGCTTTTCCCAAATACCATGATGCAGAAGATCCACATAGTTTTATTATAAGTTGCGATGGTATCAACATAGGCGTATTCACTGATATCGGTGCCTGTTGCGGGCATGTAAGCAAACAGTTCAGCAAATGCCATGCAGCATTCCTGGAGGCCAACTACGACGAAAAAATGCTGGAGAACGGCAATTATCCTTATCATTTAAAAAATCGAATACGTAGTGGAAAAGGTCATTTATCTAACAGCCAGGCTTTGGAAATATTTGTAAAACACCGTCCGGCCTTCATGAGCCATGTTTTTCTTTCTCACTTGTCTAAAGACAACAACTGCCCCGTTTTAGCAAGGCAGTTGTTTGAAGATCATGCTTCCGGAACAAACATCATCATAGCTTCACGTTATGAAGCTACTGAAGTATACCAGATCTCAGGCAAAAGCCAGCTGATTCCAATCTCAAAAAAAAGAAGATCTGTAACTAACCGGTTACAATTAAACTTGTTTGAAGCGTTTTTATTGACAAACTGATAATTCGAATTTATTAATTCATTTTGGCCCATCAGCTTCAATTGTTGTTGCTTCCCATTTGTCAAAATCATTTTTCAGCAGATCAAGTTTTGCCCTTGCTCCTCTTAATGCGGCAGAACCCAGCAACAGCCTTAATGGCGGATCTTCTGATTCTACAACTTTAACTATTGCGTGGGCTGCTTTTTCAGGATCTCCTGGCTGGTTACCGCTATATCCACGGATATCATTTTTATTTTTGCCGGCAGTGGCAGCGTAATCATCAATAACTATTGAACTGTTGGCTGCTGAACGACCAGCCCAATCTGTTCTAAAACCACTTGGTGCAATGATGGTAACCTTAATACCTAATGGCGCTGTTTCTTTAGCGAGTGATTCAGATAAGCCATCAACGGCAAATTTAGTTGCGTTATAAAAACCTACTGCCGGAAATCCCACCAGGCCTCCAATAGATGCTATATTAATGATATGCCCACTCTTCTGTGCCCGCATGATGGGCAACGTTTGCTGTATCATCTTCGTAAGCCCGAAGAAATTGATTTCAAACATATTTCTTACTGCCTCATCTTCGCTCTCTTCAACAGCACCGAAATATCCTATCCCTGCATTGTTAACCAAAACATCGATCCTTCCAAACACCTTAAATGTTTGCTGAACAGCAGCTTTAATCTGCTCGTGATTTGTAACGTCCAGTTTTAAAACGATCGCATTCGCTTCATGGCCTGAAACGATATCCTGTACATCTGCAATATTTCGGGCTGTAACTGCAACTTTATTACCCAATGATAATACGTAGGTGGCCAATGCTCTTCCAAAACCTGTAGAACATCCGGTTATTAACCAAACTTTTTCCATTTACTTGTTCTTTTACTCGTTAAAAAATATTATTGAAATTATGAAAGGTAAAATTAGAAGAAATTAATCTGCAGCTGGAAGTTTTATATTTTATCCATGATATTAAGCGGCTAATCGTACATGTCACTTTTATTTCTCAGCAGTAGCAGCATTGATCTTTTCTAAAGAAGCCCTACAAACGTTGAACAGGCTGCTGTTGGCGGGGTTGTTACCGTTCTAACCAGAACGTCATTTGTTGTTGTGTGTGAGCCTTTGGTTGTGGCCTAAGCCTATCAATCCTGCGCCCGAAGCCCGCTTTCAACATCCATATCCAGGGCTAAGAGCAGCACACGTTAAGTAATAGCTACCGTAAAACCATCTGGCGATCGGCATCCAGTTTTATTAGCACGAAAATAAGTATGGTAAAAGTAATCAGGGAAGATCCACCGTAACTCATCAACGGCAATGTGATGCCAATTACAGGGGCAAGGCCAATCGTCATACAGATATTTATGGCTACGTGAAAGAAAAGAATTCCTGCAACACTGTAGGCATACACCCGGGTAAATGTACTTCTTTGCCTTTCTGCCACAAAAATGATCCTTAACAGCAGGCCAAGGTATAGCAGCATTAATATAGTAGAGCCTATGAAGCCGAAATTCTCCCCTACGGAAGTGAAAATAAAATCAGTATGTTGTTCCGGTACAAAATCTCCCTGTGTTTGTGTTCCTTTCAGGAAACCTTTTCCCAACAAACCTCCTGATCCAATGGCAATTTTAGATTGCTTTACATTATAATTCTCTTTGTCTTTTTTTGCTTTCTTTGAAGCAGGATCGGCAATATCCAGTTGCGTTGCTGCTTCATCAATAAAAGGATTATCTCTTCCAACCAAACTGAATATTCTGTCGGCCTGGTATTTTTGAAAAACATGTTTAAATAAAAAGGGCACGGCCACACCAACGAAAAGTGAAGCAAGCATCCACAATCCAACAATTATCAATAATAGTCCTTTATTGCGTTTAATTTTCCTTTTTAGAAAATAGATACACAGCAGCGCAGTTACAGTCAGCGCTATGATCAGTGTAAGTGGTGGAAACAATAATGTTATCACCAGTAATATACCCAAAGAGGCACCTGCAATAAGGTAACCCGGAGGAAATCCTTCACGGTACATTGGTAACAGAAAAGAAAAATATACCAATGCCAGGCCGGTTTCATTTTGCAATATTGAAAAAACAACGGGTAGAAAGCAGATGCCTGCTGCAATCAGTTGCGCTCGTGTTTTGCTAAACTCAGTGTCGGGCCTGGATAAATATTTTGCCAGGGCGAGCGCTGTAAAAATCTTACAGGTTTCCACAGGCTGCAGATTAATAAAACCGAGCGGTATCCAGCTTTTTGAACCATTTACATTTTTTCCTACAACGAAAGTAGCCATCATTAGCAGTATGCCAAGAATATATAAAAGATTGGGGGTGGCTGTAAAGAATTTGCTGTCGGTAAGTAAAATAAAGGTTGCCAGTATCACACAAAACAACAGGTACAAAAATTGTTTACTGTAATTTTTTTTAAACTCAAAAAGGCTTTTAAAGAAATCATCATTTGCTTTATACTCTACAGAAAAAATACAAAGCAGACCGATTATAACAATGACGGCGTAGAGCCAGATCATGACCCAATCTTTACCCCTTAATACAACCGGCTTTTTCTGAAACATATTTTCTTGCTATGCGATAGCGTCTATGGTTTATTGTTAGCCGAATCTAAAATGCCTGGTTTTCTTTTATCCTGCGGTAAAATGGCTTCAGGCCTTATATTGTTGCTGTCAGGAATAACAGGGGCCTCAGGAGTAGCTTCTTTGGCTTTGTCATATTTATCCAGCTTTTCCAATGCATCATTGGTATCTTCTTCCTCCAGGTCTAAAGTATCCTTCAACAGTTTAATGTAACCTCTGGCCACAAGGTAAGCCGAATCTTTTCTATGCATCATGGAATCCTGGGTGCGCATAGCGGCATAAATGCGTGGAGGTATCAGGTTTAATTTAGATAATGATTCCACCTTGTCTTTTCTTGCCTTTCCACTGATAGAATCATTTAAATATTTTTCAATCATTAACCCTACAATAGGTGCTGCAAAAGTACCACCAAAGCGCCCGCTGTTCTCTACCACACACATTACAGCAATTTTTGGATTATCCCTGGGGGCAAAGCCGCAAAAGAAAGAGTGGTTGGGTTGCTTCACACCTCTAAAATAATTCTCAACTGTACCTGTTTTACCGCAAATTGAAATACCGGCAACCTTGGCACCCACACCTGTGCCATGATCAACCACACCCTGCATTCCATCGTGAACCGCCTCAAAAACGCTGTCGGGGATGTCAATATTGCCATGCTTTACCTTAAATTTTGAAAGCATCTCAAACTTATCACCACCTTCAATAGAATCAACCAGGTGTGGTGTTTTAAACCAGCCTTTGTTAGCAATGTAGGCCATTTCATTGGCAACCTGCATAGGCGTAACATCTACTTCTCCCTGACCAATACTCACTGAACGAAAATTGCAATAATTCCATTTCCCTTTTCCGTAAATTTTATCAAAATGCGCCGGAGTTGGAATATTCCCTCTTTTTTCGGAAGGCACATCTACACCCAATTTATGACCGAGGCCGAATTCATACATGTATTGGTCCCATTTAGAAAGGGCGCTGTCCTGGTTTGGGTAAGCTTTATTTTCAATCACCTTCTGCATTACGGTAGCAAAATAAGTATTGTCGGAAATGGTTATGGCACTTCGAAGGTCAAATGTTCCTACATCCAGGCATTTCATTGGTTTGCCGCTTCCGCAGCCATAAAATGCGCCACCACAGGATACACGGAAACTTGTGTTGATCACTCCTTCATGCAATCCTATAAGAGCCTGAAGGGTTTTGAATGTAGAACCTGGCGAATAAGTTGCCATTACAGAACGGTTTAATAATGGTAATGCCGGATTTAATAACAGTTCTGCAATGTGTTTTTTACGATCAGCACCCGTTAATAATTTGGGTTTGAATGTTGGGCTGCTAACCATACATAATATACCACCGGTTTTTGGATCCACAGCTACAATTGATCCCAGCTTATTTTCCATTAATTGTTCTCCTAATGCCTGCAATTCAATATCAAGTGAAGTAAACATATTCTGACCTGCAATAGCAGCCGTATCATATATTCCTTTTTCCAGCTTATCTGTTAGCCTGTTCTTGTTATCCCTTTTATAAAATTGAATTCCACGTTGCCCCATTAACACCTTTTCATACGTTCGTTCGATACCTGTTTTGCCTGCATAATCTCCAGACATATACCCATCTTCAGGATGGCTTTTCATGAAATTTGTATCTACTTCCGATAGATAACCCAGGATATTTCCCCCGGCATCAAAAGGATAGTCCCTAACCGGCCGCTCCTGCAAAAAATAAGCAGGCGCAAATTTGAACATGTTTTCGTTAAGCTTCGCCATTTTCTCTGCACTTAATAGCGCTTCGAATACAGATGGCCGGTAGCTTTTATTTTTAATGATCGCTGTAATGATTCGCTTTCTGAATTCTGCCGTATCAATGCCAAGGATATTGCAAAGTGTGAGGGTATCTGTTCCTTTTAATTTGCCGGGAACCACCATCAGGTCATATATAGTAGTATTTTGAAGAATAGCCCTGTTCTTTCTATCGAAGACTATGCCTCTGTCGGGATAAACCACTTTTCTAAAAATACCCTGGTCATCTGCCAATATTTTATACTTGGTAGTAATTACCTGCAAAGTAAACAACCGAATAATTATAATTACAAACAGTGCAATAAAAACCAGCCGGACAACATTTTTTCTTGATTGGTTAAAGACAGACACGAAGTTGGGATTGTTTTAAATAATGCAGTAGAGATTAGCAGATAAAGTTACTGAAGTTTATCAGATGAAGTTATTTATAAGATTGAAAAAATTGATTCAAACGTAAACAATTTACTCACCGGTTGGCAATGATTTACTGATTCCTTTTTTAAACGGTATTTGTTCTAAACTTTTGTTTCCTTGTAAATATCAATTCTGTGATTAGCACGAGTAGTATACTGATGGCCGTTGACAAAAGTGTTTTTCCAAAAAAATACCATACATCTCCAAACTGCACTGCTTCCAGGAAAAAAAGCCAGATATTGTGTAGCAGGCTTAAAACACCGGCATAGATGAGGTAAGGTAACATGCCACCCATACTCTTAAAAGAAGGCTCTTCATAGTTGGTTTCTGCTCCCTCCTGCGGTATTAGGAGATTTATAAGAAAAGGCCGTACATAGGCCATTAACACACAAGCTGCTGCATGAAACCCGGGATGATGGTGAAAACTATCCAGCGTAAACCCAAGCAAAAAGGCGATCAGCATCAATACAGTTCGGTTCATTTTAAAAGGCAGCCATAAAATAAACATAAAATAGATATATGGTGTAACCATCTGGTGAAGGTGGATCTTATCAAGTACATATACCTGGAAGAGTATAAATAACATGAAACGAATAATATTTTTTACCAGGCTACTCATGATAATTGTTAATGCCGCTCCTTTATTTCTTTTAAAATTTTAGTGATTGCTTCCTGTTGCGAATTGTCAATTGCATACACATACTGGAGGTTATAAAAATTGGTGGAAGTGCGTAATTTAATTTTGAAATTACTTGTACTTACCTCTTTATATACTGCTTCTACGGTGCCTATCATCATTCCTTTGGGAAAAGAAGTACTAAAGCCACTGCTGATAACAGAATCGCCTTTGGCGATTTTAGCGCTTTTAGGAATATTATTAAGCGTAATCATATTGGGTTCTATCCCATCCCAGCTAAGCGTTCCAGTTTCGCCGGTTTTTAACAGCTTACCGCTAATATGGCTGTCTTTGTGAAGCAGGCTCATCACTACGGCAAAATCATTTGTAACATCCGTAGTAATGCCAACTACAGCATTATTGGGATCTACAACACCCATTCCAACTCTAAGATTGCCGGCTTTGCCTTTTGATAATACGATATAGTTATTTTGCGCAGATACGGAATTGGCAACTACCCGTGCATGTAAGTATGTATATTTACGAAACTGCATGATAGAATCGATCATAACAGAATCAACGCCCTGCTTGCTGGTGGTATCCGGCAATTCGAAATCCATCTTTAATTTATTGTACAGGGTTTCGTTGGCCTTTACGAGAGAGTCATTTGTTTTCTTCAGGTAAAAATACCTTTCAATATTACTGTACTGCGTATTTACTTTTCCGGTAACCTGGTTGGCTATATTCCCGAATGCAGCTGTATGATAGGTGCTATAATGAACGATAAAATAAATACTTATTACCTGTAGTACCAGGAAAATGAGCAGGTTAAAATAACGACGTATAAAAAGAAAAATGTTACGCAATGGAGAGGGAATGTTTTAAATTTTTAATTTTAAATGTTGAATTAAAGACTTTGAGTTTTCAGTTAGCGCTAAAACTTCGGCACCACATTTAAAATTTATCAGTCAACATCTAAAATAAAAGAATTACCTCATAACAAAAGGAAACCTGTCATAGTTTTTAAGGGCAATTCCTGTACCTCTTACAACGCTCTTCAGTGGGTCATCAGCCACATGTACAGGTAATTTTATTTTATTGGTAAGTCGTTTATCCAAACCTCTTAACAAGGCTCCACCACCGGTAATGTATAAGCCGCGACGATAAATATCGGCAGCAAGTTCCGGCGGAGTAGTTTCTAGTGCCTTCAGGATGGCTTCTTCTATTTTAAAAATACTTTTATCCAGTGCTTCGGCAACTTCCTGGTAACTTACCATTACCTGTTTAGGGATACCTGTAACAAGATCACGGCCGTTTACCGGGATATCATCAGGCGGATTATCCAGATCTTTCATAGCAGCTCCCACCTGGATCTTTATTTGTTCGGCTGTACGCTCACCTATTAACAAACTATGGTAACGTCGCAATGCTTCCATGATATCTGCTGTAAATTCATCCCCTGCTATACGGATGCTTTGGTCGCATACGATACCAGCCAGGGCAATAACGGTAATTCCTGTTGTGCCACCGCCGATATCAATGATCATATTTCCTACAGGCTCTTCCACATCTATACCAATACCAAGTGCGGCAGCCATGGGTTCATGAATGAGGTATACTTCTTTTGCGCCAGCTTGTTCACAGCTGTCGCGAACGGCCCTTTTTTCAACTTCAGTAATACTACTGGGTATGCATACCATCATCCTCCAGCTTGGCGCAAATAATGGCTTTTTAGAGAAGATCATTTTGATCATTTCCCTGATCATTAATTCAGCGGCATTAAAATCAGCAATCACTCCATCTCTTAAAGGGCGCACTGTTCGGATACTTTCATGGGTTTTCTCATGCATCATTAATGCCTTCTTGCCCACAGCCAGTAAATTTTTGGGATTATTCCTGTCCAACGCCACAATAGAAGGTTCGTTCACTACAACTTCATCATTATGAATGATAAGCGTATTTGCGGTACCAAGATCTATTGCTATTTCTTGTGTGAAAAAATTAAAAATGCCCATATTTTATTAAGTAACAATCGTATAAGATGAATGCAAGCAAAGTTGAAGGAAAATATTGGATTAAACAATGGCTAATATTTTATTTCCCAACATTTTTTTGGTAGTTCAAAAAAGGCTGCAACAGGTAAGAGAAACCAGATACCGCAATTTACTAACATATTTAGCGAAGCGCAGTGGTTACTACATCAAAACGAGAAGGAACAATAGCGTTTAATCATCAACGTTACCAAATGTTAAACTGATTATAAAATTACATCTATTTAAATTCGTAACCTATATCGCTCCGGAAATTCATGTCTTCAAAATAAAGTTGTTCCAGCATGTAGAGCGCCACTTCGGAAGCCTCCCGAATATCGTTCCCAAAAGCAGTAACGGTTAACACCCTTCCACCGTTTGTTACCACTTTACCCTTTTCCAAAATGGTACCGGAATGAAACACAAGGCTATCTTCAATTGGATCTATGTCCAGTCCGTTAATTACATAGCCCTTCGTAAATTCTCCCGGGTAACCGCCGCTAACTGCCATAATGGTAGCCGCCGCTCTTTCATCTATATCAATCGTAATTTCGTGTAGTTTTTGTTCTGCAACTGCTAAAAACAACTGCACCAGGTCGTTTTTAAGACGCGGTATAACAACTTCTGTTTCAGGATCTCCTAACCGGCAATTATATTCAATAACGTAAGGCTCATCACCTGCTATCATTAACCCAAAAAATATGAATCCCTTATAATCAAGTTCATCCTTTTTTAAACCGTTGATGGTAGGTTCAATTATAGTAGACATCACTTTGGCCTTCAGTTGCTCGTTGAAGAACGGGATCGGACTAACAGCGCCCATACCGCCGGTATTCAGGCCTTTATCGCCATCTCCAACTCTTTTATAATCCTTTGCTTCAGGTAATAATATATAACTGTTGCCATCGGTTAATGCAAATACACTGATCTCAATTCCCTGAAGAAATTCTTCCACGATCACTTTTCTTCCCGCCTCGCCGAATTTAGAACGCATGATCATCAATTCAAACTCGGCAAGTGCTTCGATATGGCTTTGACATATCAATACGCCTTTACCGGCTGCCAGGCCATCTGCCTTCAGCACTACGGGCAATGCGTGCTTCCTGATATACTCTACACCTTCGGAATAAGTATCTATAGTAAATCCTACATACTTTGCAGTAGGGATTTTATGGTGCTCCATGAAAGATTTTGCAAAAGCTTTGCTTCCTTCCAGTTGCGAAGCGTTCTTACCAGGTCCGATTACGTTTACATGCCTGGTATCTTCATGCATCGTTAAAAAATCAGTTACACCATTTACCAATGGTTCTTCCGGACCAATGATCACAAGGCTGATATTATTGGATACTAAAGCCTTTCTCAATCCCTCAAAATCACTGGTTTCTATGGGCAGGTTTGTTCCGCACAAAGCCGTACCGGCATTACCGGGCGCAATGAACAATTTCTCACAAAGCGGGCTTTGCTTTAATTTCCATGCCAATGTGTGTTCCCTTCCTCCGGCACCAACTATAAGAATATTCATGTAAGCGATTTGATTTTGGGGCGAATTTAAAGTTATGATGAATGATTACCACATTAATTTTATTAACGGCAACCCTAAAACGTCATTTGATATTTAAATTTATATGTTTTGGATTACATTATTTTACAGTTGTAAAAAGAATTTCGCTATTTTGAGCCACTTAAAAAACTAACAGTACTAAAACCAGCTAATATGAATGAACAGGTAAAACTAGGAAAACACCCCAAAGCACTATATGTACTATTTCTTATTGAGATGTGGGAACGTTTTGCCTACTATCTGATGGTAGGAATCCTTCTGCTTTACATGATAGATACAACAACCGGAGGAAAGGGTTTTTCTCAACATGTGGGAGCAGATATTGTTGGTAGTTTTATTGCACTGGTGTACCTAACTCCATTTATCGGGGGCCTTATTGCAGACAGGTACCTGGGGTATATTAATTCTATATTCCTGGGAGGTTCTTTGATGGCCGCAGGCTATTTCTGCTTATCAATACCGGGAAATACCGCCATGTTTGTTGCGTTGGCACTTATTATAGTGGGGAATGGTTTCTTTAAGCCCAATATATCAGCAATTCTTGGTAATATATATAACCGTGAAGATCTTAAGCCTTTAAAAGATAATGCCTATAATATATTTTACATGGGTATAAATATAGGCGCATTCTTCTGCAATTTCGTTGCGGCCTATTTGCGCAACGCATATGGTTGGGGATATGCGTTTGCAGCAGCAGGCGTGGGTTTAGTAATTGGATTGATCGTGCTGGCACTTAATATCAAACATGTAAAAGTGGGGGATGTAAAAAAACCAGTACAGGCAGAAGATATGTCGCTTGGACAAATATTCGGTTATGTATTTGTACCGGCATTAATTGCAGCCTTTATCGGCTGGTTCATCCCTGGTAAAATATTTGGAAGTACCATCATGGGAAGCCAGGCAAACGATGCCTTCATTTTTGCATGCCTTCCAATCATCGCTTTTTATGTGTCGCTTTGGGTAAAAGCAAAAGGGCAGGACAAAAAAGGAATTGGGGCCTTGCTGTTCATTTTTTCTGTTGCCATCATCTTTTGGGTAATTTATAATCAAAATTCAACCGGCTTAACGATATGGGCTGAAAAACATACTGATCGTGTTGCATCAGAAACAACAGGCAAGCTCACTGGCAGCATTTTCCCTTTGCAAAAGGTTACAGATACGCCGAGGTTAGTAAATAAGGTAAATGAATATTTTGTAGATGTAAAAGACGATAGCGGTAACGTTGTGCAGGTTATGGGGCCGGATCCATATTTTAATAATGTTCCAAAAGACCAGTGGCCGGAAGGCAAAGAAGTGAAGTTGATCAATACAGAATTGTTTCAATCAATTAATCCGCTCTTCATTGTGTTATTAACTTTATTCTTTGTTCCATTCTTCGACTGGTTGCGAAAAAGGGGCAAAGAACCTACAACAGCAACTAAATTCGGGATGGCCTCTTTCATTGCGGGTTTATCTGCATTGGTAATGGTTTTTGCAATTATGTCTGTTCCCTCCATTTACGGCTATAAAACGTCACCGGCATGGTTGTGGGGCACTTATTTTGTTTTTACCATTAGTGAAATATTTTTAAGCCCTATAGGATTATCCCTGGTATCAAAACTTGCTCCCGCCAGGCTAACGGCATTGATGATGGGCGGATGGTTTCTTTCTACCTCCATTGGTGGAAAAATTGCAGGAGTAATGACAAGTTTTTGGGATGATTTTACTGATAAGAAAATATTCTTTTTGATATTGGTTATAGGAGCATTTATTGGTGGTGTTTTAATTTATTCAAGAATTAAATCTTTAAACCAGATCTTAAAAGATAAAACAGGTTCTGCCTAAATACTCATTTTATTAAAAGGAGGCGATACAATTCTGTATCGCCTTTTTTATTTATCTTCCTTTTATAAACCAATCTGCATGCTTGAGAAAAAAATATTTCAACCCTTCGTATCTCCTGGAACCATTATGAAGGAACTAACGGTCAAGTCTATACTACTTGGTTGCCTTTTTGGGATCATTTTTGGGGCTGCCAATGTGTACCTTGCTTTAAAGGCAGGACTAACCGTTTCTGCTTCTATCCCTATTGCCGTTATTGCCATCACCCTGGGCAGGCGTTTTTTTAAGACAACCATTTTAGAAAACAACATCATACAAACGGCCGGTAGTGCCGGGGAAAGCATCGCTTCGGGTGTTGCTTTTACCTTACCGGGATTTTTATTTCTTTCGTCCCCGAGTAGTGCGGAATATTTTAATTACCTCACCATTTTA
This sequence comes from Ferruginibacter sp., assembly GCA_031411955.1. Lineage (GTDB taxonomy): Bacteria > Bacteroidota > Bacteroidia > Chitinophagales > Chitinophagaceae > Ferruginibacter. The sequence goes on from JANOCC010000061.1 coordinate 13,083, forward strand.
ATACTGGCCATTGTTGGTGGCATCCTGGGCACTTTGTTCATGGTTCCGCTTCGGAAAGCTTTGATCGTAAACGAGCACGACACACTGCCTTATCCCGAAGGAACTGCCTGTGCTGACGTATTGAAAGCCGGTGAAAAGGGCGGGGATGTTGCGAAAACTGCGTTCTGGGGATTGGGTGTGGCATTCCTTTATGCTATCCTTCAAAAAATATTTCATGTTATTGCCGAAACGCCGCAATACCTCACCCAGCAAGCAAATAAATATTTCCCTTCAGCAAAGGTAAGTGGCGAAATAAGCCCCGAATACATGGGTGTTGGCTACATCATTGGCCCACGTATTGCCGGTGTATTAGTTGCAGGTGGTGTGCTGAGCTGGCTGGTACTTATTCCGCTCCTTTCCTCCATTGTTAGTCCTGATACAATCGCCATCCAGTTAACCAAACTCGGATACCTCGCAGATATAGCCAAAGACGGTGGTAAGGGTGGCTGGAATGCAGCAACACATACTTTTAATGATTATTCTGCTGCAGTGTATTACGCCTTCATCCGCCAGATAGGCGCAGGCGCTGTTGCCGCAGGTGGTATCATTACCCTGTTTAAAACGGTGCCCACAATTGTGAAATCTGTATCGGGAAGTTTCAGTTCTATAAAAAACAATGCTGCAGGTGAAAAAGGAACCGTATTAAGAACCGAACGCGACCTGAGCATGAGATTTGTTGGCCTGGGAAGCCTTGCCTTGGTGATATTGATTGGCGTATTACCACAGGTGCCCGGCGACAGTATTTTTCAAAAGCTGCTTATCGGTGTGCTGGTATTGATATTCGGAGCGTTGTTCGTAACTGTTTCTTCCAGGATCGTAGGGCTGATCGGATCTTCGAATAACCCTATCAGTGGAATGACTATTGCCACGGTAATGGGAACGAGCCTAATTTTTATTGCAGTAGGCTGGACAGGCCAGGCGTACGAACCCCTTGTGCTTGTTGTTGGCGGTATGATTTGTATTGCTGCCGCAAATGCGGGGGCAACATCGCAGGATTTAAAAACCGGTTACCTGGTGGGTTCCACTCCCCGCAACCAACAGATCGCTTTGTTTGCAGGCGCCATTGTTTCTTCTATCGTGATCGGTATCACCATAAAATTCCTGGATAAACCTACCGCGGAACTCGCCGCACAAGGCGTGACTCACCTGATAGGCTCCGAAAAATTTCCAGCACCACAGGCCACTTTAATGGCAACACTCATTAAAGGTATTTTATCATTTAATCTCGATTGGCAATTCGTTTTTGTTGGGGTATTCCTTGCCGTTACTATGGAATTGTGTGGTGTAAAATCGTTGAGCTTTGCCGTGGGTGCTTACCTTCCCTTATCCACAACATTGCCGATTGCCATTGGTGGCGCCATAAAAGGAATGGTAGATGGCAGAAAGAAAAAACAAAACATCGTTTTAACTCCCGAAGAAGAAGAACTCGGCAAAGGAAGTCTTTTTGCAACCGGCCTTGTGGCAGGTGGTGCGGTAGCGGGTGTGATCATCGCCTTTGTGGCAGGCAGTGATTCCGGTGATAAATTTTTAAAAGCCGTAAGCATGGAAGCCAGCATCAGCGGTGCCTTGGGAAGTGTACACATGTACGACCTGCTGGGCGTTGCTTTCTTTGCGTTAATGGGATGGATACTTTATAAAACTGCAATGAAAAAATAATTCGTCAGAATTGAAGAACAAGGAAATGTGAATTATAAAATTCTACGCCTTTATCATTAAACATTCCTTGTTCTTCATTCCTTTTCTCTAGTTACTTGTTCCCTTTTAAAAATAACACTGAACTACTTATTCTCTAAAATAAAATCCTCATGTTTAAAAAACATCCAAAAGCCTTACCATTTTTATTTTTCAGCGAAATGTGGGAGCGGTTTGGCTATTACCTGATGATAGGCATATTTACTTTCTATCTTAAAGATGCTGTAAATGGTTTTAACATGGATGAAAAAGATTCGGCCAGTTTGTACGGAACATTTATAGCGCTCGTTTTTTTCACGCCATTTTTAGGAGGACTGATTGCCGATAGGTACCTGGGCTATCGCAGGTCCATCATCATGGGAGGTTTGCTAATGGGTGCAGGCTATTGTTTAATGAGCATACACAATATCAGTATGCTTTATATTTCAATGACATTGGTGATTGTAGGAAATGGTTTTTTTAAGCCCAATATTTCCACCTTGTTGGGAAATGTATATTCTACACCGCAGCATAAAGCACAAAAGGATGAAGGTTATAATATTTTTTACATGGGCATCAATATCGGCGCATTTGTATGCAATTTTTTTGGTGCTGCATTGTACACCACTATAGGTTGGGGTGCTGCATTTATTGCTGCAGGTGTAGGAATGTTTATTGGAGTGGCCACCTTTATTGCAGGCACCAGGCATTATAAAGAGTTTGATACCCGTAAACCATTACAGGAAGGAGATATGCCTTTGTGGAAAATAATGGCGTTAGTTATACTTCCCTGCATCATCTTTGGGGTTATTGGATGGTTTATAAAAGGCGATGGATTTATTTTTGATTCTAACTCTACCGATGCTTTCATTTTTGCGTGTGTTCCGGTGTTGGTTTTTTATGTAGTACTGCTAATGAAAAGCAATAAAGATGAAAAGCCAGCCATGGGTGCCATGCTCGCAATTTTTGCCGTGGTAATATTATTTTGGGCAATCTTCAAACAAAATGGTTCTGCACTTAACACCTGGGCAAGCCGATACACAGAAAGGCATGTGAGTGGCACAACAGAAAATGTACTGTCAGCACTAAAACAAACCCAAACAATTAATTATCAAAAAGACTCAATCGTTAAAACAGATGATCAGTTCAGGAAAATAAAAGAGGGTGGAAAAGAAGTGAAAGAATATAATTATCCTTCCTATTTCAAAAACATGGATCTGCAAAAAGATCCCATTCCGGCAACTGGTAACGTTAACGTTTGGGTGCCAAGCCTCAGCCAGTCGATAAATCCTTTTTGGGTGATTGCCTTAACACCGCTGGTAGTAGCACTATTTACCTGGCTCCGCAGAAAAGGGAAAGAGCCTTCCACGCCATCTAAGATAGCCCTTGGCTTGCTCATTTCAGCCTTATCAGTTTTGATCATGATAGCAGCAGTCAAGATTGGCAATAACGGAGCCGATAAAGTAAGCGTGTGGTGGCTGATAGGCAGCTATGGAGTAGTAACCATCGGCGAACTTTTTTTAAGCCCGATGGGATTATCATTGGTATCTAAGCTTAGTCCGGTACGGATAACTTCGCTGATGATGGGTGGCTGGTTCCTGTCTACTTCTATAGGGAATAAATTAAGCGGGATCCTGGCCAGCAAATGGGACGAATATGATGACAAGGCAAGTTATTTTTGGCTTAACTTTATACTGCTTTTTTCCGCAGCCATCTTCCTGTTTATTTTATTAAAATGGCTGAACCGGGTAATGAGAGAAAAAGGGATTAATTAAAATACGCCACAGCCTACCGGAGCAAAAATGAAAGAACATGAATATTAAAGTTTATAAATACTTTTCTCCGATAATCATCTATCTATTGGCCCTGCTTTCTTTTTCACTTCATGGCTGGTTAACCTGGCTGCCCATGTTATATGCCTGGATATTGCTTCCCATGATAGAACTTTTTATTAAGCCAGATCAATACAATATGGAGGCTGCTGAGGAAGAACTTGCAAAAAACAACAGGATTTACGACTACTTACTTTACATAATCGTTATTTTTCAATATGCTGCTCTGGTTTATTTTCTTTTTGCAATGAAACAAACAGGTTTACAAAGTTGGGAAATTACGGGCCGCATCTTTAGTATGGGTTTGTTGTGCGGTACTTTTGGCATCAATGTAGCACATGAACTTGGGCACCGGGTAAATAAATACGAACAGTTTATGGCAAAAGCTCTTCTGGCAACCTCTTTGTATATGCATTTTTTTATTGAACACAATAAAGGACATCATAAAAATGTAGCAACTCATGAAGACCCAAGTTCAGCGAGGTACAACGAACCGGTATATTCTTTTTACTTCCGAACTATCATTTTTTCTTATCTCTCTGCATGGAAGATCGCCAATGATGATGTTAGGAAAAAAGGATTTAATGTAATTGGTTTTAGAAACGAAATGATACAAGCGCATTTAATTCAATTTTCTTTATTGGCTGGCATATTATTTTTCTTTGGATGGCTGATCTGCCTTTACTTTATAGGTGCAGCGTTCATTGGTATTGCATTGCTGGAAACTGTTAATTATATTGAACACTATGGCTTACAAAGAAAACAAACCAGTAAAGGAAATTACGAACGTGCTATGCCCTCTCACAGTTGGAACAGTAACCACATTTTAGGCAGGATAATGCTTTTTGAACTAAGCCGGCACAGCGACCATCATTATATGGCCAGCAGAAAATACCAGGTGTTACGGCACCACGAAAATGCGCCACAACTACCTACAGGCTACCCTGGCAGTATGATACTCTCATTAATTCCACCCCTGTGGTTTTATATAATGAACAATAAAATAAATAAGATGTTGAAGGGTTGAAGGGTTGAAGGGTTTAAAGGTTTAAAGGTTTTGGAGTTAATGGCATCATCTTTCCTGTATCCCGCATCTAGTATCCAGCATCCCGTATCCAGCATCCAGTATCCAGTATCCAGCATCCAGTATCCAGTATCCAGTATCCCGTATCCAGCATCCCGCTTCTCTACCCCAACTTAATCATCGCAGCGCCAAAATAATGATGTAACACTTTAGGTAAATGAATTCCATCTTCCTGTTGGTTGTTTTCTAATAAAGCTGCTACAATTCTGGGCAAAGCAAGTGATGAGCCGTTAAGTGAATGGAGTAATTGAGTTTTACCCGCTTCATCTTTATACCGGATCTTCATACGGTTAGTTTGAAAAGTTTCAAAGTTGCTTACTGAACTCACTTCCAGCCATTTTTGCTGGGCTGCACTATATACTTCAAAATCGTATGTAAGGGCTGAAGTAAAGCTCATATCGCCACCGCATAAACGAAGTATACGGTAAGGAAGTTCCAGGAACTGGAGCAACCTTTCTACATGGTTCACCATTTCTTCCAGCACGTCATAACTCTTTTCGGGATGAACAATCTGGATCACTTCTACCTTATCAAACTGATGAACACGGTTTAGCCCTCTCACATCGCTTCCAAAACTTCCGGCTTCCCGGCGAAAGCAGGGAGTGTAAGCGGTCATTTTTAAAGGTAGCTCCGCTTCTTTAATTATCTCGTTGCTGTAAATATTGGTAACAGGTACTTCTGCTGTTGGTATCAGGTAAAATCCATCTGCAGTTATATGGTACATCTGTCCTTCCTTATCTGGCAGCTGCCCGGTACCGTAAGCCGTATTTTCATTTACCATTAATGGTGGCAAAAATTCGGTATAACCGGCCTCGGTATTATAATCGAGAAAATACTGGATCAACGCACGCTGAAGTTTTGCACCCCTTGCCTTATATAATGGAAACCCGCTACCAGTGATCTTGGCTCCGGTCTCAAAATCTACCAGGTTGTAAGTTTTTATAATATCCCAATGCGGAACAGCGCCCTCAAACAATACTGGTAAAATGCCGCCTTCCCTTACCACCTCATTCTCTTCGGGAGTTTTACCTTTTGGCACACTGCTGTGCGGCAGGTTGGGCAATTGCAATAACTGGTCAGTAAAAGATTTCTCCAATTCCTGTAGTGATGCAGCCTTAGCAGCCAGCGCTTCTTTTAGCGTAGCAACTTCCTTCTTTTTATTCTCAGCCAGGTCCTTTTCTCCTTTCGTCATCAGCATACCTATTTCCTTAGACAGGTTATTGATGGAAGATTGGGTATTTTCGGTATCAGATTTAATTTTACGCAGCGCTTCATCAGTTTGCAGAATGCTATCCACCAACCCAATGTTGCCAAAATTTTTCAATGCCAGCCTTTCTTTTACCAACGCTGTATGCTGACGTATATAATTAACCTGTAACATTTATTTCTAATTTTTTATAATCATTAAGTCCGCAAATATAAACCTCAAAAGCATATTACTTACATTTGCGCTATGCAACACACAGAAGAAGACCTGCAGGTGCGCTGGCTAAAACTGCGTATTAAACTAAAAGAGGTATTTGGAATAAAACCAGATATGAATGGTGTGCTGTTGTTGATAGGAGTACAGGAATTAGGACAAGGGCCACAGGATTTTAGTAAAGAGCAGAAGCAGGATCTTATGCACATTGCTATTTGCAGCATTCTTTCTTTGAGCGGGTATTATAGCCATGATGGACTGGATGAAGAAGGTTGGCCACATTTTACCCTGGTAAAGCCATTGCCGGGATATAATTTAATTGAACAGGAAAATTTTTTGAAAGATCATATTTTGCTTTATTTTCAATCGCAGGATTTTATTTAAAGTTCATTATCAATAAACCGTTTAAACACAATTAACACAAATGAAAACATGTAAGGTTGTTGCCACTGCAATTTTTTTGAGCATGATGGCGATCAATGTAAATGGACAGGTAAAGAAAACGGCCCCGGCGGCGGCGAAAAAAACTACCAAAACAACAGCAGCAAAAGCAGCTCCAGCAAAACCTAAAGCTCCGCTGGCAGTTAAAGCCGTAAAAGAAAAAGTAAAGGACATTCCAAATGCAACCAGCATACGTGTAAGAATCACAACTGATTCCGGAACGATGGTTATAAAACTGTATGATTCTACGCCTTTACACCGCGATAATTTTGTGAAGCTGGTAAAAGAAGGTTTCTACGACAGCCTGATGTTTCACCGCGTGATCGCAGGTTTTATGATCCAGGGTGGTGATCCGTTTAGTAAGAATGCCACAGCGGGTATGCAGCTGGGCATGGGCGGTGGAGATATGCAACGTATTCCTGCTGAATTTCGTAAAAGTATGATACATAAAAAAGGTGCCCTTGCTGCCGCCAGGGATGGCAATCCGCAAAAAGCAAGTAGCGCCTGCCAGTTTTATATTGTACATGGCAAACCTATATCGGAGCCAGAGTTGGAAATGTACGAATCAAATAAACAAATGAAATATACGGCAGATCAAAAGGAAATCTATAAAACTATGGGCGGAACTCCCATGCTGGACCAGGATTACACCGTTTTTGGCGAAATAGAAAGTGGCATGGAAGTGATAGACAAGATCGCAAATGTGGCAAAAGACGGCGCAAACAGGCCATTCGGCGATATCCGCATGCATATGGAAATTATTGAATAACCACTCATCCCATCAACTAAGAATAAACAATCGCTGATAAACTCTTATACGCCATGATTTTTTACACAGAGTTTAAAAGAGATTGCTAAATTGCAGCATCAAATTATACCATAAAAAAAAACAATATGAATTATCCCGCCAATCTCAGATACACAAAAGACCACGAATGGGTTTTATTAGATGGTAATACCGCTACTATCGGCATTACAGATTTTGCCCAACACGAGCTTGGTGATATCGTTTATGTTGATATCAGCAGCAAAGGAAAAAAATTATCAGCAGAAGATATTTTTGGAACCGTAGAAGCAGTAAAAACGGTTAGTGACCTCTTTTTACCGGCAGCCGGTACTATTGAAGAGATCAATCCTGCACTGGAAGTAAATCCAGAACTGGTAAACAGCGACCCTTATGGCGAAGGCTGGATGATAAAGATGACCGTAGACAACACTTCAGATATCGAAAAACTGATGACATCCGAAGCATACACTGCCCTGGTTGGTTGATGCTAATTTGCCGGTACAACTGTGATATTGAAACAGTTTTAAAACATGAAAACACTCAGCATAAAAAATTTTATACCAGGCATTGCCTGGTTTTTTGTAGTGCTCATCCTCATTACCTTGCCAGGCGATGATATTCCAAGCCCTGGTGGATGGTTTGAATGGATAAAATTGATTCAGTTCGACAAGATGGTACACAGTGGAATTTTTGCTGTGCTAACCTTCTTATTCATATACCCGGTAGCAAGAACTTCTTATTCTAGAGAAGCAAAGTGGCAATATTTTTTAAAGATTGCACTGGCAGCCTGTATCTGGGGCCTCACAACCGAGCTGATACAGAAATTTTTTGTCCCCACCCGCAATTTTGACCTGGTAGATTGGGCTGCCGATAGCCTGGGCGTATTAATTGCGCTGGTATTTTGCCGTAAATTTTACCTCAACAGGCCCAAAAAAGAAACCGCCTGATGACAGGGAAGAACTGCTAAAATTCGCTTTACAGCTTGTTTCATCCATATTAACTACTTACATTTGTATATGCTAAATGTTGAGAACATGGAGTACAACACAACCAGAAATCATTTAATTATGAAGGAATATGGAAGACATATTCAGAAAATGGTTGAATATCTGTTGACACTCCAAGACAAAGAAGAAAGGCAGCGCAATGCTTATGCCGTGATAGAATTAATGGGTTTTTTGAATCCACACCTGAAAAATGTTGAAGATTTCCGTCATAAATTATGGGACCATCTTTTCCTGATCAGTGATTTTACCCTGGATGTTGAAAGTCCATATCCAATCCCTACCAGGGAAACATTGAAGGCTAAACCGGATGTGTTGGGTTATCCCAAACAATACCCTAAGTTCAGGCACCTTGGTAAAAATATTGAAGTAGTAATAGACAAAGCATTAAAAGAAGAGAACCCCGAAAAGAAACAGGGTTTTGCCAACGCCATTGCTTATTATATGAAACTTACTTACAGCAATTGGCACAAAGAACTGGTTCATGATGATTCAATTCAAAGTGAGTTGAGTACGATGACAAATGGTGAACTGGAATTCAATAACAGGCCTTTTGTAAAACACAGAACGGATAACCGGGCAGACAGGGAAGACTTTATCAGCAATGTTGGCCGCAATAATAATTATCGCCAGAATTTTAGTGGCAGAGACAATAACCGTGGCGGTGCAGGCGGCCGCGACAATCGTGGTGGACAAGGCGGAGGAAGGGATAACAACCGTGGCGCCGGCGGCGGTCCTCGCAACGGCGGCGACAACCGGCCCAACAACAACAACCGCAACTTTAAGAAACGCTATTAATTATTACCTGAATAATATTCGATCCCTGTTGCTATTGAGCTGCAGGGATTTTTTTATTGGAAATGGGTACCGCAATTACCTGGCTTCATCAATATTAGTTACTAGCAGGTTTTATTTTACAGATACCCAGGTGATAAATATTAATTTCTTAACCTTAAATATTTAATACCAATTTTAAAAATTACAATAGGCTCATTGTAGTTAATTCGCTTAATTTGTAAAATCCATCTACAACAATCTGATAAAAAGTAACGCATGAGCATATTTGAGGTACAGGGAGGCAAAAAATTGTCGGGTGAAATAACACCCCAGGGTGCAAAGAATGAAGCATTACAAATCATTAGTGCGGTATTATTAACTGCCGATGAAGTAATGATCAATAATATTCCTGATATCATTGATGTTAATTTACTGATAGAATTGCTGAGGGAGATGAATGTAAAGGTAAATCGCATTGATGCCCACACCTATAGCTTCAAGGCCGATGATGTAAATGTAGATTACCTTCAAAGCAGTTCCTATCATCAGAAGAGCGGCAGGCTTCGTGGCTCCGTAATGCTGGCCGGGCCATTGCTGGCAAGGTTCAAAAAAGCCTATCTACCCAAACCAGGTGGCGATAAAATAGGAAGGCGGCGGCTTGATACCCACATCATCGGTTTTGAAAAACTGGGCGCAACTTTTACCTACGATGATAGCAGTGGTTTTTTTAGGCTGGAAGCCGAAGAACTGAAAGGAGTATTTATGTTACTGGATGAACCCAGTGTTACAGGAACAGCCAATATCCTGATGGCAGCAGTGCTGGCTAGCGGTACCACTACTATTTACAATGCGGCCTGTGAACCATACATACAGCAATTGTGCAAAATGCTGAACCGTATGGGTGCTAAAATTGAAGGCATCAGTAGCAATATGCTCATCATTAACGGAGTTGAAAAATTATCCGGTACCAGCCATACCATGCTGCCCGATATGATTGAAGTAGGTAGCTTTATTGGCCTTGCAGCCATGACACAAAGCGACATCACTATAAAAAATGCCGGTATAAAAGAACTGGGCGTTATCCCCGAAAAATTTCAGCAGCTGGGAATAAAAATGCATTTTATAAATGATGATATACATATACCTGCTCAGGAATTTTATGAAATTCAAACTTACCTGGATGGTGGTATCTTAAGTGTTTATGATCATCCATGGCCAGGTTTTACACCAGATCTTCTTAGCATCGTTTTAGTAACAGCTTTACAGGCAAAAGGAAGTTTGCTTATTCATCAAAAAATGTTTGAGAGCCGCCTGTTCTTTGTAGATAAATTGATTGAGATGGGCGCACAGGTAATATTATGCGATCCGCACAGGGCTGTAGTTGTAGGCATGGAACGGGAAAAGCAACTGCGTGGCATAACCATGAGTTCGCCCGACATCAGAGCGGGAGTAGCATTACTTATTGCTGCCTTAAGTGCAAGTGGTAAAAGCATCATTCAGAATATAGAACAAATAGACCGCGGATACCAGGATATTGACGGTAGGCTGAAAGCACTGGGTGCGGATATCGAGCGAATCAATTGACGCCTGCAACAAGTAGTTATTTACTTATCAATGGCCTGTTAGGTCTCTATTTTTTTACTTTTTTCTTTTGATTTTTATTTTATCAATTTTATTCCAAAACTAAATGATCAACCATCAGAAAATACTTATCATCACTGCTCCTTCCGGTGCAGGTAAAACATCTATCACACATTTCCTGATGAAGGAATTTCCTGTTTTACAATTTTCTGTTTCTGCCGCTACCAGGGAAGCAAGGGGCAATGAAAAAGATGGTGTTGATTATTATTTCATAGGAATGGATGCTTTTAAACAAAAGATAAAAGAAAAAGAATTTGCAGAATGGGAAATGGTGTATGAAGGAAAATATTATGGTACATTAAAATCAGAATTGCAACGCATTTGGGCCTTAAATAAAGTTCCCGTATTGGATATTGATGTAAAAGGCGCCATACATGTACAACAACAATACCCGGTAAACACACTCAGTATTTTTGTGGAGCCACCTTCTGTTGATGAACTGAAGAACCGCCTGCAGGGCCGTGGAACAGAAACACCGGAATCTATAATGGCCAGGGTTAACAAAGCAGCCTACGAAATATCATTTAAAGAACAATTTGATAAAGTAGTAGTAAATGATAACCTTGAAAAAGCCTGCGCACATGCAAAACAACTGGTAGGTGATTTTTTAAACAGTTGATGGAGTTTTACTCAGCTTATTCATCATCACAGCATAAAACACCCTTAATAAATACGGGCCGTTTAAATGATTTCTGTATTTTTATACCATGAACAGTATTGACTGGATAGCACTACTTGCAATTTTTGCCTCGCTGATCATTATCGCTTTTCTTTCCGGGATAGAAATCGCATTTGTATCTGCCAATAAACTCTCCATAGAGCTTAATAAAAAAAAGGGTTCTTCTGCAGGCAAAACCTGGAGCGCCTTCTCAGATCATCCTACCCGTTTTATAGGAACTATCCTGGTAGGCGTAAATATCGTTCTCGTTATTTATGGATTGCTGATTGGAGGTATGCTTTCTCCCATCTGGAACTGGATAGAATCTCATCTTCCCCGTTATGCAGCCGGTTACGTAAAATATATCCGTCTTTTTGTAGAAACAGTTTTAGCTACTTCCATCATTCTGCTGGTAGAGTTTTTTAGCAAAGCTTTATTCAGGGCAAAAAATAATAGTATACTTAGCTCTAACTTTATCAGTTATACTTCCGGTTTTTTCTATTGGCTGCTATCCTCATTTGCTTCTCTTTTTGTAAACTTAGCAGAATGGATATTAAAATATATTTTCAATGTAAAGATCAACAAGAAAAAAGAAGTATTCAGTAAAATAGACCTGGAGCATTTTATACAACAAAGTAAAAATCATGATGAAGAAGAAACTTCTGAATTAAATAAAGAATTATTTGAAAATGCTTTATCCTTAAGCGAAACAAAATTAAGAGAATGCCTAATTCCGAGGAAAGAGATTGAAGGGTTGGAAAGTACTGCCGAAATAGAATTTGTTAAGAATAAGTTCATTGATACAAAACTTAGTAAACTGGTTGTTTACGAAAGCAATATCGATAATATCCTGGGATATGTTCATCACCTGGATATGTTTAAAAACCCTGCCTCATTAAAAGAGATATTACATCCGATACCAACCGTGCCGGAAAGCATGAGCGCCACAGACTTAATGAACAAATTCAGTAAAGAGAGAAAGAGTATCGCTTGGGTAATAGATGAATTTGGTGGAACCGCCGGTATCGTTACCATGGAAGATCTGCTGGAAGAGATCTTTGGCGAAATTGAGGATGAATATGATGTGGCAGAACCATATGTAGATAAACAGATCGCCAGCAATGAATATATTTTTAGTGGAAGGATGGAGCTGGATTTTATCGCAGAAAAATACCACCTGCAGTTTAGTGGAAATAACGAAGCTGAAACATTATCAGGTTATATCATTCAAAACAACGAAGCCATTCCAAAACAAAAAGAGCGGATCATCATCGGCAACTACGAATTTGATATTTTAAATGTTAGCAACACAAGAATTGAAACTGTAAAAGTAAAAGTGCTGAAATAATTATAATGACTATTGCCGTTCACATTGCCCTGCATCATCCCCATCAACAAGCAGGCACAGATTTTATTTACAATTGTTTTTCCCTGCTGGCTGTTGCAAATCCCGACCATCATTTCATCTTTATTTTTGATAAGCCATTTGATACAGCCAATATTCGTTCTGCTAACATTACTCCAGTATTGACCGGACCTGCAATAAAAAACCGCTTATTGCAACATTATTTTTACAACTATAAATTAACACGTATCCTCAATAAATACCAGACAGATATATTTGTTTCAGAAGATGTTTGCAGTTTACGCTGCAACATACCGCAGTACCTGGTAATAAATGACCTTTCTTTTTTGCACAAACAAAACCTGTATAATAGCAGCGATGTGCGTTACCTGAAAAGGTATACCAGCCAGTTTGTTAAAAAAGCGGGCAGGATAGCAGTTATGAATCATCATCTAAAGGAAACACTGCAAGTGGCCTATTCCTTGCCTGAACAAAAAATAGCCGTTATCAATAATGCAGTGGTTGATAAAATAACAGTTTTAAATGAGAAAGAAATAAACAACGTAAAAGAAAAGCTAACACAAGGCAAATCGTATTTCTTATTTTTTGCAACTTCCATTTCAAATTCCAACGTCATCGTCATGTTGAAAGCATTTTCCATTTTTAAGAAATGGCAAAAATCAAACATGCAATTGGTCATTTTGTTTTCAGCTTCGGAAAAAGATTATATAATAAAAGACCTTCATAATTATAAACACCGGGAAGACGTAAAGTTGATACATGCAACCGGCCTGCAGGAACAATACGAAATTATGGGTGCGGCTTATGCAGCTATAAATTTAGCTTCCATGGAAATAACTGAAACAGAAGGCTTAAAAACCATTGCTGCAAAAGTTCCTTTGATCACAACAGATAATGAATTTTTTAGAAGTACTTATGGTAATGCGGCAGCCTATTGCCAGCCCACAGAAAAAGAGGTATCAGAAAAAATGATGCTGGTTTATAAAGACGAAAATTACAGAACCAGCCTGATAAATAATGGACAGGTACTGTCAGAAAAGTATCGTTTGCCGAATGCTGCCAACCGTTTATGGCAAACAATACAGTGGGATACAGTGGCATAATCTCATAACTTTGCAAAAAGCACAATAGATATTTATGAATAAGTCAACAATTACCATAGATGTAATACTGGACCCGAATAAAATTCCTGAACAAATTAACTGGCAGGCTTCCGATAGCAATGCCGAAATGAAACAAAAAGCAAAAGCAATGTGCATCGCGTTTTGGGATGGTGCAGATAAATCGGCCCTTCGCATAGACCTTTGGACAAAAGACATGATGGTAGATGAGATGGGTGATTTTTTTTACCAGATGTTGATGACGATGGCTGATACATTTAAGAGAGCTACACAGCAGGAAGAACTTTCGGAAGAAATGAAAACTTTTGCAAAAGGATTTCTTAAAAAATTCCAGGATACACAGGTTAAGCTGTAAACAACCGTTAAATACACTTTTTTGGATCTATATATTTATCTTATCAAAATACAAACCTACTATGGCACTAGAAGAACAAATAATGGCAGAAATGAAAGATGCCATGAAAGCGAAAAACGAAGGCGTATTGCGTAGCCTGAGAGCTATAAAAGCTGAGATCATAAAAGCGAAAACAGACCCTGGTGCCGGCGGCAGTATTGATGAAGCAACTGAGCAAAAATTTTTACAAAAAATGATGAAGCAACGCCGCGACTCTCTGGATATTTTTGAGAAACAAGGCAGAGAAGATCTTGCTGCCAAAGAAAAAGAAGAGATGGCAGTGATAGAAAAATTTCTTCCCAAGCAAATGAGTGAGGCTGAAATAAAAGAAGCTGTTGCAAAGATCATTACAGAAACAGGCGCAAGCTCTGCAGCAGATATGGGTAAAGTTATGGGAGTTGCCTCTAAACAACTGGCAGGAAAAGCAGATGGCAAAACAATCAGCAGCATTGTGAAAGAACTGTTGAATTGATCTATTACAGGTTACAGAACCGGTTCTGGGCAAGAATGCAACAGTGATAACCTTTAGATATAGCTTATGTTCATTGATTTGGTTTTTGCCATATTGGTATTTTTTGCCTGCATCAAAGGTTTGAGAAAAGGTTTGATCATAGCCCTATTCTCCTTTGTAGCGTTTATTGTAGGTTTGGCCGCGGCATTAAAATTATCTGCCGTTGTAGCCACCAGGCTTTCTGAAAACATAGAGGTTTCTGGCAAATGGTTACCGGCAATTTCATTTATAGTGGTTTTTTTGATTGTGGTTCTGTTGGTAAACCTCGGTGGCAAAATGATTCAAAAAACGGTAGAAATGGCGATGCTGGGATGGTTAAACAAGATCGGCGGCGTAATACTGTTCATTTTCATTTACAGTATGATCTTTAGCATTTTTCTGTTTTACGGCGCACAGTTACATATCATCAAAGCAGAAACTATTAAAAGTTCGCAAATTTATCCATATATACAGCCGTTGGCACCCAAAGTATTAAATGTAATAGGCAACATCATGCCCGTTTTTAAAGATATATTCGCCCAATTAACTGAGTTTTTCGACGGGGTTTCCAATAAAATGCAGCATTAATTTGAGGCAATTATCTTATTTAATGTAATTTTAGCCTGATAGGATAAAAGAATAGCATAGAAAAGTTAATAATTACTCAAAATTTACGGTATAAAGAATGAGCTACGAGATAAAACAAGACGGCAAATTTAAATTCATAGAAGAAGGAGAAGGAGAGGTCCTGATGCTGTTGCATGGTTTATTTGGCGCATTGAGCAATTTCAACAGGTTGATAGATCATTTTAGCAAATCACATAAAATTGTTGTTCCACTGCTACCTTTATTAGAATTAGACCTGTTGCATACTTCTGTAGGCGGATTAGAAAAATTTGTAACCAGGTTCATTGACCACCGCAAATACAACCAGGTGCACCTGATGGGTAATTCTTTAGGTGGGCATGTAGCACTTGTGCATATATTAAAACATCCTGAAAAAATAAAATCACTCATACTAACAGGAAGCTCTGGTTTATTTGAAAACGGTATGGGTGATACTTATCCTAAAAGAGGCGATAAAGAATATATAAAGAATAAAACCGCTTTAACATTTTACGATCCATCACTGGCCACAGATGAACTTGTAAACGAAGTTTTTGAAATAACCAATAACAGGATCAAAGTTATAAAGATCATTGCCCTGGCAAAAAGTGCCATCCGCAATAATCTTGGGGAGGAGCTTAACCAGGTAAAACAACCCACCTGCCTTATCTGGGGAAACAATGATACGATCACCCCACCATTTGTTGGAAAAGAATTTCAACGCCTGATACCCAATAGTGAGCTTCATTTTATAGACAAGTGCGGCCATGCGCCCATGATGGAAGTGCCGGATGAATTCAACCGAATACTAGATGGGTTTCTTTCTAAATTAAAATCTCCTGCTGCAACAGTTTAACTAATAATTTTGTCTGTTTATTCAAAATACATCAGTATTTTGCTATATCCAATTGTTGGATTTTACCCACTATAACTATCAGCAGCATGCTAACCAAAGACCTCATCAATAATAATATACCGCGTTTGCAGTTGCAGGACACGGTTAGTAAGGCCCTGCAGCTTATCAATGATTTTAAACTCACCCATTTACCAGTTGTTTCCGAAGGCAAATTTTTGGGATTGATCAGTGAGGAAGACCTGTTGGATATAAGTGATGAAAAACTGCCGGTTGAAGTGCTGCAACAACATTTCCTGCTCGCATCAGTGGCAGACAATGTTCATTTTTTAAATGCAGTAAACAATAGCATTCAGCTGGATAGCAATGTAGTACCTGTTATTAAAACAGAAAACGAATTTGTTGGTGTTATCACCAGTTCAGACCTGTTGAAAAGCCTTGGCAATTTTGCCGGTGCCAATGAGATCGGCGGTATTGTTGTACTTGAAATGGAAAGATCCCAATTTGCTATCTCTGAAATAAGCCGTATTGTAGAAAGTAATGATTGCACGATACTTCATCTAAATACCACAATAGATGCTGCAAACGGGTTACTAACGGTAACGCTACATATCAATAAACGGGAAATCTCCACCGTTGTAGCCACATTTGAGCGGTACGATTATCATGTGCTTTACCAGTTTGGAATTGAAAATTTTGAAAACGAAATAGATAATAATTATCGCCACCTAATGAATTACCTGGATATTTAACAACTGTTTCAGCATTAAGGATCGCTAACCCATTTTCCAGATAGCTGAAGCAAAGATGTGTAGCATGAAATATTTTAAAATCTTTTCTATCCTTTTTTTTTCACTCTTGCTTTCATTGTATGCTGCTGCCCAACAAAAAAATATATACCCTGGCTTTAATGATGAGATCAACCAGCGCATCGACATAGATTCTGCCAGTAAATTATTTGTATCTGCCATTCTGATCAATGGAAATAAAAAAACGAAATCATACATAATATTGAGAGAAATGCAATGCAAAACCGGAGACTCTATCCTTGCATCCAATCTCTTCAATATTTTACAGGAAAGCCGGGCATTGGTTTATAATACTTCGCTTTTTTCTGATGTAGAAGTTTCTCCCGTACTCGTATCTGCCAGGGAGCTAATCGTAAAAGTAACTGTACTTGAAAAATTATACATCTACCCTACCCCACAATTTAAACTGGTAGATAGAAATTTAAACGAATGGGTTAAAATATACAACGCTAATTTAAACAGGGTTATTTATGGGATGAAATTTGCTCACTACAACCTCAGTGGCCGTGGCGATAAACTGCGCTTATACATTCTCAGCGGATATGCGAGGGCACTAACATTCAGCTATAGCGCCCCTTACAGCAACGGAGCCCTCACAGAAGGTTTTTCTGTTTCGGGCGGCTACACACAAAGCAGGGAATTTCCTTACAAATCTTCACCAGATAATAAACTTCTTCAATTTAAAAAATCAGGTTTTGTAAGAAACAATTTTACTCTTGGCGCCAGTTACCAGCGACGTAAAGGATATTTTAAAAAAACTGTATTTGCAGTTAATTACAGTTTCATAAAAGTTAACGACAGCGCTGTTTTGCCACAATACAATCCAAACTATTTCAACAGTAATAGATCGTTTGTTGGTTTTGTAGATCTTCAATATGGATTCCACTATTCAAAAACCAATAACATTAATTACCCACTTAAAGGCAAGATCATCAATGCGGGTATAATTAAAAGAGGATTTGGAATTAAAGGTGCGGTAAATATGCTATCATTAGATGCCAGCCATGCCAGTTTTATACCACACCAGCGAAACTGGTACAGTAGTGCTGAAGTACTTGGGAATATCAAATTACCTTTTAAACAGGCTTACATCAACCAAAACCAAATGGGTTATCGCGATTTTTATCTTCGTGGCCTTGAGTATTATGTTGTTGATGGCGTAGCAGCAGCTATTGCAAAATATACACTCAAGAAAAAAATAATCGCCTTCAACATCCCCTTTCCCTTCAACATAAAGAAAATCCCAAAAATACCTTTTACCATTTATGCAAAAAGTTATGCAGATATGGGCTTCAGTTATAACAAAGAACAGTTCAGAACAACACTCGGCAATAAACTCCTGTATACCGCAGGCTTCGGGCTAGATGTAGTTTCACTTTATGACACAACATTAAGGCTAGAATACAGTTTCAACCAATTAGGCGAAAACGGGCTATTTTTACATGCTAAAAGCCTATTTTAAACAGGCAGTTTTAGTTATATTACAAAATGAAAATAGCCATCTATAGCCGTGGGATTGAAAACAACCAATTACAGGATATTAATCTTTTATTGGATGAGTTGCGGGCGCACAAAGCAGAGCCTGTTTTTTTTCAGGATTTTTTCAACCAGTTTTATTCTGCAATTAAAATTGAAGGTAAATATTCAACCTTTAGCAGTGGCGACGATCTGGATCCGGGAATAGATTGCATGATCAGTCTTGGTGGCGATGGCACCCTGCTGGACACTGTAACTTTTGTAAAAGATTCCGGAATTCCGGTGCTGGGCATCAACTATGGAAGACTGGGATTTTTGGCTAACATAGGTAAGGAAGAAATTCATTCTGCGATGGATGCCATCATCAACAGAAAATATGTGTTAGATAAAAGGACATTGTTGCATCTTGATGCAAATATTCCACTCTTTGGTGAAACTCCTTATGCACTCAACGAATTTTCATTGCATAAAAAAGATACTTCTCCCATGATCAAGATACACACTTATCTTAATGGAGAATTTCTAAATACTTATTGGGCTGATGGGCTTATCGTGGCAACACCCACCGGTTCTACAGGATATTCCCTGAGTTGCAATGGCCCAGTTGTATTTCCGGATAGCGGCAGCTTTGTAATAACGCCGGTAGCGCCGCACAATTTAAATATACGCCCCATAATTGTACCGGATAACACAATCGTTTCCTTTGAAGTGGAAGGCCGCACTGATGGATTTCTTTGCGCACTCGACAGCCGAAGAGAAATTGTTACAAAAGAAATTCAGCTGGCGGTAAAAAAAGAATCATTTGGTATAAATCTAATCCGTATGAATGAAAATAACTTCTTACAAACATTGCGGAGTAAATTATCGTGGGGGCTGGATAAACGTAATTAATATAATCTACTGATCAAAAAGTTTCAAGGGCTTCTGATAGAGAAGTAATGAAACAATTAAAATACAGCAGCATTGCCTTTCAAATCTAAAAAAATAAATTTTCTTTTCGTTACCTACTGGTTTCTGCTTGCCTACATTATTGCAGCTTTGGTATGGTGGTACATAGCGCTCTCGCAGCAAAATGAACAAATGATCGCATTAAAAACGCTGGATCTTAAACAAGATGATCCCGCTTATGAGATAAAAAGAGCTGCTATTCAACAGGAAAAAAAAAGGAAAACAGCCCAATACCTGGGGGAAGGAGCGATTTTTTTATTGTTAATATCAGCAGGCGCTATTTTTGTATTTAGGGCTGCTAACCGCCAATTAAAAATAAGCAGGCAACAACAGAATTTTATGATCGCGGTAACGCATGAACTAAAAACTCCCATTGCCATAACAAAGTTAAACCTGGAAACACTTCAGAAAAGAAAACTGGAAGAAGTTCAACAGCACAAGCTTTTACAAAACACTTTACAGGAGGCAAACCGCATGAATGCTCTTTGCAACAATATGCTGTTATCGTCGCAGATAGAGGCCGGCGGTTACCGTATGGCAAATGAAGAAATAAATTTTAGTATGTTGGTACAGGAATGCCTCAATGATTTCAGATCAAGATTTCCGCAACGGAATTTTACCGGGGAAATAGAAGAAGAATTATTTATTATGGCCGATGAGTTGCTCATTCAAATGGCTGTAAATAATTTAATAGATAATGCATTAAAATATTCCTCCAAAGAAAATAGCGTTGGTATTAAGTTACAGGCAATTAATAACCAGACACTGTTGCAGGTATCGGATGAAGGGCCCGGTATACAGGAATCAGAAAAGAAAAAAGTTTTTGAAAAATTTTATCGCACCGGTAACGAAGCTACCCGGCATGCCAAAGGAACAGGGCTTGGCTTATATCTTACTAAAAAAATAATACAGGCGCATGATGGAAAAATATCAATAAACAACAATCATCCTACCGGGTGTATTTTTGTGATACAGTTACAACAGGCAATTTAAAATCAAAGTATGTCTCAAAAAAAATTCTCTATTCTGCTTGTAGAAGACGAAGAAAATCTTCAGGAGGCGTTGAAGCTGAACCTGGAGCTGGAAGGATACGAAGTAACCAGTAGTTACGACGGAGCTCATGCACTAAAAATGGTTAAGAAAGAACATTTTGACCTGATCATACTAGACGTAATGCTTCCGGAAATTGATGGAATCACCGTTTGTGAAACCATCAGGCTTAGCAATGTTGATATACCTATACTTATACTGAGTGCAAAAAACAGCAGTGCCGACAGAGTACTAGGCTTAAAAAAAGGAGCAGACGATTATCTTACCAAACCATTTAACCTGGAAGAACTTTTATTAAGAGTAAACAAGCTGATAAAAAAGAGTGAGCAACTTTCTATCAAACAACCGATCGCGGAGATCTATGAATTTGGAAAAAATAAAATTGATTTTAAAGCACTGGAATGTTTTAATAAAGCCGGTGAGAAGATGATGCTTACCAAAAAAGAAGCCATGTTGCTCAAGTTGCTGATAGAAAATAAAAATGAAGTAGTTACAAGGGAGAAGATCCTGCAAACGGTTTGGGGTTACAATGTGTACCCTACAACCAGAACCATTGATAATTTCATACTTAATTTTCGTAAATATTTTGAAGCAGATAGCCGCAATCCGCTTTATTTTCATTCTGTAAGAGGCGTGGGTTATAAATTTACTGATGCCTGATATCATCAGCATTTATCAGTTGCACCAACTCCTGGGCTTGCCGGTATTTTTCATGCATCGCGTCATTTCTTTCAAACGGAGTATATAATTGCCATTCTATTTCCTGCATCAGCTTTTGAAGCTTTAATACTGTTTCATTCGCAATTCCTTTTGTATCCATCACAACGTTGATACTATTACAATTGATTGAATTTACATCAACCGAAAACTTTCTGGCCAGGTAGGTTTTTAATTCTGTATTTAGCAAACTATAAAAACCAAAGCAATTATCCTGGTACAAACATTTTTCAGATGCTGAAAATACATTTTGCTGGTTATTGGCAACGGCTTCAAAAAATTCGTTTTCTATGACCTGTTCATCTTTCACGTAAACGGGTGCTAACAATATCTTTTTATCTTTCCTCCTGCTGCTGATCATCCAAATCAATAATATTGTTAGCATCACCAATCCGATAAAAGCAATGATCCACCAACGATGAGAAAATATAGTGTTTAAAAAGGAAGGATTAATTGTTTCAGCAACCATTGCAAATGGGCGGCCGCTTCCTTTTATCACCTGGAATGTTATTGGCGCACTTTCAATTGTTCTGTATTTTTCGGTACTTACATCAAAATAGCTGAATCGTATAGCAGGTAAGTTAAAATGACCTGTATCATTTAAAGCAAAAGTATATTCAAATTTCTTACTGCCGCTAACCGGTACGGTTGCCTTTACAAGATTTTCGGAAAATTTAGGTTCAAAAGATTCTATACCTGCAGGCCAGTTAATATCCGGCGCAGTTAATAATTGCATGTTTCCTGTGCCGGAAATAGTTACCACTAACTTACCCGCTTCTTCCGTAGAAAATAAAGGCTTTTGTAACGACGCTGTTATTTCGAAATTACCGACAGCTCCGTTAAAACCCGGCGGTTTACCGTCTTCAGGCAGTGGCTTTACAGTAATATTCACTGGTTCACTCTTTAATGATACCAGTTGGTTGCTGATGGCCTCTGGCGGAAAAAGAGCTGCTGCAAAATCAGTTAGCAAGCCACCTGCATCTGCCATCTGTTTGGCATAAATCTCTTTAACAAACTGCACGTTGTTTTCCAGCTCGGCTGCCTCCAGGTTAATTACACCTGATTGTAACGGGTATAACTGTGCCTTCCGGATTATATACACATTATATTCCCGTCCGTTTAGTTTCTCCCTTGCATATCCGGTAACATCCGGTTGCTGCATATCAATAACTGAAAATCCGTTGAAAGATGGATTTTGGGTAAGTTTACTTTCACTTTTTAACCTGGAGTATAATTTATAAGTAGCAATAACCGGCTCTCCCACGTAACAGGATGATTTATCTGTTTCCAGTTTCAGGTACATATTACTTCGCACCTTTTCTTCAAGGTTATCGCCTTTATGATAAATGTATTCATTAAAATCTGAAGCCTGGTTGGTGGGTTCATAGCCACCATATCCCGGGTAACTGTTAGGAATGCCCGCATTTGCAGCCGCCGAATTTGTTACAGACAAACTGATAGCATTGCATTGCAGAAGCTTACCTCCAATGTTTGAAGTTGCCGGACCTATTTTGAACTTCCCTGCTTTTTTAGGTTTTAAAATATATACCAAAGAAACAAAACGGGTGCTACTGCCGTTACCTGAACTGAAACCGCTTTCCTGCACAGGTCCGTTTAGCACAATAAAATTCTTTAATGAAGGCGGAGTTATACTCTGTACGCCGGAGGCATTCTCAACGATGATCCTGTAAGTAATATATTCGTCTTTGCTGATTGTTTGAGGAGAAATTACAGAATAGAAATTAACCTGTGCCACTGTATAATCAAATACAAAAATGCAACTACAGGCCAATAATATTTTTCTAAAAAATAAATTCATACTTCGCTCTTCAGCAGATACAAAATTAAATTATCCGTATCAGCACACGGATCAAACTTGTATCTAATGATTGTAAGAAACTGTTAATTATAGCGCCCCCAACTGCGGATTAATGACTATTTCATCTACCACAGCCTGCGAAGAAAGCATAGAAGCAGCATACAGCATATTGGCAATATCCTGAGCCTCCAGGATCCGGCTATTGCTATTATCAAAATTGCCCCAGGAATCAGTAAAAACTGCCCCGGGAAAAACGCCGGTCACTTTTATTCCATGCTTTTTTAATTCGTGCCGAAGATTCTTATTAAAGCCATTCATTGCAAATTTGCTGATGCTGTAACCACCGCCACCATCATAGGCATCTAATGAAGCAATAGAACATATATTAAAAATATGACCCTGGCCATTTTTTATCATCGCCGGCAATAACTTTCTTGTTAAATGATAAGCGCTGTATAAATTGGTATCCATCATCTTTTCCAGGTGGCCTTCGGGTTCGTCCATCACATTACCAGGAAGATAAATACCGGCATTGTTTACGAGGATACCGGGCATTCCCTGTAAAAGGCAATGATCAGCAAATAAAAGCAGTTCATCTTTTTTTGACAAGTCTGCTGCAAAATAAGAAACCGCCGCTCCGGGAAATTTGGCAAGAATCTCAGCAGCCGTTTTTTTAAGTGTATCGGCATTTCTTGCACATAAATGTAAATGATGGCCTGCTGCAGCAAATTTTAAAGCAATCGCTTTTCCTATGCCTTTACTGGCACCTGTTACTATTACGTTCATTCGTTAATCAATTAAAATATTAAATTCCTAACTTCGATGCACTACTGTAAAGTTAACCATACAGTCATCTTAAAATCATTTTTTTAATGGCTTCTTATAAGCATATCTTTTTCGACCTGGATCATACGCTGTGGGATTTTGACAGTAATGCCAGGATCGCTTTATCAGAACTTTTCATTGAATTTGCGTTACACGTAAAAGTAACACCTCATTTTGATGAGTTTTACAGAAAATATTTATTTCATAATGAAATTTTATGGGAACGGTACCAGAAGGGATTGATTGGAGCCGAAGAACTTAAATGGAAACGTATGTGGCGTACGTTACTTGATTTTAAGATAGGTGATGAAACGCTTTCCAAACAACTTAGCCAACGCTTCCTGGAAGTTTTACCCACTAAGAAAGAAGTATTTCCTTATACATTAGAGATCCTCAGTTACCTCACTCAAAAAAAATACAGCTTACACCTCATCACCAATGGTTTTGAAAAAACGCAATGGAGCAAATTGCGAAATAGCAATATGGATCATTTCTTTACCCACGTAATTACTTCAGAAGGAAGCAATAGCCTTAAACCAAAAAAAGAAATATTCGATTACGCCTTGCTGATGGCTAAAGCTGGTTTAAGAGAAAGTATTATGATTGGCGATAACCTGGAGGCAGATATACAGGGTGCAATAAATGCCGGAATGGATTCGGTATTTGTAAATCACCTCAATAGCTCAGAAAGCCTCATAAAACCAACTTACACCGTTACGCATTTAAACCAATTAGAACAATTGTTTTAAGTAGTTTTATAAAAACTCATCTGCCAGGAGTGATACCTGCCCTATTCAGCTGGTATTAGAGGGAAAGCCCATAAATAATAAAGCCCCCGTAAACGGAGGCTCAAAAATTTTCGGAGCTGCAATTATAATTTTGCTGTGCTTGGTTTGTCTTTTTTGCAACAAGACTTACCGGATTTTTTGCAGCAAGATTTACCACATTTCTTCTTACCTTTTTCAGTATTTGCAAAAGAAACACCAGTAACGAGGAAAGCTGCAGTAGCTAATAAAAAGATCTTTTTCATACTTAGTTATTTAGTTTGATGATAAAAATAAATTTAAATTTCTGTTTGGAACTACTAACGTACATTTTTAACACAAATTGCACGAATCAATACCCATCTATTCTTTAAACCGTTGCAATTACCGTAACGCCACCTTTCACAACTTCATTAAGTGATACATTAATTTTTGTTCCTACAGGCAATAGGATATCAACCCTGCTTCCAAATTTAATAAAACCCATTTCAGCTCCCTGGTTTACCTTTTCGCCTACTTCCAGATAGTTTACGATCCTTTTAGCAACAGCTCCTGCAATTTGTTTTACCAAAATCTCTACTTTGTTGTTACGTAACACAACAGAATGTCGTTCATTTTCTGTGGAAGATTTCGGATTCCAGGCCACCAGGTATTTACCTTTATGGTATTGATTATATACCACCTCACCATTCATCGGGTTTCTGTTAACGTGTACATTAGCGGGGCTCATAAATACAGAAACCTGCAATCTTTTATCTTTAAAATATTCAACATCTGTGATCTCTTCAATTACTACTACTTTGCCATCTGCCGGGGAAATAATGCTGTTTTCACTGATGGTAAGCTTACGGTCAGGAATTCGAAAAAAGGAAACTATGAATAACACAAACACAAGTGATATTACCAGTACTGCAATGCACAACCACAACATTGTTGTTCCAAGAAACCAGTAAAGGAGAATATTTAATGCTCCAAATAACAATGTAGCGATCGCTATAGATTTATATCCTTCCCTGTGTATAGTCATTCGTATAAAAATTGAAACTGCCCAACAACAGGCAGGCAGCAAATGTACTCGTAAATTGTAATTTTTTAACTTTTCGGCCGGTAGAATTTTACTCCAGGTTAATTAAACTAAACAAAAAACCGGATATACAACCATACAGCAGGCGTTGCAATTAAAAGTGAATCAAACCTATCCAGGAAGCCTCCATGGCCAGGCATCAGCGAACCACTGTCTTTGAGATTAGCCATCCTCTTTAATTTACTTTCCAGCAGATCGCCCAGGGTTCCAAATAATGCACACAGCGAAGAAATTACGATCCAGTGTTGCCAGCCTAATATGCTGCCGGATGAACTGTTTTTACCTAATAACGACATACTAATAACGCATAATACTGCTCCACCAATTGTTCCTTCCCAGGTTTTTTTGGGAGATATTTTAGAAAAAGGCGTTTTCCCAATTACAGAACCAACCAGGTATGCCATAGTATCATTAATCCAAAGCGAAAACAAAATAGCACAGGGCAACAAGGCGCTGTAATCTAATATTGCATTACTCAGGTCAGATTGCTGTGTGTAATAATGGCCGTTTATGCCAAGGTCAATCATCATCAGCACCGGCATTACTATATATAAAAAAGCGAATGGCAGGAAAAGAAAATATTTCGCAGGATAAATGAGTTTAATTATTTTATTGAATTCGTACAGGCAGCCGCACATGATTATGGTGAAGAGGGTTATAAATGCCCACACATTTATAAATAATCCGGCGAACATCAACAACACAAAAATGAGCGCTGTTAATGCCCTGGTTTTTAATGTTTGTTTATTAATTGCCAAACTGGTCGTTTACAGATTTTGTAAAAGGGTTAGAGCGGTTTTCTGCCAGCAGCAGATTTTCCTTACTGTTGATCCTCAGCCTGTTTTTCTCAGAATACTTATCGAGAAACCTGAATAAAAAGATCAGGATAGCAATAGCGATCACGCCAAACCACCATTCAATTTTAGGATCAATTTTAGTGATGTCTATTTTTTGATTTGATCGGCTCAAAGAGAATAACTGTGCCAACGCAATCGCATTATTTAAAAAGTGTGCAATAACATTTATCCAGATATTCTTTGTTTTAAAATACATGAGGCCCAAAACAAAACCCAGCACTGCCCGGCTTAAAAACAGGTAGATAGATCCATGAATAAAACTAAATAGCAGGGAGGTTACTATGATAGCAACCAGCGGCGCTTTCCACCATTTTACAAATAATTGTTGCAATGCTCCCCTAAAAAACATTTCTTCAAAAAGGGCTGGAAAAAAAGCCATAATGGCGAGGGCAGTTATAAATTCGGGCCAACTTTTTAAGTTACTGAGTATCAACACCTGTTCGTTATAAGTTTGCTCCATTTCCTTTGCACTGGCAGCCAGGGTAGGCATATAAGCTAAGACAGCACGCGTAAGATCTTGCAGAGGAGAAGCCATGATGTTAGCAGTAAACATGATCAGAAAACCCAGCAGCACCTGGTACACATTAAAATTACCATTAAAGCCTAACCAGAATTTATTTTTGCCATTTACCAAAAGTGAGTAGAGTATGGACGGTATAAATAACAGGCAGAAAGTACCCAGCACTTGCGCCAGCCTCGTGTAAAAAACATTGGCAGGATTCTTCATAGCAAGAATCATGGCATTGCCCATTTCCTTAATATCGGTACCCGGAGGAACGATCTTAAAACCGATCAGCAACTGTGCTCCACCAGCTAAAATAAAGCCTAACCCTAAAAAAACAAGCAGAAAACCCAGTTGGGCAGCTCCAGTAAATCCTTTAATACTTCTATATTCCATATCCTAACCGGATTATTTGTAAATTTGCATCCGCAATATACAAATAATGATATGCCCAAAATAGGCAACATACAATTACCTGAGTTTCCTTTATTACTTGCCCCTATGGAGGATGTGAGTGATCCACCATTTCGTGCGGTTTGTAAAGACAACGGCGCCGACCTCATGTTCAGTGAATTCATCAGCAGTGAAGGATTGATTAGGGATGCTATAAAGAGCCGCCATAAACTTGATTTTAGTGAAGAAGAACGGCCTTTCGGAATCCAGATATTTGGCGGTGATGAAGATGCCATGGCGATGAGTGCACGAATTTGCGAAACTGTAAATCCCGACCTTGTAGATATTAATTTTGGCTGCCCTGTTAAAAAAGTAGTGAGCAAAGGCGCGGGGGCCGGTGTTTTAAAAGATATCGATCTTATGGTTAGGCTTACAGAAGCCGTGGTGAAAGGTACCAGTTTGCCTGTTACTGTAAAAACAAGGCTTGGCTGGAACGACAGTACAAGAAATATTGAGGAAGTAGCAGAACGGATGCAGGATGCAGGCGTAAAAGCCTTAAGCATTCATGGCAGAACAAGGTGCCAGTTATACAAAGGAGAAGCCGACTGGACGCTTATTGCAAAAGTAAAGAATAACCCCAGGATACACATTCCGATTTTTGGAAACGGCGATATCGATAGTGCACAAAAAGCACTTGAATACAAAAACAGGTATGATGTTGATGGCATCATGATTGGAAGAGCTGCTATTGGCTACCCGTGGATCTTCAGAGAAATTAAACATTACCTAAAAACTCAAACCATACTTCCGTCTCCTACCTTACAGGAAAGGGTAGACGTTTGCAGAAAGCATTTGTACAAATCGGTAGAATGGAAAGGACCGGTAGTTGGTATCTTTGAAATGCGGCGCCATTATAGCAATTACCTGAAAGGCTTGCCGGGCATTAAAGATTTTAGATACAAACTGGTTACTTTAAATACAGCTGAAGCTATCAACGAAGTGCTGGAGGAGATACTTGTTCACTATGCCGGTTACCAATTTGAACGCACTCCTATCGAGATCATTAACTACCATGAAAAATGCCCGTTGTAAAAACGTAAATATTTTTTTGAAACAACGGTAGTTGCATTTACCTGCCGAATTGCAAAGCGTCTTTTATTTCATTTCCCAAAGGCTCTACTGACGCTTCAAAAAAATGAGTGAGTTTGCCCTGCTCATTTACCAGGTATTTACAAAAGTTCCAGGATGGGGCCTTGCTGTTCCAGCCGTTTTCTTTTTCATCTGTAAGCCATGTATAAATACTGTTTTGGTTGGCAGATTTCTTTACAACGGTTTTCGTCATCAGTTGAAAGCTTACGCCATAATTAATTTTACAGAATTGTGCTATGGCGCTGTCATCCCCTTTTTCCTGGTCTTTAAAATCATTGGAAGGAAAGCCGATCACTACCAGTTGATCCTGGTATTTCCTGTGCAGCTTTTCCAGCGATTCATACTGTGCCGTATAACCGCAATCAGACGCAGTGTTTACTAATAATACTTTTTTACCTTTTAACTTTTCAAAATTAAAACTGTTGCCATTGTTAAGAGTTCCTTTTAAATTATAAAAAGATACAGGAGCAATTGCCCGTTCATTTGATAATACCCTGTCTTCTTTTGCAGCTTTCCCGGAAATCCACATAAAAACGGGGTAAGCAGCTTTTAAAAGTTTCTGTTTGATGGTCATTTTTACTGAGTTTCTATTTACAACTGCTACATATATGCTGAAGCAAACAATTAACAATAATAAGAGGATGATTGTTTTTTTCATTTAATAAAACCGGAAGCTGGGATTACAAATTGAAATAACCTACTGGCAAATTACCTGATTACCCATTTAAACAAACCAAGTTTACCTTTAAATGGCGGGTATTTTATTGATGGGTCAAACCATGTTGGTGTTTTCATTATTGATTTGCGATGGCTAAATGTATTAAAACTGAACCTGCCGTGGTAATTGCCTGTACCACTAAATCCACGGCCACCAAAAGGTAGTTTATGATTGGTTAGGTGCCAGCTTGCATTATTTACACATCCGCCGCCGAAAGGAACAGCTGTTAGCCATCTTTTCTCCTTCCCTGCATCCGAAGTAAAAATATAAAACGCCAGTGGATTTTTATTTGCTGCAATTATTTTTACAGCATCTTCCATCTTGGAAAAAGAAAGTATCGGTAATATCGGCCCAAAAATTTCTTCCTTCATGATATTGCTTTCAGTATCTATATCCGTTAATAATGTTGGTTCAATATACAGCGTTGAGCGATTGGCTCTGCCTCCCACCAGCAACCTGCCATCATTTAGATATTTCAGGAGCCTGTCAAACTGTTTTTCATTAATGATCTTGCCATAGTTTTCACTTTTTTGTGCGTCATCACCAAAGAACTCCAATAATACTTTTTTCATTTCATTGATCAATGCCTCCTTAATATCTGTATGCACCAGCAGGTAATCCGGCGCCACACACATTTGCCCGGCATTAGAAAATTTTGTCATTACAATTCTCTTTGCAGCTACTTTAATATTAGCATCCGCCTCCACTACACAGGGGCTTTTGCCTCCTAATTCAAGCGTTACCGGCACCAGGTTGGCAGCGGCCATTTGGTAGATCATTTTTCCTACAACAGTACTTCCTGTGTAAAAAACATGATCAAAAACAAAGTCCTGCATCATTGCTGGTATCACTTTAGCGCCATCTCCATCAGTAAACAAAATGTAGGAGGGATCAAAATTAGCTTCAATTATCTTCTTCATTAACGCCGCTGTTGCCGGGGCAAATTCAGAAGCCTTTAGTACAACGCAATTACCTGCAGCTATAGCCCCTACAAGCGGAGTAAATAATAATTGCAAAGGATAATTCCATGGCCCGATGATGAGCACAACTCCTAATGGCTCGGGCAGTATAAAACTTTTAGAAGGAAGGTTTAAAAGGTTGGTAGGCACTCTTTCAGGTTTCATCCAGGCATCCAGCTTTTTTAACGTATGGTTTATCTCTGTAAATACAAACCCGTTTTCTGTTACCCAACATTCTTCCGGACTTTTTTTAAGGTCTTCGAATAAAGCGGTATATATTTCCTGTTCATGTTTTACCATTGCGGCTTTTAATACCTGCAATTGTTTCCTTCTAAACGCTATTGGCTTTGTAATGCCACTATTAAAATAATTACGAAGGTTCAATAAATTATTCGGCGTTGGCATTTGCTTAATTTTGATTTAAAGTTAAACCAATTATATTGTATGGACGATGAACAATACATGCAACAGGCAATACGGGAAGCGAGGAAAGCATTTGAAAAAGATGAAGTTCCGGTTGGAGCTATTATTGTGATGAACGATCAGGTTATAGCGAAGGCTTATAACCAGGTAGAACTATTAAATGATAGTACGGCTCATGCAGAAATACTTGCACTTACTACGGCCTTTAATTTTTTGGGGAGCAAATACCTCCCGGAAGCAACCTTGTACGTTACTGTTGAACCTTGCCTGATGTGCAGTGGTGCCTTATTCTGGAGTAAAATCGGGCGTGTGGTTTTTGGTGCTTATGATGAAAAGAACGGTTACAGGAGATGCACCGGCGCCAATAACCCATTTCATCCTAAAACAACTATTACCGGTGGTATGCTGGAGGAAGAAAGCAGCAAATTGATGAAAGACTTTTTTAAGCTTAAACGCTGAAAAGAAGATTCGCTGTTAAACCGGTTTTCGAAATAAGAAAGATCATTTTTAAAAAACTGTATTTCCATTTTTAGGCTTTAATTTTGCAACTGTCTTTTAATATTTTTAAACGAATAAATTATACATTATGGCATTTACACTTGCACCGCTTCCATATGCTTACGAAGCACTGGAACCACATATAGACAAACAAACAATGCAGATCCATCACGATAAGCACCACCAGGCTTACGTTGACAATTTAAATAAGGCAATTGCGGGAACTGAAAATGAAAATAAATCAATTGAGGAGCTGGTAAAAAATGCCGGTTCTATAAGCCCTGCTGTTCGTAATAACGGCGGCGGACACTGGAATCATGATTTCTTCTGGAACAGCCTGGCGGCTAATGCAGGTGGTAGTGCAACAGGAAAACTGGCTGATGCGATCAACGATGCTTTCGGTTCTTTTGATGCATTCAAAGAAAAATTCAACAATGCCGGTTTAACACGCTTTGGCAGTGGATGGGCATGGCTCATTGTAAAAGATGGTAAACTGGAAGTGAGTTCAACCCCCAACCAGGACAATCCTATAATGGAAATTGCCGAAGTTAAAGGAACACCCATTTTAGGTGCTGATGTTTGGGAACATGCTTATTATCTTAAATACCAAAATAAGCGTGCAGATTACCTCGCTGCTTTCTGGAATGTGGTAAACTGGAGCAAAGTGGCAGAAAGATTTGAGGCTGCTATAAAGTAATAGTTTGATAATATTCTTTACACCGCTCTTAGCAAAAGGGCGGTTTTTTTATGCCCATAAAAACAGTGTATTTATTTCCCCGAAATAATTTCCCGGTATAGAAATATCATAGGTGCTTTAATGGCAGCATCTTTGAAGTAATCATTACAAATATTATTTCATTAAAACTTTAATGTATGCCTTTTATACAATCTTCGCAGGTTAACGCAACGCCGATCAACATCTATTATGAGGATCATGGAACAGGAAAGCCTGTGGTATTCATTCATGGCTGGCCTTTAAGCGGCATGATGTGGGAATACCAGATCACACAGTTACCTCAACAAGGGCTGCGTTGTATTACATATGACAGGAGAGGTTTTGGAAAATCTGACAGGCCGGCCAGTGGTTATGATTATGATACGATGGCAGCCGATCTTAAATCATTACTTGACCAACTAAACCTTACAGATGTAACACTGGTAGGTTTTTCTATGGGTGGTGGCGAGATTGCAAGGTACTTTTCATTGTTTGGCGGTGCCCGAATTAGTAAAGTTATATTGGTGAGTGCAGTGGTTCCTTACATGCTTAAAACTGATAGTAACCCGAACGGAGTGCCACAGGAAGAATTTGATAAGATGGCAAAAGGCATGATTGATGACCGCCCGGGTTTCTTTGAAAGTTTCAATAAAGATTTTTTTGGAGTGGGAGTATTACAGCATCCGGTTAGCGATGCATTTTTACAGGATGCACTAACCAAAGTAATGGACGCCTCTCCTATTGCAACACTGGCCTGTGCAAAAGCATTTTCGTCTACAGATTTCCGTGATGATGTGCTAAAAATAAACGTACCTACACTTATCATTCATGGCGATGCTGATAAAACTGTTCCCATTGATCCCACTGGTAAAGAATCATTCCGTCTTATTAAAGGTTCTTTACTGATAGTATATAAAGGCGCTCCACATGGATTGTGGTTTACTGAAAAAGAAAAACTTAACCAGGACCTTATAGATTTCATTTAATTAAATACGGTTATCTTTTTAAAAGCAGGTTGCAAAATATTACAGGCCACAAGAAAAAATATTCATCAAATTGAATAGTAATATCAGCAGCTTGCTTTTTAAGGTACCGGATCGTGGCCATGCCCACCCCAGGGATGACATTTACCTATTCTTTTAAGCGAAAGCCAAAAACCTTTTATAGGGCCATACTTTTTAAAAGCTTCCAACGCATAATTTGAACAGGTTGGTGTAAACCTGCACTTTGGGCCAAGCAGTGGCGATAATATCCACTGGTATAACTTAATGATAAAAATAAATGGTAGGCTAAACAGCTGCCTGAGTGTTTTCATCGCAGAATTTTATAAGGCGCTTTAATATAATTCCAGTTTTCTCATACACCTGGTTGTATTCTGGCAATTCTCTACCTACATATAATATAAAAATGGAAAGGCGCAGTTCCTTTTCCTGCAGGTGCTGTTGCAATACTACTTTTTGTAAACGGTACGCTTCCCTCATTAATCGTTTTATCCTGTTCCTGTCTGTTGCTTTCTTAAAATAGCGGCTACTAACGCCAATGCCTGTTTGCAAAATTGCCTTGTCATTTTCAGGCAACCAGATCACCTTGAACGGAAAGTTGGAAAAACTTTTACCACTGCTAAAAAGCTGTGCTATAGCCTTGCGGCTTTTTAGTTTATCCTGCTTTCTGTAAAAATATCGTGTAACTGTATTCAAACTTTTAAAATAAAAATAGCCCCTGCAAATACAGAGGCTAATATACATTTTCCTGCGATTACAATTATGCAATCAGGAGATTAGTCTATTTTTTTGAACCATGTTCGTCAGAAACAGTTAGTCTGTGACGTCCCTTTGCTCTGCGGCTTGCTAATACTTTACGGCCATTGGCATCCTGCATGCGCCTGCGAAATCCATGTACAGATTTTCTACGGCGTGTATGGGGTTGGTAGGTTCTTTTTTTTCCGGGCATTTTTAATATTTTTTCCTTTTACAAAAATTGTTAATATTCGTTTCTATCAGCCGGGCACCATCCCCGCTGCTTGTGAAAGGACGGCAAAGGTAGGGTTTTCGGGATAAAATATGAAATGAAATCAAAAGAATTCCAGCGCCTGGCTTATATTATTCATTCCCAGGCGCTATGAACTAAGGGATTTACGGTATTAAAGCTGCTGTTTATCCTAAATCCAGTTTTTCTGCCCTTACTTGTTCACCAAAGAACAAGCTTGCATGGTTATCAAAATCAGCTGTTTCACCTGTGGTATAAAATTTCCGGATGCCTTGCCTGCTGCATTTAGCCTCAAGTTCCGTATGCCGCTCCAGGTAATGCTTCAGGCTTTCTGCCACAATACTGCCCTGGGTAATTACTGAAACATGTTTGGGTATATATTGTAATA
The DNA here is from genome assembly GCA_031411955.1 of Ferruginibacter sp. Taxonomy (GTDB): domain Bacteria; phylum Bacteroidota; class Bacteroidia; order Chitinophagales; family Chitinophagaceae; genus Ferruginibacter. The sequence goes on from JANOCC010000061.1 coordinate 47,347, forward strand.
TTTTATCCATCAGTAATGGATAATGGGTACATGCCAGCAAAATAGTATCTATATCAGGATCTTTGTTAAGCAGGCTATGTATATGTTGTTTTACAAAATAATCCGCTCCATCCGATTGATGCTCGTTGTTTTCAATTAATGGAACCCAAAGAGGGCAAGCCTCCTGGCTCACCACAATTTCAGGATAAAATTTACCGATTTCTATAACATAAGAGTTGGACTGTATAGTTCCTTTAGTGCCCATTACACCCACATGGCCACTTTTTGTATAGTTTCCAATGATCTCTGATGTTGGCCTGATAACACCCAACACGCGTTTTTGGGCATCAATTAATGGAAGATCGTTTTGCTGAATAGTTCTTAATGCTTTTGCTGAGGCCGTGTTGCAAGCGAGGATCACCAAAGGGCAACCTTGTTTAAAAAACCACTTTACACATTCCAAAGTATATTCATACACGGTTTCAAAGCTGCGGGGCCCATAAGGCGCCCGGGCATTATCTCCCAGGTACAGGTAATCGTATGCAGGCAATTGCTGCACGATCTCCTTTAGAACGGTGAGGCCACCATAACCACTATCAAATACGCCGATGGGTTGATTATTCATTTATCAAAAATAACAAAGCCATCCGTGAGTTAAACGGATGGCTCAAAATAGATCTATAATTATTTATTATCCTTTTTTAGGTATTGGCGCAGTTGCTGGTTTAGGTGCCGTTGCTTTGATATTCAATTTCTTTTTTACCGGCTCAAGCAGGTTGTCACCCGCTGGGTAAACTAAAAGAGAATTAAAATCAATTACATAAGCATAACCGGTTTCTTTAGCTACTGCCTGAATTGCTTCTAATGCTTTCGAACGGATAGGAGCTATCTTCTTCTGGGCTTCAGCCTGGTACATTTCCTGGGCCTGTTGGTTCCAGTTTTGTACACGTTGGTATAAACCGATCAGTTCGTTTCTTTTAATATCTTTCATACTAGGAGAAAGCTTAATTGAATCCCTAACAAACAAACTGTCTTTTTCATATAGTTCTTTCTGCATATCCTGTCCTTGTTGTGCTAAAGAAGCCTGGTACTCTTTAAGGTCTGAATCAGCCTTTTCTGCTTCAGGCATTACACCAATCAATTCATCCGTATTAATATATCCGATTTTTTGTTGCGCCGATGCACTTAAGATTCCAAATCCCATTACAATTACAACTGCTACGATTAATTTTTTCATTTCTTTTTTAACTTTTACTGATTAGATTTTATATTTAATTAAGTGGTTTATTTTCAATGAAATGCTGCACTGTTAAGGCAACTTATAAATTATTTAACACCCATATTTCTTAGTACATCTTCGCTCTTGTCCAGTTTTGGGTCGGCAAATATAACGGTAATTCCTTCACTTTTGTCCAGTATAAAATCATATTGCTTTTCTACAGCCAGTTTTTGAACTGCGTTGTACACTTTATCCTGGATCGGCTTTATAAGCTCCTGTCTTTTTTTAAACAGGTCGCCTTCAAAGCCATAACGTTTTTTCTGAAGGTCGCGAAGTTCTTTTTCTTTGTTATATATCTCATCTTCTCTTTTCTTTTTCAAAGCGTCTGGAAGCATAACCTGTTCTGCATCATAGTCTTTAACCATTTTATCCATAGCAGTTTGCTTCTGGTCTATTTCCTGTTGCCATAATTCACTAAACTGGTCCAGTTTCTTTTGAGCTTCCTTGTAATCCGGTATCTTATCCAGGATATATTTGGAATCAATTACTGCATAACGTTGTGCATTTACTCCCAGCGAAAGAGCCAGAAGAATAAAAGCAAGTGCTGTTAATTTTTTCATTTTATCGATTTTTATATACGATTGTGCAAATTACTGATTAAAGATTATTCTGCTTCCTGCCCAAGCATGAATGTAAATTTGGCTGCGCCCTTTATTCCGCTGGTTTGGTTGTACCTGTCTAAGCCAATACCATAATCAAATCCAAGTAAACCAAACATTGGCAGGAAGAAGCGAAGGCCCACACCAGCCGAACGGCGTAATTTAAATGGATTATAGTCTTTGAATTTATACCAACCATTGGCTGCTTCAAAGAATGCAAGGCCATAGATAGTGCTGCTGGCACTGGTACTGAATGGATATCTTAATTCAGCGGTATACTTGTTAAAGATGGTAAAATACTCTGCAGGCGTTATACCATCCGGGTTGATCTTTGGATTAGAATTACTATAAATCGGGTAACCTCTGTGAGATATGATATCATAGCCAAGCAAGGCCGTAGTATTGCTTAATCCTGCATCCCCAACCTGGAAACGCTCAAATGGCGATACCTCAAGTTTGCTGTTGTACTTACCAATAAATCCATATTTGGCGGCTATTTTCAGGATAAATTGCTTGTTCTTTTCTGCGCCCCTGGCTCTTCCTATAGGAGTATACCATTCGCCGGTGAAACGCCATTTATGAAACTCCGGTAATTTGTACTCATTTACAGAGCCGTCAGTAATTCCAATTAAAGAGTACGGAAGGGTAAACTGGCCGCTTACCGTGAAATTAGATCCACTTGTTGGAAAAATAGGATTAGGTCCGGCCGAATTTCGCAACAAAGTAATCCTTAAACTTACATTGGTAGAATTTCCATTGCTCAGTCCACGGAAGATATTATTATAATTTCTTAGTTTGTATTGCTGAACATTCAACGAATAGATCAGGTTAAAATAATCATCCGGCCATTTTAATTGCTTTCCGAGGGAAATACCGAATCCCACTGTTTTTACATAAGAAGTATCTCCGCATGATTTACAATAGCTGCCAAAATTATCAACGGCATTTGCATATTTGGTATTAAAGTAATTGATAGAAAATGAATTTCTCTTTTTACCGCCAAGCCATGGTTCTGTAAAGGAGAAGTTATAGGACCTGAATGCTTTACCGTTAGATTGTGCCCTTAAACTCAGTCTTTGTCCACCACCGGAAGGTAATGGATCCCAGGAAGATTTATTACCGATATTGTTTAAAGAGAAGTTGTTGAAAGTAACGCCTAGTGTACCCGTTAATCCGATACCTCCACCAAAACCCGCCGATAATTCCAGCTGATCAGAAGATTTTTCTTCTACCTGCCAGTTGATATCTACTGTACCGTTATCTGAATTAGGAATTACATTTGGATTGATCTTTTCGGGATTGAAATACCCCAGTTGAGATAACTCACGCTGTGTACGTATGATATCCGAGCGGCTGAATTTTTCGCCGGGGATCGTTCTCAATTCCCTGAGTATTACATAATCTTTTGTTTTATCATTACCAGTTACGGTAATATGGCCATAGGTAGCCTGAGGGCCTTCCGTCATGCGAATTTCAAAATCTATAGTATCATTATAAACAGCTGTTTCTACCGGATCTAAGCGGAAGAAAAGATAACCATCATCCTGGTAAAGGCTTCCGATATCTCCACCTTCTGCAGAAAGCTGGCGGCCAAGCCTTTTATTCAATAATTCAATATTGTAAATGTCTCCTTTATTAATGCCAAGGAATACATTTAGTATAGAATCAGAATATTTTGTGTTTCCCTTCCAGGTAATATCTCCAAAATAATATTTACGGCCTTCGCTCATCTTCATCTCTATATTCATGTTGCCTTTGGAGTTATAAAACTGCGTATCAGCTACCATTGCAGCATCTCTAAAACCCTGGGAATTATAATAATCAACCACTCTTGCCTTATCCTCAATGTACTTGGTTTCACTAAATTTAGAGCCACTGAAAAATTTAGGCCTGAAATAGGGATCAATATAAGTTGCTGTTCGGGTTGGCGAAAGGAAACTTACTGTATTAAGATATTGCTTAAATGTGAGTGGTTTGGTAGAATCACCGTAAGGACTGATTACTCTTTCGGGAAAAAGCGTAAGCCTTGTCATTTCCTTTGTACCCTTCATTTGCTTTTTCAACTTCTGATCGGCTACTGTTTCATTGCCGGTGAAATTGAGTGAATTGATGCGAACCTTGTTCCCTTTTTTAATTTTGAAAGTTAATGATACGGCGTTGTTAACACCGGATACAACCTTCTCTTCCATTTCTATCTCCACCTTTCTAAAACCTTTATCATAGTAAAACTTGCGGATAGCTTCTACCGCACTAAGTTTCATATTTTCAGTTAACACTCTGTCTTTCAATAAGTCAACTTTTTTCTCCAGGTCGTCTTTCTCTCCTTTTTTTACACCTGTAAACGTAAAATCGAGTAACCTTGGCCGCTCAGTCATTTCAATTTCTACATAAAGGTTATTATCCTGCAGGCTTGTGAGGTTGATCTTTACGTCGGACACAAGGCTTTGCTTCCAAAGTTTTGTAATTGCTTTGGCAAATAGATCGGAGCCGGGTAATTGCACTTTATCACCAACAGCCATTCCTGAAATAGAAATGATCAGGTTGCGGTCGTACGCCCTCGAACCGGTAACATTAATACCAGCAATTACATATGTTTTGGGAGTTCTGGAGTTAAAAATTTCCTGCAGGGCAGGATTTACCGATACAGGAGTGGTATCGCTGTAAACATTTGGGGTAATTTTTGTTGAATCGCCCTGTGCAATTGAATGCTTTGCAGATAATATTATAACAGTAATAAGAAAAAAGTTCTGGTAGATCCTGTGCATCAATTGGTATTTTACGTGCGGCAAATTAAGCCCATTAATTAAAACAATTTGTTAAATGAAAGGTATTCGCTGTTTATCTGCTGTAAATCAGCCAACCAAACTTATAATTACATTCAAACCTCCGGGTTAGTTGCCTCCACATTCTTTACCTGTGCACCGGTTTTTCCAAATCGCCGCTCTCTATGTTGATAATCCAGGATGGCCTCGTATAAATTTTCTTTTCGAAAATCCGGCCAGCGTGTATTGGTAAAATACAACTCGGAGTATGCCAGTTGATATAAAAGAAAGTTACTAATACGGAATTCACCGCTGGTTCTGATCATCAGTTCCGGATCCGGGAAATTTTTTGTTGCAAGGTGGCTTCGTAACACTTCCTGCGTGATGGCAGCGGGTTCAATTTTTCCTTCCTTTACTTCTTCTGCAATACTTATTACAGCATTTACCAATTCCCAGCGGCTGCTGTAACTTAATGCCATTATTAAATTGAGACCAGTATTGGTAGCTGTTTCATTTATAGCATCAGCCAGTTCCTGGCGGGCAAATTCGGGCAACATATTGGTTGCTCCTATTACATGAAGTTTAATATTATTTTTATTGAGTGTGGGAACTTCCTTTTTAATGGTATCAACCAGCAACTCCATTAAACCGCTCACTTCGTCTTCTGGCCTGTCCCAGTTTTCTGTACTAAATGCATAAAGGGTAAGGTATTCAATTCCTAATTCGGCAGCGCCTTCTACCACATCCCTTACACTTTCAACGCCGTGCAAATGCCCAAAAAGGCGATCCTCCCCTTTCTCCTGCGCCCATCTGCCGTTTCCATCCATAATGATGGCGATGTGTTTTGGCAGCTTTTCCGAATCTATGGTATCTTTTAAGTTCATGAGTAAATAAAATGAGCAGTCAGGCACAGGGCCTGACTTTGGGCAGCAAAAGTAATTAAATTTAGCAGAATACCGACATTCAATATTTACTCAATACCCGATAAGATGGCTAACCTATCATTAAGTACTTAAAAGAATTACCCTGCTTTTTGGGCAGGGTAATAAGTAACTTTATGTAACGTCAGGCAGATCAATCTGCGCTTGGGCAACGGTAATTACCTATATTAAAAGAAATACCTATTTCGGCAATTACATATTGATCTTTTTGTTTGCTCCAACCACGTTGTGCGCCAAGATGGGAGCCAAGTGGATCATCTGGCCTTGTTTCGTACGACCTGTCCTGCAAAAGAAAAGCAACGGAAGGCCCATTAGGGCCGGGAGGAAACGCCGATGCCGGGGCATAAGTTGTACTTACATCATCCAGGTAATCGGTAGTTGTAAAACGCTGTGTGATCTCAAAAGAGAGATTAACCTTATTATTGATGCTATACTTGATACCTACACCGAATGGGATACACAAAGCCATAGTACCGTATTCTTTGCCAATACCAGCGGTTTGACCTTCGGTACCCAGCGGACGCAAAAAATATTTCTGTCCATCAAGGTAAGCATATGGATCATAAGTAAAAACGCCCACACCTAATGTAACATAAGGCGTAAAATTATGGTAAGGATCATTTGGGACATATTTGAAGAAATTAAAATCTCCCTGCACACCAAGTTCAAAAATATTAGAATTGAAACTAAGGTTTCTGGTTTTTTGATATTCGTTCTTGCTATAAGTATCGCTATATCCTAACTGGGCATAATGCGCTGCCACTCTGAGGCCCACATAATTACCAAATTGCTTTCTGAAAAATGCACCCACAGCAGGTTTAGGCCTGTTTAACCCGGCCCTGGTATTGAGGTCTCCAAAATAATGAGCTGCCCCTAAAGTAATACCAAACTCTCCCTGCTGCACATAACTATTTGCTTCCTGGGCTGTGGAAGAAAGTGTTGCGGTAATTAAAAATAAAACGAAAAGAAATGTACGATTCACGAGTAAAGTTTTTATGGTGTTGGTTTAAAAACGCCGTAAAGATATATTAACCTTCATAATTGCGGTAAAAGACCTTGAAAATAAAGAAATGTTTTTATTAACGTTCATATTTATGTTGAGAGTATGTTTGCGCTGTTAAAATCCTTTAACAGCAATTATTACAGCTTCACCACCCGCAAACCCACGCTCATCACTTCGGTGAGTGGATTATCCCGCATAACCTGGCCGATACTAAATTTATAGAGCCCCATTTTTTTAAACCGGCGTGGAAGGCCACTGATAATTTTCCTTACTTCCCAGATATCGTTCATTCCCGTTCCTTCCCACCCGGTTGCATCAGTACCCAGATCTAGTTTTACTTTTTGATAAAAAATTGAATCGCCAGGACCCTGCAAGCCAACATTGAGCCAAATATTATTGTACTTGTAAGCATCGGTATGCCTTAAAACTATATATATATTATAAGAAGACAACGTATCTGTGATGGCAAAATCGCCTGTTGCTTTAAAATTATAATCCCATTTGTATTTAGGTATGGGAACATTTTTCTCAAACACATCAATATGCCGGCACGAAACTGACAGTAACGACATCAAAGCAATTAAAGCGGAAAAGCGGAACATACTGATTGAACGGCGGGTCATACTTTAAAAATATTGCATGTTTTCAGTTGGTATATTTTATTATAACACATTCAGCACTTGCTCTTTGGCTTTTTCCAGTTCATCTTTCATTTTTACCACACACTTTTGGATATCAGCATCATAAGCTTTGCTGCCGGTGGTATTAATTTCACGGCCAATTTCCTGCAAGATAAAAGAAAGCTTTTTACCTTTTCCTACTTCGGGGGCTTTCATTATTTCTGCAAAATACTCGCAGTGTTGGCGAAGCCGGATCTGTTCCTCGTGAATGTCTATCTTTTCCATATAATAGATCAGTTCCTGTTCCATCCGGTTATTATCAATATTTTCTTTACCAACATGTTCATTCAGCAACTGGTGAATTTCGTCCTTTATCCTTTTTTTTCGGTTAGGTTCCAGCTTTAAAATAGATTCTTCCTGCTCCTTGATCATTGAGATCCTCTTAATAAGATCTTTCTCCAGGGAATTACCTTCTTCTTCCCTGTGCCGGTTTAATTCTTTTAAGGCAGCAACAAGCACAACACTGAATTCTTTGTAATCTCCTTCATTGAGGATCTCATTTGTAGGACTAACGATTTCGGGTAGCCGCAACAATGCACTTAAAACAGAATTGGTATCAATATTTAATTCGCCTGCAAGCTGTTGTATCTGGTTGTAATAAGCTTTTATCAATTCGGTATTGATAGTAACAGGTTTAGAAGTGCCGTTTTGTTTTATATTTACATAGCAATCAATTGTTCCCCGAACAAGGTGTTCCTGCAATGTATTCCTTATCTCAAATTCGTAAGGCCTTAACAACGGGGGAAGTTTCAACTGCAATTCAAATTGCTTTCCGTTAAGTGCTTTTATTTCCACCAGGAAAGTTTTATCGCCTACTGTTTGTTCTGCCCTTCCAAAACCCGTCATTGATTTTAACATACACTGATTATTTAGCTGCAAGGTAATTTATTATTATGTTGTTGCAGAAAGTAAAATGAGTTGATGGATGATGTGATTCTTACCGTTGAAAAATAAATCGATCAGATTTTATCCATTAAAAAAGCCCGACATTTTGGAGCCAGGCTTTATTATATAGGTGGGTTAGTAAGTACCGGGATGAAATCCCATACACAATATTAAAAATAATTTTTGCTAACTAAAAAAATATTTACAACTATTTTATTCACATTTTTATTTACCCTGTGGATAAGGGTATAGTATTTTTGATATCCTACATGTTGTTCACAGGAATTAAGTAAAACATTTTTTCTGACCTTTACAATCAGATCTCTTTGAAAGTATTGATTTAACAGGTGTTTCAGCGATCTTAATTTTTTACCAGCGGTACATTTAAAAAAAAACGCTAGCAGTTATTTTATGTGAGACCATAGAAAATTTATAAAAAACAGAACCTCACTATTTTTAAAAATAATTTTTTAAAACGCCGGAATGAAGAAATATTTTTCCCAAACAGAAGTAAAAGCAAACGAATAGTACCTTTGCACAAACAAGAACGCATGCAATTTCCTTCTCCAGTAGCCGTAAAATGGATAGCCGAATTTATCGGTGCAAAATTAATTGGTGATGCCAACAGCCAGGCAACCGGAATAAACGAAATACACAAAGTTGAAAAAGGCGACCTGGTATTTGTAGATCATCCCAAATATTACGACAAGTGTATTAACAGTGCCGCGAGCTTTATCATCATCAATAAAGAAGCAATTGTACCGGATGGAAAAGCATTGCTGATTGTAGATAACCCGTTTGATGCATACTGTATGATCGTAAATCATTTTCGTCCATTTGAGCCCTGCACTAAAATGATCAGCCACAGTGCAACAATTGGTGAAGGAAGTTTTGTTTATCCCAATTCGTTTGTTGGCAATCACGTAACCATCGGCAACAACTGCATCATTTATCCTAATGTAACCATCATGGATCATTGTATCATTGGCAACAATGTTATCATACAACCAGGTACCGTGATTGGTGGCAGTTCATTTTATTATAACAGCAAGAAAGACCGGGAAGTGTGGTATAAAAAAATGCCCGACTGCGGAAGGGTGATCGTTGAAGATGATGTGGAGATCGGTTCTGGTTGCACCATCGACAGAGGCGTAAGCCACGATACCGTGATTGGTAAAGGAACAAGAATGGACAATATGATACATGTTGGACATGATACCGTGATCGGGAAAAACTGTTTGATTGCAGCACAGGTTGGGATTGCAGGTGTTGTTACCTTACAGGATGGTGTAATACTTTGGGGGCAGGTAGGTGTGAGTAAAACACTCACCATAGGTGAAAATGCTGTGATCATGGCACAAAGCGGTGTGGGGGGAGATCTGAAAGGTAATAAAGCTTACTTCGGCTCACCGGTGCAGGATGCCAGGGAAAAACAAAAAGAACTTGTGTGGGTAAAAAGGATTCCGGAGTTATGGGATAAAGTAATGAAGAAATAATTCTATTAAAATAGTTCCTGCCTCAAATTTCACTTGTTATGGAAATGACCGCCTTGTATCTCCGGCATACCATCAGTAAATTTCTTCCTCAATCATTTCCTTGTGGCTTTTAGTTGGGAACATAATCATAAGGTACCTGGTCTGCTATTCTTTCCCAGGTCCAGTATTCATTGGTAGTGATCTCATTTTGTTCAAAAAAATAACCATTCTGTTCTACTGTTATAGAATGTTGTGGTAAAAAACTTAATACCGAAAATTGAAAATCAACGGGCCCTTTTTCATTGTCAGTAAAATAAGCCGGAGCAGGTTTTTCATTCATATAAAGAACGCCCACTTCATTTTGGTTGGGCCTTATCTCTACTGTATTAAGGCTATCGTCTTTCTTATAATTTAATGCGCTGTAATAGTTTTTTAATTTTAAAGCAGAATCACCGCCGTTAACACTGATCACGAATTGCACTTCAAAACCTTCTTCCTTTAATTGTTGATTAAATACACTTCTCATAAAATGTAAAACAGAACCTTTGTAAGCCTGCTGTCTTGCTTTAGCCCAAGCGGCCTGTTGTGCAGGATCTGTAGTTGTCATTTCTTCAAATAAAGGGTTGCCTGTATAAACACTTACCTGCGATGCATATTCATGAATAAAAGAATCAAGAGCATATTTTATAGTGTAACCCAAGGCATTATTTTCTATCAGCAAAGGCTCGGAAGACATAACTTTTAGCCTGTTTCTTTTTTTAGAAAAAAAGAATTTAATATCTTCTTTGTTCTTTATTGTACAACCATTGCTATTGGTAGTTTTTCCAATGAACTGTTCAAAAAAGAATATACCATACTTATTCCACCCGTCTTTCACTTCACCGGTAGCCACCACAGATACCACCTGCATTTCTTTTTCCTTTTGATTTAATTCCAACACCAAACCCTTATCAGTTGCATCTGCTGCATTAATTCTTTTAGTTTCGGTATTGAAGCCTGTAAATGTTACCACCAGTTCATAACCCCCATTGGGCAGGTATAATTTAAAGTTACCTTCTGCATCTGTTGCAGTACCCAATGTAGTATTTTCTGCAAACACCGATGCCCCCTGCAACGGCGATTTAGTTGCAGCATTTACTACTTTTCCGGAAATAACAAAACCTGACTGTTGTGAAAAGGAAGTGAAAGAAAAAGCTGTCAACAGCATTACTAAAAAAAAATTTCTCATACCTGTTTACAATATTTAAGATTAACGGGGTTACAGATACGAAAGTACATTAATGATTGTTAAGCTTTTGTTGCAATAAAGCTTTGCATGTTTGGCTGATCGTTTCAGCCAATGGCCGGTAAGAAAACTGTGGCAGATCTTTCAATAATTTTCTATTATCAAAATACTGAACAGCCAGGGCACTGGCAGCAGTTTCTTTTGTTATGAGTGGCACTCTACCGGTAATTTTACTTTTAATATATTCCAGCCTCCAAACAATTGCAGCAAGTAGCGGAGTAACATTTCTTGATGGTAATTTCCTGTTGAAATTTCTTGCGATGTTTTCAAATACATCTTTATAACTTGCATTTTCTGCGCTTACTACATACCGTTGGGAAACGATCTCCGACTCCATCAACAAGATCATAGCCTTTGCCACATCCCGTACATCAACAAATCCTGTTACACCTTCGGTGTACCAGGGCAATTCTTTGTAAATAGATTTAAAAATCTCGGTAGATCCTGTATCCCAGTTTCCGGCTCCTAATATAAGAGAAGGGTTTACGATCACTGCAGGTAAACCTTCTGCGATCCCTCTCCATACTTCCAGTTCGCCCAGGTATTTGCTATGGCCATACCGGCTGTTGCCGGAGGCTTCCGTCCAGGGCATGGTTTCATCAGTAAGGTCTTTTTTATTGAGCGGCCTTCCAAGGGCAGCAATTGAACTGATGTGTACCAATTTTCTAACGCCGGCATTCAATGCGGCATTTACAATATTGGCCGTGCCTTCTACATTTACCTTAAATAGCTTTGCTGCATCTTTAGAAGTAAAAGCTACCACACCGGCGCAATGATATACCTCTTCAACTCCTTCCATTACTTCTTCAAGTTCTGCCACATCCAATACATCGCAGTGAACCTGCTGCAAATTAATGTTCGTAAAGCCTGTGATACTTGTCTTATTGTAAATAGCTTTAACTGATTTTCCTTGTGCAAGTAACTGCGTAATCAATTCTTTGCCTACCAAACCTGCGCCCCCGGTAACTAAGATCATGCTCTTATTTTACTGTTGAAAATATTAATACTGATAAAACCCTTTCCCTGTTTTTTTACCAAGATCTCCATCCTGCACTTTTTTTTCCTGCATTGGGGATGGCTTAAACCGTTGTGCATGATCAAACGCTTCATACAAAGATTGTGACACTGCAAGGTTAATATCCATTCCTATCAGGTCCATTAATTTAAAAGGACCCATTTTAAAACCAGAAGATTCCATTAATGCGTCTACAGATTCTACACTTGCCATATTGTTCTCTACCAGGTGCATTGCTTCAAGGTAATAATGACGGGCAACTCGATTTACAATAAAGCCCGGAGCATCTATGCAAAGCACGGGAGTTTTTTTCAATCTCCGGCAGGTATCCATCAACGTTTCTGCTACTGCATGGCTGGTTTCTTCAGCTTTCACTACTTCTACAAGTTTCATGATATTGGCAGGATTAAAAAAATGCATACCTGCTACCCTTTCCGGATAAGGAATTCTTTTTTGTAATGAATTAATGGAAAGGGAAGATGTGTTACTTGCAAATATGCATGTGCTGGAATTTACGACTGCGAGCTGTGCAAACAGGTTTACTTTTGCGTCTTCCTGTTCTATGATCGCTTCAATAACCAGGTCGGCAATGCACTCATTGATATTTGATGTAAAATGGATATTATTTAATATAGACTCCTTTGCTGAAACATTAATTTTTTGTTTATCCAACAAAAAATTAAGGTTTTTATTGATGCTGCTCCGTGCTTTTTCCAATACGGTTTCATTGGTATCAAATAGCAAAACACGGAAATCATTTTGTGCGGCTGCCAATGCAATTCCGCTTCCCATAGTACCAGCGCCGGCCACGCAGATGTTTTTTATCATGCTGCAAAAATAAAAACTGCTGTGCGAATTCCGGATTTTCTTTTTTAGCATGAATTTCATCCTAAAAAAACGGGCACACAGCAGTAATTAATATATTCAGAGGGGGGTATTTTAACCTTTATTGCTTCTCAGCTTCCTTTTTTGCTTCTGCTTTCATTTTATCGTTAGCTGTTATCACAAACTGCACCCTTCTGTTCATCGCTCTGTTAGCGTCTGAATCATTGGCCACTTTAGGTTGCGACTCGCCGTAATATTTTGTAATGATCCTCGAAGATGAAACCCCGGCCTGTCTTAAATAATTGCTAACTGCAGCAGCTCTCTTTTCTGAAAGGGTTAAATTATAAGAATCAGTACCCACATCATCAGTATGGCCTTCCACCAAAATATTTGTTTCAGGGTATTCTGCAAAAATTTTCTGCAATTTATCTAATGCTAGCTTTGAGTTTGAGCTTATATCAAATTTATTTGTTTCAAAATACACACCCGCTTTTGAACCGTCGGGGTTATTTTCATCAAAGGTTACATCAATACCTTCACCTATCCTTTCAACTTTTGCACCTGGAATTTCAGTCTTAATTTTCTCAGCCTGGCGATCCATTTTATTGCCTATAATTCCACCTGCTACACCTCCAACAGCTGCGCCAATAATGGCACCAAGGGCTGTATTTTTCCCACTTCCCACATTATTTCCCAATATACCTCCGATTACAGCTCCACTAGTGGCACCTACCACTACGCCCTTATCCTGATTGCTGGTTCGTCTTACTGTGTCGCAACCACTCGTTATAACTATCAAAGAAGCTGCAAACAAAGTAACGCTTGCGAATACATTTTTCATACAAATAATTTTAATTTAAATCCTTACAAAATTGTAAATGAATGAGGCAGGTTTGCCTTCAAACATGATATCTGATTTTAACTGCATCGAATTATTATCCAACTGAATGATTGTAAACCTAAAACCGCCACTGTTCTCATCCATCTCCTTTAATTTACTATCAAGCCTTTTAAACTGAAATAGCTTTGGCTCACCGGCACTCTCATAAACAGACCAACGGATATCCCTTTTAACTGCAACACATTCTGCCCCGTTCTTGCTGATATTATAGCTCCCCAAACTATTGCGTTTATTAAAACTCCAGGTACTGCCAACAAAACAATTAAAGTCTTCTTCATTAAAAATCTGTGCCTTCACTTTGCCCATAATACCTTCAGACACCACTGTTTGCAACTGCCAGTTACCGTCAATTGAATTTTTGTATGTGCGTGCTTCTTTTGAAGTGGAGCAGGAAGCCAAAAAAATAAGTGCAAACGACAATGTTGCGATAAACTTAAATTTCTTCATCATAATAAATTATCATTAATTGATAGTGAGTTTTCAATTATAATGCCAAAGAGTTGCAAAATATTTTACCCGAAAAAAAAAGCAGTATTTCTACTGCTGATATATTATTTAAGAAGAAAGGAAATAAATCTTATAAAGCTGTTGTAAACTGCTTTAAAAACCGCAGGTCATTTTCACTGAAAAGACGGAGGTCTTTTACCTGGTAGCTAAGCATTGTAATTCTTTCGATACCCATCCCAAAAGCAAATCCGGTATATTTATTACTATCTATATTACAGTTTTCGAGCACTTTGGGATGCACCATTCCACAGCCCAGAATCTCTACCCAACCTGTTTTTTTACAAACGTTACAACCTTCCCCGCCGCAAATCAGGCAGCTGATATCCATCTCTGCACTGGGTTCTGTAAACGGAAAATAAGATGGCCTGAACCTGATCTTAACTTTATCGCCAAACATTTCCTGTACAAAAAAGTACAATGTTTGTTTTAGGTCGGCAAAGGATACGTTTTCTGCTATATACAATCCTTCTACCTGGTTAAAAAAACAATGCGCCCTGGCACTGATCGTTTCGTTGCGGTAAACCCTGCCCGGACAAATGATACGCAAAGGAAGAACGCCTTTTTCCATCTCCCTTATCTGCACGCTGCTTGTGTGAGTGCGCAGCAGCCAATCGGGATTTTGAGAAATATAAAATGTATCCTGCATATCCCTGGCCGGATGGTTCTCCGGCATATTCAATGCATTAAAATTATGCTGATCGTCTTCTATCTCAGGTCCTTCAGCTACAGAAAAGCCCAACCGGTGAAATATTGAAATGATCTTGTTTTGTACAATACTGATGGGATGCCTGGCACCGAGTGGCAAAGGATTGCCGGGAAGACTGATATCTACCCCGTTGTCAGTTTCCTGTTTATGGCCTTCAAATGCAGCAGCCAGGTTGGCGTACAGGCTTTCTGCATAAAGTTTAAATTCGTTCAGCAGTTGGCCAGCCTCTTTCTTTTTATCAGGCGCAACATTTTTCATCTCTCCCATGATCGTTTTTACCAGCCCTTTGGTGCCGAGATATTTTATCCGGAAATTCTCCAGTGCTTCTTTGTCGGCAGCTTTTACTGCGTCCATTTCACTTTTATACACATTGATCTGAGATAACAATTGCTCCATGCGGCAAAGTTAACGGAGATGAGGCAATTTGAAAACTGGTAAAACGGAATTTTGAAAATTCTGGTTAGCTTCCTTTAGTGAATTTTATCGTTTCCGTATTTGATGCTGCCGGTTTATTAAAAGAGTAATGATTTTTAAATTAATTAACAATTACATATTTGGAAATGCCTGCACCAACATATTATCTTCATATCCTAAACCAACAACATCATGGATCCCGATTCGGGTGGCGACTTTACAAGTTCCGTCATCTTCAAAACAACTGTGCTCACAGTAGCTTTCACATCAATTTACTTTTTCAAAACTCAAAAATCATTTACAGTTTTTAAGCCTCCTGTGATAAAAGCCGACACGGTTGTATTAAAAACAACGGTGGCCCCTAATCACGAAAAAAAGAAAAAAAAGAAAAAAACGATTTACCTCACTTTTGATGACGGCCCCAACAAAGGCACCAAAAATGTAATGAATATAATTGAGCAGGAGGAGGTACCTGTTACGCTTTTTGTAATAGGAGAGCATGTTTACGGCAGTAAACTTCAGGCGGACATCTACGACAGTGTAAGCCATAGCGGCTGGTTTGAAATAGCCAATCATAGTTATACTCATGCCTTTGAAAACCGCTTCAATAAGTTTTATGCGTTGCCCGATAGCGCTGTTAATGATTTCGCCCGCTGTGCGGATAGCCTGCACTTAAAAACTAATATCGTGCGTACTCCCGGTAGAAATATCTGGCGTACAGACAGTTTACACTGCACAGATATAAAAAGCAGCATGGTTGCAGCAGACAGCCTGTATAAAAAAGGTTACAAAGTGCTTGGCTGGGACCTTGAGTGGCACTTTAATGAAAAACAATCCCTTGTGCAAACTGCTATGGAAATGTTGAATGAGATTGACAGTGCCTTTGCTAAAAACCACACAAAAACAACCGATCACCTGGTTTTACTGGCGCACGACCAGATCTATATAAAAAAGGATGACTCGGCGGCCCTGCACAATTTTATTCAGCAATTGAAAAGCAGGGAGGAATATAATTTTGAGCAGGTAAGTCAGTACCCTGGTATTACACCTTAACAAAATTTACGGCTACAGGTAACTAATTATTTTATACTTTTATTACTTAAATTATCATATATGGCTTTTTTAAAATCTGGCAATCCTGCCCTTTCAGAAAAAAAATTCACCAGTACTGTGATCAGTGATGTTTTGCTGAATGAAAATGCAATGACCTTAAAAGGAACGCTGAATAAATTCGGCTTCTTATTTCTTATGGTTTTGGGTACGTCGTTCTATTCGTGGAAAGAATTTGCTGAGGGTGGCAATGTTATGCCGCTAATTTTAACGGGTGCTATCGGGGGCCTTGTGGTAGCGATCGTTATTAGTTTCAAGAAAGAATGGGCGCCTTACCTGGCACCTTTATATGCTTTGCTGGAAGGGTTATTTGTTGGAGCCATTTCGGCCATGTACAATGGTGCGTTTGCAGAAAAGGCGCCGAATATCATTATCAATGCAGTTGGGCTTACATTTGGGGTTGCCATAGCCATGTACTTGTTATATAGCTTCAGGATAATTAAAGCCACTGAAAAGTTTAAATCGGTGATCATTACTGCCACAGTTGGTATTGGCATATTTTATTTACTTGTACTTGTGCTTCGCATGTTTGGATATGACAATATGCCGTTTCTTCATGAGGGCAGCACATTTGGAATAATATTTTCTCTTTTTGTAGTTACCATAGCAGCGCTTAATTTGATATTGGATTTCGACATGATTGAAAAAGGTGCAGAAATGGGCGCTCCAAAATACATGGAATGGTATGGAGCATTTGGCTTAATGGTAACCATCGTTTGGTTATATATTGAAATTCTTCGCTTACTGGGTAAAATATCCGGCAGAGATTAATATTATTGTAAGAAATTAAAAATGGCCGGTGATATACCGGCCATTTTTTTGTGCGATATCGCAGGTTATTCGCGGCCATCCAGTAAATTTCCCAGTCCGCCAAGGATACTTCCCTCTTCCTTCCTGTTGTAGGTGCCATACTGCATGATCCTTCCCGCCAGGCGGCTGATAGGCAATGATTGCAACCACACTTTTCCGGGTCCCTGAAGTTTTGCAAAGAACAAACCTTCCCCGCCAAACATCCAGTTCTTTATTCCACTGATAAACTCAATATCAAAATCTACGCCTGCTGTATAAGCTACTACGCATCCCGTATCAACTTTCAAAATTTCGCCAGGTTGAAGGTCACGCTCAATTACATAACCACCTGCATGCGCAAATGCCAGTCCGTCTCCCTCCAGCTTTTCCATGATGAACCCTTCTCCTCCAAAAATACCGGTACCCAGTTTTCTCTGAAATTCTATGCCGATACTTACACCTTTGGCTGCACAAAGAAAAGCATCCTTTTGAGCAATGATCTTACCGCCTAATTGCTGCAGATCGAAAGCGATGAT
Source organism: Ferruginibacter sp. (assembly GCA_031411955.1). Classification (GTDB taxonomy): domain Bacteria; phylum Bacteroidota; class Bacteroidia; order Chitinophagales; family Chitinophagaceae; genus Ferruginibacter. The sequence continues at coordinate 65,038 of JANOCC010000061.1, forward strand.
CTTACCTGTATATGGCGCAGCAAAACTTACTCTTTTTTTTCCATGAGCGGAATTTGTAAAAGCCGTCATAAATAAACTTTCACCCACCAATAATCGCTTTCCTGCACTAAAAAGTTTACCTAGCAAACCAGTGTTTTGCTGCTGGCTGCCATCTCCAAAAATAGTTTGCATTTCTATTCCGTCGTCCATCATCATAAAGGCACCGCTTTCTGCAATGGCGGTTTCCTGCGGATCCAATTCTATTTCTACAAACTGTAACTCTTCGCCATAGATCCTGAAATCAATTTCGTGGTTTGTTCTCATTTTTCTAAATTTTACTAAAATTAAAAATAAATAGATACAAGAAACATTAATAAATGATAAGAGGTGTTCCAAAGCGCCATTTTTTTAGTTTATTTGGGGTTCAAATTAATAACATGAAAAAATATTACGTTCTTTCTGCTTTTTTAATGCTTGGAAGCCTTTGTATTTTTGGGCAGGCAAAGCTGGTAGAGAAAGTTGAGAAAAAAGGAAATGAGATCATCATTCCATATGAAAAATATGTATTGCCAAATGGCCTTACAGTGGTATTACATGAAGATCACAGCGATCCCATCGTTCATGTAGATGTTACTTACCACGTTGGCAGCGCCAGGGAAGAGATCGGTAAAAGTGGATTTGCACATTTCTTTGAACACATGATGTTCCAGGGAAGCGACAACGTTGGTGATGAACAGCATTTTAAAATTATAACGGCAGCCGGTGGAACTTTAAATGGTAGTACCAACCTGGACAGGACAAATTATTATGAAACAGTGCCCAACAACCAATTGGAAAAAATGTTGTGGCTGGAATCTGATCGTATGGGATTTTTATTGGATGCAGTAACTCAAAAGAAATTTGAAGTGCAAAGAAGTACCGTAAAAAATGAACGTGGCCAGAATTATGATAACCGCCCATACGGGCTTGCGGGTGAATATACAAGTAAAAATCTTTATCCATACGGCCATCCTTACAGCTGGCTAACCATTGGTTACGTAGAAGACCTCAACCGTGTTGATGTGCAGGATTTGAAAAATTTCTTTCTTCGCTGGTATGGTCCAAATAACGCAACCATAACTATTGGAGGCGACTTAAAACCATCCGAAGCGATCAAACTGGTAGAAAAATATTTTGGCGGTATTCCCAGGGGACCGGAAGTTACTAAAACTGTTTTACCGCCGGTAGTGCTTACTACTGATCGGTATGTTTCCTACGTAGATAATTATGCGAGGATACCGCAACTAACAAAAACATATCCTACCGTGCCCAATTACAATAAAGACATGGGTGCACTGGCTTGCCTTGCGCAGATCATTGGACAGGGGAAAAATTCTGTACTGTATCAGGAAATGGTAAAAACACAAAAAGCCTTGCAGGCAAATGCGTTTAGCCGTATGAGTGAACTTACAGGGGAATTCATTATTCAACTAAGCCCGTTGCCGGGAAAATCACTGGCATCTATGGACAGCTCATTCAAAGCTGCGCTGGAAACTTTTGAAAAACGGGGTGTTACCGATGAAGATATTGCCAAATTTAAAGGCAGTATAGAAGCACAGAATATTAATGGGTTGCAAAGTGTATCGGGTAAAGTTTCCCAGCTTGCTGCTTTTCAAACATTTACCGGTAACCCAAATATGATTGGTAAAGTGCTGGACATCTACCTTACAGTAACCAAAGAGGATGTTTTACGCGTTTACAACACTTACATAAAAAACAAGGGTTCAGTTACTTTAAGTGTACTTACAAAATCGGGCAATAACGAACCTGCAAAACCGGATAATTATAAAATAGATTCCTCCAGTTACAACAGGCCCGATTATGGTTATACCGGCTTAAAATATGTAAAAGCAAAAGATAATTTTGCAAGAACAACCATGCCGGGAACTGGTGCCAACCCTGTTATAAAAGTTCCTGCGTTCTGGAAAAAAGAACTACCGAACGGCATTAAAATGATTGGAGCAGAAAATAAAGAGCTACCAATAGCCACCATCTCCATAACTATTCCCGGAGGACACCTGGCACAGGCTACAGATACAAGCAAGATAGGTTTGGCAGGCTTTACGGCAAGCATGCTTTCTGAAGATACTAAAAACTATACGGCAGAACAAATGGCAGTGGAACTGCAGAAATTAGGCAGTACGATTGCTGTTAATAATAACTTTGATGGACTTGTATTTACTGTACAATGTTTAAAAAAGAACCTTGATAAAACGCTCGTTCTGCTAGAAGAAAGAATGTTTCAGCCCAATTTTACCGAGAATGCGTTTTCTCGTATTCAAAAACAATCGTTAGAAGGATTTAAACAAATAAAATCACAACCGGCCAGCATTGCCAGTATTGTGTACCGTAAATTAAATTATGGTGGTAATAACATTCTTGGCCTCAGTGATAATGGTACAGAGAACAGCATCAGGAATTTATCAATAAAAGATGTACAGGATTATTACAACAACTATTTTACCTCGCAGGATGCTAAAGTTGTGGTTGTGGGAGATCTTAAAGAAAGCGAAATTGTTTCAAAACTTGCATTCCTTAATAAACTTCCCAATAAAAAAATAAAATTTTTAAAAATACCTGCTGCTCCCCCAATAAATAAAACTACTATCTACCTGGTAGATGTGCCGAAAGCAGCCCAAACAGAATTCCGTGTAGGAATGGTTACAGATCTTTTGTACGATGCCACAGGAGAATTTTATCGTGCAGACCTGATGAACTACGTGCTGGGCGCCAATTTCAACAGCCGGTTAAATATTAATCTGAGAGAAGATAAAGGCTGGACCTACGGAGCCAGGGCAAGTTTTGCAGCAGATAAATTCACAGGCTCTTACACATTCAGCTCAGGCATTCGTGCAGACGCTACCGATAGTGCGCTCGCAGAAGTTATGAGGGAAATAAAAAACTTTGCCGCAAATGGTATTACAACAGACGAGATCAGCTTTATGAAAAGTGCACTTGGGCAACGCGACGCGTTATTATATGAAACAGGTAATCAAAAAGCCGGTTTTATTGGCAGGATACTGGAATACAACCTGCCTGGCAATTTTGTAGATACTCAAAATGATATTTTAAAAAACCTTAGCAAACCTGAGATTGATGCTTTAGCAAAAAAATGGCTGAACACAGATAAGATGAATATTCTATTGGTAGGTGATAAGGCAAAAATATTTCCCGGACTGGAAAAAATGGGATACGAGATTGTGGAGTTGGATACTGACGGAAATAGGAAATAATTAAATTAAAAGGATCTGAATAAAAAAAGGCTGCAAAATTTTGCAGCCTTTTACTTTGATTTCAATATTACAATTTAACCAGTATTCCTATACCCGATCCGGTTGAGCTTAATTCTAATTTTTCAGCAAGCTTATACAATTTTTTACCATGGCTGTTATGCAGCGTGTACATGATGGCGTCAAAGATCAACAATCCGGCACCCTGAAAAATAACTGATTCGCCATAGCCTTTAAATTTGTCTGAATTTTTTACCACATTCCTGCTCCTTTCCCTAAGGTATAGGCCACTGGCGATATAGGTGAGGTCTAACCCTGCATTAAAAAGGAATGTCTTCTCCAGGTTAGTTTGCTTTCTTAATGACTTTTCGTAACTAAGTGCCCCCTCTCTCCTGGAACCAAGGTATCCCATTACAGCCAATCCAAGATTAACGCCGCCCCACATGATATTCATCTGGTTAAAATATTTATTAGAACCAGTGGCTCCGGATGTTGCGATGCCGCCGTAAACCATGTTGGCCGCAGCCCAGCTACCCAAAACAATAAATCCGGTTTTGGATATTTTATTACGCTTACTATTAAAGTCAGTTAAAGTTGTGGTTTGGCAGATTGCTTCCCGTGAAAGCAGCGCCAGTGAAAATAAAAGGAAGAGTTTTTTCATACCACTACTAACGAATAGCTGATTAAAAAAGTTCACTTCATTGCAACTGATTATCTGAAATCATATTCAATAACTTAATAAATGAAGCTTTTTAGTAAATAAAAAAGGGCCGTCTTTCAAAGACAGCCCTTTTAAGTAATATCAATTAGTTCTTATACTCTTTTTTCTTTCAAAGTTCCATTCCATACTTTCTTGCCCTGCAGCCTTTTTACAAGATACATGAGCCCTACAAATATAAAGAAGAACGGACCGATAAAAATAGCGAGAACAGCAATATACTTTGTACCATAGAATTTCGCCATCGGCCTCCTCAACCTTTCTGAAATGATGTACATACTTGGCACCATGATGAGCGTAAGGAAAAACGCGAATATCAATCCAAATATGATCGTCCAGCTAAGCGGGCCCCAGAAAACAACACTATCACCACCAAAGAAAATATGGGGGTTAAGGTGCTGGAACATGGAAATGAAATCAATATTAAATCCAACGGCGAGAGGTAATAATCCCAGCATGGTAGCAATAGCCGTTAACATCACCGGTATAATACGGATCTTTCCGGCTTGTATGGCTGCTTCCCTTGTTTTGAGGCCTCTTCCACGAAGTTCATCGGTAAACTCTATCAATAAGATACCATTTTTAATAACGATACCAGCCAGCCCGATAATACCAACACCCAACATAATGGTGGCAATCGTCATTCCTGTAAATGCATATCCAATTAACACACCAATTACTGAAAAGAATATTTCTGTAAGCACAATCACTGCCTTACTCAGTGAATTAAACTGCAGCACCAGTATAAGGAATATCAATCCAAGTGCGATGGCCAAAGCTGTACCCAGGAAAACAATATTCTCTGTTTCCTGCTCGCCCTGCCCAGATTGTTTGATGGTTACATCGTCTGGTATTTTACTCTTCGCTTTAAAGTCGGCGATCTTACCTGCAAGTTCCTGGTTCACCTGCCCTGTTAATGTAGGATCCAGCACATTCGATTGCAGTTGAATGGTACGTTTTACATTCTTCCTTGCTATAGCTCCGCTCGTATTGGTGTAATCTACTGTTGCTACCGCACTTACGGGAACAGACTTGATTCTCATCGTATTCATGTCCATAAAGGTGATACGCATATTCATCAGGTCGGAGATATTATTACGTAACAGTTCTGTATAACGCAATTGGATCTTATACTCATCTTCCCCATCTTTTAACTTGCTCACTTCTTTTCCAAATACCGCAGTACGTATTTCCGAACCAATCTGCCCTGTACTTAATCCTTCTATCATAGCCTTTTCCCTGTCTACGTTTACCGTTATCTCCGGGCTGTTAAGATCCACATCCATGCGCAGGTTTTCAATACCATATATCTGGTTTGTGTCAAGGTAACTGGAAAGGTTAGTCGCAACTTTGGAGATCTCTTCAAAATTATCTCCCGAAATTTCCACATTCACCGGAGGATCAGTTGGAGGTCCGCCATCCTCTTGCGCCACTTCAATACTTGCACCCGGAATACCACCCATATGAGCCCTGATCGAATCCATGAAAGGCTTGGTTGCTTTACCGTGGCGCTTTTCGTATTCTACAAAAGAAACCTGTATCCTTCCAAGGTTTGGTTGCACACTTCTATTGTTATCGCGTGGGTTATTGGCGCTGTTGGCCACATTGGTAATGATACTTTCTACAATGCTTCCTTCTGTTCCTGGTTTTTCAGCCTCCAGTACTTTATAAACCCTTTTTTCCAAAAGGCCGGTGATGCTGTCTGTTCGCTTAATATCAGTGCCTGGCGGTAATTTGAGGTACACGTAAATAAAATTAGGATCGCCGCTTGGAAAGAACGTGCTTTTGTTTCCCCTTGCCATCAGTAATACAACCGATATCGGGAATAATATAAACAACGAAACCAGGGACCAGGCAGGCCTGGAGCCTTTCAATATCCAACGCAACAGTTTTTCATAACGTGCCATCAGGCCAGGTAATATTCTGTTTTGAAAACTATGAATAATGCCACGGAACAAATACCTGTTAAGTACAGCAAGTATCATCATGAACAAAAGGAAATTTGCAAAACCATGTGATCCAATCAGGTGCAACAGTAATGCCGTTATGATTGCAGCCCAGAACCACCATTTTTTAAACAGTAATGATTTCTTTTCTTCAAATTCTTTTCCTTCAGGCTTCATGAAACTTACTGCAAACACAGGGTTAAAAATAAATGCCACAATGAGTGATGCTGCCAAAGTTAATATCAGCATCGTGGGCAAATAGATCATGAACTTACCAATGATGCCTTTCCAGAACAAGAGAGGAAAGAAGGGTGCCAGCGTTGTTGCTGTACCGGCCAACACCGGAATAAATACTTCACCTGCAGCTTCCTTGGCGCTTCTTACGATCGGGATCTTTCCATTATTATAAATACGATGGGTATTTTCTATCACCACGATGGCATCATCCACAATGATGCCCAGCCCAAATAACAGGGCAAATAAAACAATGAAGTTCAGTGTTACAGGCGTACCAACGATTGCATCTGCTATTGGTAAAAAGAGGAAGGCAACGAATACGCTTAGGGGCACACTTAAGGCCACAAAAAATGCATTGGTTACACCCATGAAGAACATCAGAATCAAAAGTACAAGTACGAACCCGATGATAATGGTATTTACAAGGTCGTTAAAGGATGTTGCGGTAGCTTTACTCTGATCGCCCGTCATCACAACTTTAAGATCATTTGGCAATTCGCCGCTTTTTTGCATGGTTTCTACAATGGTCTTCACTTTTCCGGCAGCACTGATCAGATTTTCGCCCGAACGCTTTACAATGTTTAGCGTAACAACGTTTTTTCCGTCGAGCCGGGCATAACTGTCTTTATCTTTTATGGTATCTTTTAATTGTGCAATATCTTTTAAATAAACTGTGGCTCCTTGAGCACTGCTGCGTACTACGATATTCTGCAGGTTAAGTGCTGTTGTGAACTGCCCTTTCACTTTCAGTGTGCGTTTCATATCTCCCACCTCAATTAAACCTCCGGTAATGTCGTGGTTCTCCCTGCTGATGGCATTTTCAATATCCATGAAACTTACCCTGGCGGCCTGCATTTTGTATGGGTCTACATTAACCTGTATTTCTCTTTCGGGCGCACCTACAATTTCTGCCCTGGTAATTTCCGAAAGCTCTTCAATCCTGTCCTGCATTTTATCCGCATACGCTTTCAGCTTTACCCCATCGTAATCGCCACTCAGGTTTACGAACATGATCGGCATTTCACTAAAAGCAAACTCCTGCGCATTAGGTTGTGAAGTAAGGTCGTTTGGAAGATCTGTTTGCGCTTTATCAATGGCGTCTTTTACTTTCAGTTTGGCCAGTTCTGTTTTTACATCTGTATCAAACTCCACTATTATCAAACTATAGTCTGTTTGTGAGATACTGTTTATCTTCTTAACTTTTGCGCCGCTGATTCCCTTAAGTTGCTTTTCGATGGGCCTTGTTACAAGGTTCTCTATATCCTTTGGCGAATTACCAACATACACGGTTGTTACGCTGATGGTAGGTACCACGATATCCGGGAATTGCTCCTTTGGCATCGTATTGAATTTGATAATACCATAAGCAGAGATCAGGATCGCAATGATGTATATCGCGGTACGGCTGTCGATTGCCCAACTGGTAGGACCAAACTGTTTAAATTTTTCTTTAACTCCTTCTATAAACTGCATATGTAATATTTTGAGATCTTCAGTTAGTTATATAATCATCATTGTTGTGTCACTCACTTATACTGCAACAGCTATATGCAGCAGCTTTTACTGAATTTCGTACAACCGCTACCAATAGTTACTTTACGTCGGTACCAACCAATTGCCCTTCGTACAAATTCTGGTACCCTTCTGTAATCAGTTGTTCTCCTGCAGTAACACCAGATTTTATCTCCACAAATTCCCCGTACACATCGCCGATAGAAATAACTTTTCTTTTTGCTACGTTTTTGCCATTCGGCTGCTTTTCCAATACAAAAACATATTTGTTCTTTTCGTCGCTCTGAACAGTATTTACAGGAATAACAACAGCTCCGGGTGCGGCATAATCAAGGATCTTAACAACGGCGGTTTGATTGGGTTTTAAAGCGGGATCTGCAGGAATTTTCACTTCCACATTAAAACCTCGCGAGGTAAGGTCGATAGACTGGCTGATAAGGGAAACAGTAGAATTGATCGTCTTATTTACATCAGGTATACTGATCACAACCGGTGTGCCTATCTTTAAGCGGCCTACATAATTTTCCGGGATATTGGTAACTACCTTCAGGCTGCTGTTGTTTACGATCTTAATTTGCGGCCCTGCTGCCGTCATTCCAGAAAACATTTCTCCAACTTTTATAGCTACGATATCGGCAATACCGCTCACATCGCTGTAAACATTGGAGGTATTTAATTGTTCCACCGCAACTTGCACCTGTTCGCCTGCGGAACTTAACTGGTTTTCCAATCCTTCTACATTTGTTTTGGCAGTAAGCAATTGTACCTGGGTTCCAATTCCCTGGTCCCATAAATTTTTCTGGCGGTTATACAGGTCTTTGGCAAGATTTAGCTGTGTTTTAATTCCCCCAAGCTGCTGGCGTGCAGCAACCACCTGCTGGCGTGCGATGGCATCATCAAGCTTTAGTAAAAGCTGTCCTTTGCTTACCCGCTGGCCCTGTTTTACGTAAACGGCTTTCACCTGCCCGCCCATTCCCCGTGGCGAGATATAAGAAATATTTTCCGCATCTACTTTTCCCTGCAGGTCAATGTAATGTTTAAAATCCTGCAATCCTACCGGTGACGTACCCACGAGTTTAATTTTTGTATTATCGGCAGCAGGATCAAGTTTACTAATCTCCGTCTGCAGCTTTACTATCTCTTCTTCAGTTTTTAATTTACCGGCTTTAAGCTTTTCCAATGCCGCTTTCTTTTCGGCAAGAACAGCATTACCCTCTTTGCCGCTGTTTCCACAGGCAGCGATAAAAGCAGATATTGTTACAACGATTGCTATTTGAGTTATTTTTTTCATCATATTTATTGTTAGTTCGATATTTATAATTTTCCTGTTGCTTTTAAAAAGTCTACTTTGGCGATAACGGCGTCATACAACGCAGTTACATAATTTGTTTGTGCCGATTTAAGATCTACCTGTGCCGTATTAATCTCTGTTGTACTGCCTGTTCCTATTTCGTATTTTTTCTTGGTTTGGTTATACACATTTTCTGCAAGTGCCATATTCTTCTTTTGATAATCCATACTGGCAATGGCGGAGGCATAAGTATTCCGGGCTTTTTCAACATCACTATCGATAGATATTTTTAGAGCCTCAGTTTCATTTTGAGATTTTTTTAATTCAAGCCTTGCTTTCTCCGTTTGAGCACGAAGCGAGAACCCGTTGAAGATGGGTACGTTTAACTGCAATCCGATAAAAGATGTTGTAAACCAGCTTCCGTCTCCAAAAAAATCAAACTTGTTGCGTTGCGCCTGTTTGCTGTAATTGCCTATAAAAGACAGGGAAGGTATCTGGCTTAATTTGTAACGCCTCACATTCAGTGCATTCAGTTTGTTGGTAATTTCCAGTATCTGAAAATCTCTACGGTCTTTGTAATTAGCCTGGCTGGCTTCAAGGGCACCGTCTTTGATCTGCTCATCGCTCAGGCTATCTGTTAGTACAAGGCTATCGGCTATTGGCATACCTATCAATGTTTTTAAACCCGAATAACCGTTGAGGATCATGTTATCAACATTGATCTTCTCCGTTTTAAGATTGGCCACCTGTACAGTTACTTTATCAATATCCAGTTTTTCTATAAAGCCATTGTCATACATTATCTGCAGGTCGTGTTGTAGTTTTTGAAGCCTTTCAATATTAGCATCCAGTAATTGGATCTGTATTTTACTGGTAACAAGTTGATAGTATATCTTATAAACGTTTGCCCGGATATTTTCTTCCGTGATCTCTGCAACTTTTGATGCCAGTTCCATTGTGCCTGCCCTTGCTTTCAATGCAATAAATACCTGCCCGTCAAATAACAACTGTCTTAAATTTACACCGGCGCTGGCTGTCCATTTAGTACCAAACTTTACCGGAAAAAAAGTACCTGCCGGACCTCCCGTAAATTCTGCAGGAACAAGGGTTACCGGAATATTAAGGTAATCATTAACTGAGCCCGATCCGCTTAACTGAGGTAATGCAATTGAAGTTACATCCCGGTTTACCTGGGTTTGAATCTTGATATCAAGTAAGGCATTTTGTACCTGTACAGCGTGTTGTTTTGAATAATCAAGCGCCTGAACCAATGTAAATTGATTTACTTTTTTAGCTGCTGTTTGCGCATATACATTACCGGTTGTAACCAATAATAAAGCGAGTATTAAATTATTCATCTTTCTATTTCTTTGCATTTGCACTTTGTTTTTTAGTTCGTTCTTCCTGGTATTTTAAAATTAATTTGTATCCCTCTTGCGATACCAACCCATACAGGAAATGGATGGTCAGTTCTTCTTCAATCTCTGCAAGGGCAATGTTTACTTTTGTATGAAAATCAGGCAAAAAAGGAAGAACAATACTTTCAACTCTATAACGGGCCAACACTTCTACATCAAGGTTATCCCGATACAGTTCTTCACGAATACCCCTTAAAAGATTTTGTCTTATCACACCATATAAATAGTCATTCTTATGCTCGGAGAACATCTTAAAGGCTCCCGGATAATATTTTTGCATGTCAAATAACAGAGAAGGGTTCATGCTTCTAAACAACTCCTTCACCATATCTATGGCAAGAAAGATCTCGTGAACCGCGTTATCTGCTTTGCTACTATCAACATCGCAGGTTGCCTGGTTCTTTTTAATAATACTCCCTACTACGGCATTAACCAGTTCATCTTTATCGGCATAAAACTGGTAAATGGTTTTCTTGCTGATACCAAGACCGTTGGCTATATCATCCATACTCACACTACGTAACCCGTATTGCATAAATAGTTCATCGGCTTTTTGCCTGATGCGTGCACTTGTATCAAATACTTCTATCATATTAGAATGCAAAACTACGGAAACTTTTTTCGTAACCAAAGTTTCCAACATCGTATTTTGCCTTTCATAACAATTTTTTAATACATCCTTGTTAACAAGGGGAACACCTGAAATACTGCATAAAAGTTAGCCAGCACCGATTGCCTTACCTTTGTTCATTAAATTTTTTTTATGAGTAACCCCTTTAGTTTTAAGAAACTGCTGCAGTATTTTTTGCAGGGAATGCTAATACTGGCGCCCGTTGCAGTTACATTATATGCGTTATATTTTGTGGTATCCACGGTAGATGGATGGCTACCGATATTTAGCAAAACTGATGAACAGGGTAGGGTGCATGTACAGAATTATGGCCTTGGCTTTTTGATAATTATTGCCGTATTAATCAGCATTGGTTATTTCAGTTCCTTCTTTATTACCGGCCGTATTGTAAGCTTCCTTGACAAATTCATGCAAAAAGCCCCCGGTTTAAAGCATATTTATGGCACTACGCGTGATTTTTTTGAAGCATTTGCGGGCGACAAAAAGAAGTTTACTCAAAATGTATTGGCAAATGTTGATGATAATGATGTGTGGCGGATCGGGTTTCTTACCAGGGAGGATATGAGTGATTTTGGACTGAAGGATTTTGTTTCTGTATATATTCCTATGGCTTACTCTGTGGCTGGCAATGTTTACATCATACCAAAAGAAAGGGTACGGCCAATTACCCAGTACAGTAGTACCCAAACAATGAAATTTGCTGTAAGCGGTGGTGTAACTGATCTTGTAGAAGAATCGGGCAAACATAAGGATCAATAAAATCAGTTTTCGCTGAATTTAATTATTGTTCTTTCTGCCAAACTCAAAACAGATTATCCTGAATTTCCCCTACATTTAAGCAACAATCGAATGGTATGAAAAGTGTGATACGAACGCTATTATTTATTTGCCTGCTGATGCTGGCCTATTTACCCTCTTACTGTTGGGGATTTTATGCCCACCAAAAAATAAATTATTATGCAGTTTTCCTTTTGCCACCAGAAATGATGGTATTGTACAAACCTAATATTAATTTTATTGCTGAACATTCCATTGACCCGGATAAGCGCCGCTATGCGGTACCCGATGAAGGCCCACGCCATTACATTGATATTGATAAATATGGTGACTATCCTTACGAATCCCTGCCTCATAAATGGACGGATGCGGTAGCAAAATTTACCGAAGATACCCTTAAAGCCCATGGCATTGTTCCCTGGCATGTGCAGGTAATGCTTTCCCGGCTTACCAGTGCTTTTAAAGAAAAGAATTTTAGCAGGATCATGAAAAACAGTGCAGAACTGGGCCATTATATTGCCGATGCACATGTGCCATTACATGCAAGCAGCAATCACAATGGGCAACTCACCAACCAAAAAGGTATTCATGGCTTCTGGGAAAGCCGGGTGCCAGAATTGCTGGCAGAAAAAGAATACGATTTTTTCATTGGTAAGGCAAATTATATAGATGATCCGGGTAAATTTATATGGGACAGGGTTTTGGAAAGTGCAAAAGCTGCCGATAGTGTATTGGCATTTGAACGGGATCTGTCCAAAGCGTTTTCCGATGATAAAAAATACTCTTTTGAAGAAAGGAATGGTAAAGTGATACGCCAGTATTCCTCCGCCTTCAGCATTGCTTTTAATAAAAAATTAGACGGAATGATTGAACGGCGTATGCGGCAGTCTATCTTCTGCATTGCCTCCTTTTGGTACACTGCCTGGGTAAATGCCGGCCAGCCCGATCTTAAAAATCTGAGCAACCAACAGTTTTCCGAAAAAGAATTAAAAGAATTTGAAGACCTGAACAAATCATGGAAAGGCAGCGAAAAAATGATAGGGCGGCAGGAGGAATAATGAAGATAGTAGCCCATCTTCATTAGGTTGTATCTAAATTCTTCAGCTTTATCTTTACACTGTTGCCGCCCTTCGCTGATTTTGAGATTCTATGCCTTTCCAGCATTTTATCTGCCAATCACTTATTTTATTTTGGTACTTTTGCCACTCATTTTTTTTGAAAGCTCTAATCTCATTCACCGTTGGTACCAACTATACATAATTTTAATGCAGGCCCAAGTATTTTGCCCCGGAAAGTATTTGAAGAAGCTGCGGCGGCCGTTTTAAACTGGAACAACTCCGGATTATCCATCCTGGAATTTGGCCACAGAACCCCGGAGTTTACAGCGGTAATGGAAGAAGCAAGGGCACTGGTTAGGGAATTGATGATGCTTGATGACAAACATGAAGTACTTTTCCTGCACGGTGGGGCCAGTACACAATTTATGCAGGTGCCTATGAACCTGCTGGACCCTAAAGATTGCGCCGCCTATACCGATACAGGTGTTTGGGGCAGCAAAGCAATCAAAGAAGCTAAATTGTTTGGAAAAGTGGAAGTAGTGTGTTCCTCCAAAGACAAGAATTACAATTATATTCCAAAAGACTTTGCCGTTCCCAACGATGCGAAATACCTGCATATCACCACTAACAATACCATTTATGGAACGCAATGGCAAAAGATCCCCCACACCAGCAATTGCCTGGTAGCAGATATGAGCAGCGATATCATGAGCCGTGTGCTCGATTTCAATGCATTTGACCTCATTTACGCCGGTGCTCAAAAAAACATGGGGCCATCGGGCGTGAATCTTGTAGTGGTAAACAGGCAGATATTGGGAAAGATCAAACGCACCATACCTACCATAATGGATTACAGGAACCATATTAATGAAGAGAGTATGCTGAACACACCGCCTGTGTTTGCAGTTTTTGTATGCATGCTTACTTTAAGATGGCTGAAATCCCTTGGTGGGGTAGCTGCTGTTGAAAAACTGAATACGGAAAAAGCTGCTCTTCTATATAAAGAAATTGATGAAAATGAACTGTTTACCGGAACCGTTGAAGTGACAGACCGGAGTAAGATGAATGTTTGTTTTGTGATGAAAGACCCGGCCCTGGAAAGTGATTTTTTAAAATATACACAATCCCTAGGCATTGTGGGTATAAAAGGCCACCGGAGTGTAGGTGGTTTCAGGGCATCATTATACAATGCGCTTCCCATTACCAGTGTAAAGGTACTGGTAAAAGCGATGAAAGATTTTGCGGGTAATAAAAACTAAAAAATGATAATTAACGGTATGCATTCAATTAATTCAGTTAACAATTATAGGTCATCCATTTGTTACTGATTATCTTTGCAAACTTATAAATCGCTACACCTACTACCTTAATAATTATATGATCACAATTACCCCGTTTAAAGCATTACGTCCGGAGGCTCAACTTTCTAAAAGTGTAGCTTCCAGGCCTTACGATGTACTGAATAGTAAGGAAGCAAAGATAGAAGCTCAGGGAAATCCCAATAGTTTTTTACACATTACAAAAAGTGAGATAGACCTTTCGGAGGATACTGATATCCATTCTTCAAAAGTGTACGAAAAGGCTAAAGAGAATCTGCAGGCTTTCATCAGCAGAAATATTTTATTCAGGGAAAATAAACCTTGCTATTATATTTACCGGCTTATCATGAATGGCAGAAGCCAAACAGGACTTGTGTGCGGCAGTTCGGTAGATGATTATGAGAACGACCTTATCAAAAAACATGAGTTTACACGCCCGGATAAAGAATTAGACAGGATCAATCATATTAAAACAACCGGAGCTCAAACCGGTAATGTATTTCTTGCTTACAGAAATATAGAAGAAATAGATACGCTGGTAAACAAATGGACCGCTGAAAAAAATCCGCAATATGATTTTATTGCAGATGATAAGATACAACACAGCATCTGGATCGTTAATGATGATGCTGCTATTAAAAATATAACAGGGTTATTTAAGGCCAAAGCACCCTGCACTTATATTGCGGATGGGCATCACCGTGCAGCCTCTGCTGCTAAAGTGCGTAATGCGCTGGGTAAAGCTGCCACAGCAAATGCTGATTATTTTTTAACTACACTTTTTCCTTCGAGCCAATTGCAGATCATGGATTATAATCGTTTGCTGAAAGACCTGAATGGATTAACCGAAGCAGAATTCTTATCAGCTCTGGAAGCTAAATTCGATATTGAAAAAAAGGAAAGAGCTTACCACCCAGAGGCATTACACAATTTTGGTTTATACCTTAACAAGCAATGGTACAAGCTGGTTTCTAAACAAGGCACTTATACAGAAGACCCGATTGGTATTTTAGATATCAGCATTTTACAAAACAATGTACTGAGCCCAATACTTGGAATAACTGACCAGCGTACCGACAAAAGAATTGATTTTGTTGGCGGCATCCGCGGGCTGGAAGAATTGGAAAAAAGAGTAGACAGCGGTGAAATGGCGATGGCCGTCAGCCTGTTCCCTGTTAGCATTGATCAGCTATTCAATATCAGCGATAGCGGAAATACCATGCCTCCAAAAAGCACCTGGTTTGAGCCAAAGTTAAGAGATGGGTTACTCACTCACCTTATTGATTAAACGAATTGATATAGCAGCAGCTAAAAGATGCAACCGGCAGTTATTGAACATTTATACAATGAAAAGATCAATCCTTCATACCTGCCTGTTGCTCGTCTTCTTTCATGTGTCTGCTCAACCACCCGATAGCAAACAATTACAAGAAACAGCCCGTGCATTTATGCGGCAGGCAGACTATGCCAATGCGATACTGGTGTTAAACCGCGGGTTGCAACAGGATCCAAAAAATATGTTCATGGTAAAAGACCTCGCCATGAGTTACTATTATCAAAAAGACAATAAAAAGGCCCTGGAAACCATTCGGCCTTTGTTAGAATCTGATGAAGCCGACGACCAGAGTTTTCAGATAGCCGGTAATATTTACAAGGAGCTGGAGATGCTGAAGGAGTGTGAGAAAATGTACAAAAAAGGTATCCGGAAATTCCCGGAGAGCGGAGCCTTGTATAACGAGTACGGAGAGCTGCTGTGGGCTCAAAAAAATTATGATGCCGTAAAGCAGTGGGAAGCCGGCATTGAAAAAGACCCTTCCTTTTCAAAAAATTATTATAATGCCTGCAGGTTTTATTATCTAACCACAGATAAAATATGGAGCATTTTGTATGGAGAGATATTTGTAAATATGGAGCCACTGGGACGAAACAGTCCTGAGATAAAAGACATTTTACTGGATAGCTATAAAAAACTCTTTGCAGATACTGACCTTCAATTAAAAACAGCAACTAAAACTACTTTTGAAAAAGCATTTATTGAAACGATGAACCGGCAGTCTGCCCTGGCTTCCCAGGGAATTAGTACAGAGATATTAACGATGATACGCACGAGGTTTATTTTAGACTGGAGCAACCATTACAAAACAATATTTCCATACAAGCTTTTCGAATACCATCAGCAATTGCTACAGGAAGGAATGTTTGACGCCTACAACCAATGGATCTTTGGCTCTTCCGAAAGCCTCACCCGGTATCAAAATTGGACGATGAGCCATAAGGAAACCTACAATGAATTTACCAACTTTCAAAAGGGAAGGATCTTTAAAGTACCATCCGGGCAAGGTTATAAGTAAAGATCCGTTGCCCATTAAAGACGAAATCCGGATTCTGTAAAGATTACGGGTTCTGCTGCTCACTGTATATTAAACCAACATCGCTGCAGTAACTTGTATGCTTTTTTTCTCTACCTTAGGTATCTCAATAAAATATACGCTTGCAATGAACGAACAATCAAGAATATTTGATTTTTTATACGATCAGTTAAAACGCTTTCCAAAAGCGGATATGCTTGCAGGAAAAGTAAAAGGCGAATGGATAAAATTCAGCACTGCCAGCGTTGTTGAAACCGTTAATGCATTAAGCGCAGCACTTTTACAGCTTGGCCTTAGCGGCAACGACATGACGGTAGAAAACCAGGACAAGATCGCCATCATTTCCCGCAACAGGCCCGAATGGCTGATGCTCGATATGGCCTGCCAACAGATTGGCGTAGCGCTGTGTCCAATCTACCCTACTACCAATGTAAACGAATTAGAGTTCATATTTAACGATGCTACTATTAAGTATGTTTTTCTAAGTGATGCTAACATATTAGATAAAGTGAACAGCATCCGCAATAGAGTTCCAACCCTGATAAATATTTATAGTTTTGATGAATTACCTAATGTAGATCATTGGAAAAAGATTTGTACAGTTCCAGAACCGTCTGTTATAGGGCTATTAAACAAAACTAAAGATCAAATAAAAGCAGAACATTGTGCTACCATCATTTATACTTCTGGTACAACAGGAACGCCTAAAGGCGTAATGCTAAGCCATCGCAACCTGGTAAGTAACGTGATCAATTCTAAACTTTCGTTTCCTTTTGAGGACAGGCCAACTGCCAGGGCACTTAGTTTTCTGCCCTTGAACCATATTTTTGAAAGGATGGTTTCTTACATCTATATCTCTACCGGCATTTCTATCTATTATGCCGAAAATCTGGACACTATTGGCGAAAACCTGAAAGAAGTAAAGCCGCAATTATTTACAACAGTGCCCAGGTTGCTTGAAAAAGTGTATGAAAAGATTATGCTGAAAGGGGCGGAATTAACAGGAGTAAAAAAGAAACTATTCTACTGGGCTGTTGCATTGGGAGAACAATACGATAATATCAAAAGCGGTGGTGCACTATATAATTTGCAACTGGCGCTTGCCAATAAACTGATCTTTAATAAATGGAGAGAAGCGTTGGGTAATAATATAGAATGCATTATTACCGGTGGCGCTGCTTGCCAGGTAAAATTGTTGCGGATATTTAATGCCGCCTGTATTCCTATTTATGAAGGATACGGCCCAACTGAGAACAGCCCTGTGATAAGTGTAAATTGCAAAAAGAAAGGCGGAACAAAATTTGGCACCGTTGGGTTGGTAATAGAAGGCCAGCAGGTAAGGCTGGAGCCGGATGGTGAGATCTGTGTAAAAGGCCCGAGCATCATGCTTGGATATTACAAAAAACCTGAACTAACGGCAGAATCTGTTATAAACGGGTGGTTGCATACAGGAGATATCGGTATATTGGAAGATGGCAAATATTTAAAGATAACTGATCGTAAAAAAGAACTGTTTAAAACAAGTGGTGGAAAATATGTTGCCCCACAGGCGATTGAAAATAAAATGAAAGAATCTCCATTTATTGAACAGATCATGATTGTGGGCGCTGATCAGAAATTCGTGGGTGCTTTGATCGTTCCTTCAATGCCTAATTTAAGAGAATGGATGAAACTGAAAGCCATTCCTTTTACTACCAATGAAGATGCAGTTAACAATCCAAAAGTTTTAGAATTGTACCGCGACCTTATAGAATCGTTCAATAATTTCTTTAATCATGTGGAGCAGGTTAAAAAGTTTGAACTTATTCCCAATGAATGGAGTATAGATACCGGCGAGATGACGCCTAAATTAAGCATGAAACGCAAAGTGATCATGGAGAAATTCAAATCGGCAATAGATCGTATATACAAATAAAAAACCGGTAGTTGTAATACCGGTTAATTATCACTTAAAAAATTGAAAAACAAATTGGGGGTTAATTCATAGTTATAACCTGCAATTAATCATTTGCCAGGTTCTTCATAGTTTTTAATTCATTTGATATCCTAAAGAGTATTCTTTTATAATTTCAACCACTTTATCAAACTCGCTTGACTTGTCAAAAAAATGATCTGTACCGATTCTTTCTCCTTTTGTTCTGTAAAAATCACTTACCTGATTGGTAAACATGATTGTTTTTGTTCCGGGATGATTACCCTTGATAAATGAGAGTAATTCAAACCCGTTCTTACCTGGCAACTGGGTATCTAGAAGAACGATATTAAACTTATCTGACGACAGCTTTTCTACCGCTTCCCCATAAGTACCTGCACTGGAAACACAATTATCACAACTTAATTCTTTCAATAAACTATTCAATCTGTCCACGATCATTAAAGAACTGTCAACTATCAATACCCTATAGTTGTTGTTTTGTAGTTTCATTTAATAAGCTGGTTTCGGTAAGCAAGGTAGCTCTATTGGAGAGGCGGATGCGTAGGCTCTAATGTTTTATAGTTGTAGAAAATAAACTACAAGTAATTCCCTGGAATGTTTAACCAGGTAACTCATTGGAATAAATTTCTATGAAGGCGCCTGGATGGCCACTGTAAGATAATCTTCTAACCGGAATTATATAAGCTTGTGTTCTATGGAGTATAGTGTGAGATCAGCATTATTTTTCATCCCCATTTTGGCCATGATCCTGGAGCGGTAGGTACTTACCGTAGTTACACTCAAAAATAAAGACTCTGCTATTTCAGAAACAGATTTTCCTGCGGCCAAAAGTTTTAATACGCTAAACTCTCTATCTGATAAACTTTCGTGTGCAGCTTTGCCTGAATCCTGGTCTAGCACCGAGGCTAATTTTTCAGCGATGGAAGCAGTAATATATTTTTTTCCCAGCATCACCCGCTGAACAGCATTCACCAATTCATCCGGCGCCATATCCTTACTTAAATAACCAGATGCGCCTGCTTTTAAAACTCTCAAGGCATATTGGTCTTCGGGGTGGATACTTAAAATAAGAACGGGCAATTTTGGGTTGATCTGTTTAAGTTGCTGCAATGCTTCCAAACCACTTCGGCCTGGCATCGACAGGTCGCTGATCACAACATCCCAGGGAAACTGGATGATCTTTTTAATCATTTCTTCTGCATCCGGCACTTCTTCAATATGTGCTGTTGGAAATCCTTCCAGAAGAATTTGCCTGAGGCCCTTTCTCACTACGCTGTGGTCGTCTGCTATTAAAATACGAATCATTTTTGTCTGTTACTTTTCGTTTGTTATCTATTTTCACGCTTACCATCCGCCAATTACACATCAATAATTGTTAATTATTGATTGGCACGGATATTACAACGGTAGTTCCATTTCCCGGTTTACTGGTAATTTCATACGTACCACCCATAATTAAAGTTCGTTCTTTCATTCCTAATAATCCAAGTGTTTTTTTACTCTCATTTTCCACAGCGTTAAAGCCAATGCCATTATCAGTTATATGAAGAATGATCACACCATCATTTGAGTTGAGTGTAGCCTTTACTTCTGTGGCTTTTGAATGCCTCAGAACATTGGTGAGGCACTCCTGGAAAATCCGGAATAAACCCGTGGCGATCTCCGACTCTACCTGAACAGTAGCTGTATTGGAAATAAAAGAAGTACGGATCTTGAATCTCTTTTCAAACTCCTCGCTTTGCCATTCCATAGCCGAGATAAGGCCCAGGTCATCAAGAATACTTGGCCGGAGTTGCGTTGCGATCCTTCTTACTGTTTTTACAGTTTCATCTATCAGTTGCAATGCTTCTGTCATTTTCTGATTGATCTCTGCGCTTCCATTGCTTATTTTTTTACTTAACCAGGAGATATCCATTTTTAAACCTGTAAGTTGCTGGCCCAGTTCATCATGAATTTCCCTGGCAATACGAGTACGTTCGTCTTCCCTGATATCCTGTAAGTGAGTTGCCAACTGGCGAAGGTCTTCGTGCGATTTTTTTAATTTTTCTTCTGCCAATATCTTTTCAGTAATGTCATTTGCCAGCACAAGTTTGGCATGTTTACCATCGTTGATGATGTCGTGTGTTATAAGATTTACTTTTACAATGGTGCCATCTTTTTTCCTGTGCCGCCAGATGCCAGTGTTGTTAATACCTGCTTTATAGGTACTGATATCCGAGAGGTTGATGATCTCTTCTTCGGGCCTGAGGTCTTTGATATTCATCTCCAGGAATTCCTTTTTGGAGTACCCATAAAACTCGATCGCGGCATCATTTACATCAATGAAATTTCGCTTAGGCAATGATATCATCGACATCGGCATTGGATTCTGATTGAACAACAAACGATATTTGTGTTCAGACATCCTGATCTCTTCTTCTGTTTTTTTACGAATAGTTATATCCCTGATAATGCCCTGGAACCTTCCATCGGGCAATAGTTTGGAGCTGATCTCAACATTGATGATATTACCATTCTTTTGCCTCATCATCCTCTCATCAATTACTACCTGCCCTTTTTGCAACTCACTTAATATAGCGGGTTTTTCGGTGGTGATACCATTTTCAAAAAGAATATCCCGGATATTCAATTTCAGTAATTCTTCCTTTGCATAACCCGTAAGCATAGTAGCACTTGTATTCACGTCCAGGTAATCTCCATCTTTGTTGCTTATAAAAATCCCATCGGAAGCCTGCTCAATCAGCGTTCGGTATTTTTCTTCACTCTCCTTTAGTTCCTGTTGCGATTTTACTTTTTCAGAAATGTCAATTCCAACGCCCATCAGGCAATTTTCGCCTTCGTAATTGATCACCATTCCATTAAGGTAATAGGGAATAGTTGTGCCGTTCTTCAGCAGGAAATTGGCTTCAATATTATCTTCCCCATTAATGAAAACATTTTCGATCTTTTGCTTTACAATATCTTTTTCTTCTCCTTCAAAAAGGTCTAACGGATGTAGTTCACTTATTTCATCAGCTGTGTACCCTGTTACCTGTTCAAAATTCCTGTTCCAACGGTAAAATTTACCTTCTTGGTTATACAGGTAAAATACACCTGGTAAACTGTTGATGATTGAGTCTGAGAGTTCTTTTTCCAGCATCAGCTGATATTGCGCATTCTTTTGTTCAGTAATATCCTGCATAGCGCCTAACATGCGGTATGCCCGTCCTTCGCTATTGTACATCACATAGGCCCGGTCGTATAAAGTGAGGTACACGCCATTTTTATTCTTAAACCTGAATTCTTCAATTATGTAGGTTGTTCTGCTTTTTAAAGCGGTTTTAAAATTTTCCAGTACAGCTTCCTGGTCATCCGAATGAAGCCTGCCTATAAATTCTTTAAAAGGAATTTTATTGTTTACCTCAATATCAAAAATATTACAAAAGCTTTCGTTTCCCCAGATAATATCTGTTTGCATATCCCAATCCCACACAGCATCGTTGGTTGCCTTTGCTACCAAAAGGAAACGCTCATTTGAAACTTTTAATTCTTGTTCTGATGCCAGGAGTTTCTGTTCAGCTTTTTTCTTTTCTGTGATGTCAT
The DNA here is from genome assembly GCA_031411955.1 of Ferruginibacter sp. Taxonomy (GTDB): domain Bacteria; phylum Bacteroidota; class Bacteroidia; order Chitinophagales; family Chitinophagaceae; genus Ferruginibacter. The sequence continues at coordinate 87,080 of JANOCC010000061.1, forward strand.
GGTAATATACTGATATTCCATCTGCAGAAGGATAGATCAAATCTTCGAACCAATGGTCATTTTTAGAAAAATACAATTCCAGGCGTTGGGATTTACGGGTTTCACGGGCTTCCTGTAAGGCAACATAAAATGGCTCATCTACCACATCCGGAAATACTTCCCAAATCACTTTGCCAATGAGTTCTTTGGGATCTTTACCATGCATTTCACCTGCCTTACTGTTTACGTAAACGTACCGCCAGTCGTTATCCAGTGCAATAAAAGCGTCGGTGATCCTTTCAAAAACCGCATTCAGTTCGGCCACCTTTATCTTCACTTCCTCTTCCAGATTAGTGGTAAGTTGCTTTAACTTCTGTTGGGTTTTGTTTCTTTCTGTAACATCTCTTATAACCGATACCGTTCCAAGGTGTACCCCCTGCTCATCTTTAATGGCAGAAACGGCAACATCCACATCAAGTGGCTGATTCATCTTGTTATAATGAACTACTTCGCCTTTCCAGCTATCCCTTTTAGCATATTCCCTTAACACATCCTGGGGATCATTGCTGGCATAGTTGATTCGGAAAACTTCCCCTACTGTTTTGCCTAACACTTCCTCTTCTTTGTAACCATACATCTCCTGCGCATGTATGTTCCAGTTAGTTATATTATAGTCTTTGTCGGTAGTTATAACGGCATCTGAAATATTACCTATGAGAGAGGCATTGTATTTAAGTAACCGCTGGCTTTTTTGCTGCAGGTTGTAATCGCTTATGATAACACGGTAATTGATGAACAGGATGATAAAGAATATACCAGCCAGGGAAAATAACTGCCAGGAACGCTTTTGAGATAATTGTTCCCTTTTAGCATTCGACTTCCTAAACAGATCCCGGTCTTTATTTTCAAGCGTTGTGATCTTTTGCCGGATCTCGTTCATCAGGGTGAGGCCCTGTTCTTTTTTAATATAACTGGCAGCAGAATCGTACCCATACACCTTACGGGCTTCCACTACAAATTTCGAAAATTTGGCTTTTTCTCCTACAAGCCTTAATAATTCTGCGTGATCTGCCTTTGTTTCAGGATTGGATAAGCTGATATTGTTAAGCGCAACAGTATCCCGCTTTAATTTAATAAGGCCTGAAAAATAAGGGTCTAAAAAATGAGTATCGCCCGAAATTACAAAGCCTCTCTGGCCTGCTTCAATATCCTGTACATCTGTTAAAATGTCTTCCAGTTTGAGCAAAATTTCTACCGATGATTTTATATAATTGCTCTCAGACTCTGTAAGCAACATGTTCCTGTAAGTAATGAGTACAAAAAACAGGATACATAAAATAGCTGCTACAAAATTAAACCGGATCTTCCCCTTTGTGTTTTTCTTTTGCATGAATAAGAACCGGATTTGTTTATCTATAAAAGTAATTGACTATACCAAAGTGGCAAAATTAAAGATTTACGAGATAAATCTAAGTTCCGGGATCAGTTAGAGGATTTTATATCAGCAATTTCGTTGATTACTCATTCGCACAATTTTAATGATTCTGCTCCTTTGGTACTAAACTGTATCAGGTTTACCTTATTTGCAGCATTAAAGTGCAACACTAAAATACCATAGGCAGTTTGAAATGCTTCCCATTTCGCATCCTTTATCTTTGGATATCCCAGCCAGCCAAATAAACTGGTACGGGCAGCCCCCATCAGCGGGAATTCCATTTTTCCTTTAAATTTTTCACGTAATTCAATATAATCTCTCCCCGTATAGAAGTACATATCTTCATCATTGTAAGAAATCAATCCCCCGCATTTAGAAGAATCTGCTTCAGTTACTTCTGAAGTAAAACACGGCAGCGCCAGCTTTATTTGTCCCGGTGTAAAATTGGGGCCAACATTGTTGATAGTGCCTTTTAAAATATAGATACTAACCGGTGGGCATTGTTTGGTAGTTGTTAATTGGGCGGTGCCTGGTAGTGTGAAAACAAACAGGGCAATTAATATCAGCAGGCTTTTCATTTGTATAATTTTAGGTGCATTTACCATAATAGCAAAATCCTTGCTAGGAATTCATCTTAAGTACCTTCGAACGTGTTTCACTGTAATATTTAAAAATAAGATTATTAAACCCTCAGAAGATCAAGGGCTGGCCAATACCAGACTTTATTATCATACGCATAATTCCGGGATAAGTCATGCAATTTTCCTTGCTTTCCGACTTACTTTTTTATTTACCTTTTTTGTGTAGATGGAACAATGACAACCATTACAGTAAAGTAGCTAAAGTTGAGTACCGGCAGTGCTTTGCAACATTTAAGCAGCCCGGCTTATTGCAATTTCGCAACATATAATACCTGTTTTTACCAGTTTAAGAAACATTGCGATTTTTTCGGGGTTCTCCAACCCTCTTTGCCAGCTTAATTTTTCTTAATTTTATTGATATTCTTTTGTAAGAATCTGTTAGAATGTTGTTTAACAGAACATGTAATGAAAAACAACCAATTTATCCTTTACACAATTTTCATTTTTTTATTACTCACTGTAATACAGGTGACTGTTTCTGCCCAACCCCCCGTATCAAAAACAATTTCATCCATTTCTAACAATGCATCTGTAACTACAGAAAATATAACCATTTGTAACAACCAGCTTCCTTTTTTATGGAATGGGCTAACCTGTCTTACTGCCGGTACCTATATCGTTACGCTAACAGCTACCAATGGAAGTGATTCTGTTGCTACACTAATTTTGAATGTGATAAATATAGGCACCAGCATTACCAACGCGGTGATCTGCAACAATCAACTGCCTTATACCTGGAATGGCAATACGTATGTTACCGACGGCACTTACTCAGTAACGCTCACCAGTAGCAGCGGATGCGATTCTGTGCCTATTTTAAGCTTAACGGTAAATAATGTGGTAACCAGTGTAACTAACCGTGTTGTCTGCAGTAACCAGCTACCTTTTAACTGGAATGGAAATAATTATGCTGCCGCAGGAACATACATTGCCACACTGGTAAGCGCCGCGGGTTGTGATTCTATTGCTACATTAAATCTTTCTGTAAAACCAGTAACATTCAGCACTACCAACAGGGTTATTTGTACCAATCAGTTTCCTTTTTTATGGAATGGCAACAGCTATGTAACTGCTGGCAGTTACCAGGTAACCCTTACCGGAAGCAACGGCTGTGATTCTGTTGCCACCTTGATTCTGACAACAAAACCAACCACTATCAGCAGTACTACGGTAAGTATTTGCAGCAATCAACTACCTTACCAGTGGAACGGCAACAGTTACGCTACCGGGGGTAACTTCCTGGTTACACTTCCAGGTTCCAATGGATGCGATTCTTCGGCAATTATCAATATAAATGTAAGACCCGTTGCCACGAGCACTACTACTGTATCGATCTGTGCCGGGCAATTGCCTTATAGTTGGAATGGAAACAGCTACAATGCAGCAGGAACTTTTCCGGTAACTTTTCCGGGAAGCAACGGATGCGATTCTATAGCGAGGCTGCAGCTTATAGTAATTCCGTTTTTAAGCAGCACAACAGAACAGGTAGTATGCGTAACAGATCTTCCGTATTCATGGAACGGTAACAGTTACCCTTTACCGGGAAATTATACAGCCGCTTTTGTTACCACGGCGGGTTGTGATTCAATTGCAACGCTGGAACTTACAGTAGATAGTTCGCAAGACACCGAACTAACACTCATCATTTGTAATAATGAATTACCTTTTGCATGGAACGGATATGTATTTCCTTCCGTTGGCATCTTTCCCATTTCTCCGCCGGTAAGTATTGGTGGTTGCGACCAGATCACTTCTGTTAATCTCCTGATTCAACCTGTATTACCAACTACAACAATAGTATCCATTTGCAACAACCAACTTCCGTATAATTGGAATGGAAATAATTATATATCAAGCGGACTTTTTGGAATTACATTAACCAGCAGCGCGGGTTGCGATTCTCTAACTAACCTGGCATTAACAGTTAACCCTATATCCACCAGTACAAGCATTGCCAGCATTTGCAGCAATCAATTGCCATTTAACTGGAACGGCACCAACTATGCTACTTCCGGAACTTATGTAGCTAACCTGGTTAGTGCAAATGGATGCGACTCTTTAGCAACCGTTGTATTAACTGTAAATCCTGTAAAAATTTCTACAACAACACTCAGTATCTGCACAGGCCAGCTGCCTTTTAACTGGAATGGAAACAGCTATCCGGGGGCAGGTATTTTTTCTGTAACATTAACGGCCTCTAATGGATGCGACTCAATTGCGACTTTGAACCTCAGTGTGCTCACTTTTTTATCCAGCACAACCAATATAACAATCTGTAGTAATCAACTACCCTTCTCATGGAATGGCAACACCTATCTTTCCGGCGGCAGTTATATGGTTACTCTTTTATCTTCAGCAGGCTGCGATTCAATTGTAACACTTAATCTCACCGAAAATAATGCTATAACCAGCAACACTATTTTAAATATCTGCAATACCCAGTTGCCATTCAGCTGGAATGGGAACAGTTATACTACGGCAGGAACTTATTCTACTACGCTGATCAGCAGCAATGGCTGTGATTCAATTGCAGGTTTAACACTTTTAGTAGGAACTGCAGTAACCAGCACTTCAATCATCACGATCTGCAATAACCAGCTACCTTATAATTGGAATGGTAACAGCTATCCGGTGGCGGGCTCCTACCCGGTAACGCTTACGAGTAGCAGCGGTTGCGACTCTATCGCAACCTTAAACCTGCTGGTAACAGATATACTTACTTCCACCACCAATGTTACCGTATGCAACACTGAACTGCCTTACATCTGGAACGGGAACAGCTATACCAATGCCGGAACATACTCATTTACCACAACTACCAGCGGCGGTTGCGATTCGGTACCAATACTTAGCCTGGCCGTTGTTCCGTATATTACCAGCACAACACTTTTGACCATCTGCAATAATGCACTTCCATATACCTGGAATGGCGATACATTCATTGCTGCCGGAACCTACGCGGTATTGCTAAATGGCACCGGCGCCTGTGATTCACTGGCAACAATTATCCTGAGCGTTCTGCCTCCCATTGGCAGTACAACTACCATAGCTATTTGCCCCACACAGTTTCCTTTCTCGTGGAACGGAAGTGTCTATCCTTTGCCGGGGAATTATAGTATAACGTTAACGAGTAGTGGTGGTTGTGACTCAGTTGCAACGTTACAACTTTCTGAAATCCCGGTCACCTCCAGTACCACAGCAATTAATGCCTGCGTTAACGAGTTGCCATATCAATGGAATGGAATTAATTATCCGGCAGCCGGTACATATTCTGTTATATTCACAGGTAGCAATGGTTGCGATTCTATTGCCACCCTCGTGCTAACTGTAAACCCAATACTTACCAGCAATAACATTATCAACATCTGCATCAACCAACTGCCATACAGTTGGAATGGCAACAGCTATGGATCTGCGGGCAGCTATTCCGTAACACTTAATGGGAGCAATGGTTGTGATTCTGTTGCAATACTTATCCTTACTGCAACGCCGGTTGTTACGAGTGAAACTACCGTAACGATCTGCAACAACCAATTACCCTACTCCTGGAATGGGAATAGCTATACAGTTGCAGGTACCTATCCTATAATCCTTACCGGAAGCAGTGGGTGTGATTCGATTGCCAGCCTTCAACTCATTAGTATCGCTGAAGTAACGAGCACAACCAACGTAACTTTATGCAACAACCAGCTGCCTTTTTTGTGGAATGGACAAAACTATAATACACAAGGCACATATATCGTAACACTTATATCTTCCTCAGGTTGCGATTCTATTGCTACATTGAACCTCTTTGTAAATGATACCAGCGCAAGCAATACGGCTGCCAATACCTGTAGCAACCAACTACCTTATAGCTGGAATGGACAAAACTATAACAGTTCTGGAAATTACTCCGTAACGCTTACCAATAGCAGCGGATGTGATTCTGTGGCAACACTTCAGCTAACAGTTAAGCCTATAAAATTTAGCAACAATAATATCAACGTATGCTCTTCCAGTCTTCCTTTTAGCTGGAATGGACAAAACTATAGCAGTTCCGGTACCTATATTGCCACATTATTGAGTACTAATGGATGCGATTCTATTGCTACTCTTAACCTCACAGTTAATCCTTCACCGTCAACTCCCAACGTAGTTTCCCCGATAATATATTGTGAACAGGACAATGCTGTACCGCTATCTGCAACTGTTACAACGGCAGGAAGTATTTTGCAATGGTACAACAGCCCTACCGGCGGAACCGGTAATAACAACGCTCCCATACCTTCTACATCAGTGGCCGGTATTACCAATTATTATGTAAGTGAGCTACTGGGAAACTGTGAAGGCCCCAGAACCGTAATAACTGTTACGGTTAATGGTAAGCCGCATCTGGGCCCGGACAAAGAAATAAAAATATGCTTTGGGCAAACGGCTAATATTTCCGGATTGTTTGATACAACGGGAATTGCTGCAAACTGGACACAGAATGGATCACCTGCCAACGAACTTACAGAAGTTGGCACAGCAGGAATTTTTCAGCTGGACGTAACCAACAATAACGGTTGCACAGACACTGTTTTAGTAACCCTTTCTGTTCAGCCACAACTAGTAGCTGATGCCGGTGAAGACGAGGATATTGAGTACAATTTACCCTATCAGCTTTCCGGAAGCGGTGGGGGATCATACCAGTGGTCACCAGCAAACCTGCCAAATAACCCTTTTGTTGCCAATCCAATAATTACTTTAACTGCAGATGCCAGCCTGGTTTTGCTGGTAATGGATGAAATTGGTTGTATTGATCTTGACACCGTAAGGTTTAGGGTGTTGAACGGGCCTACTTTTTATGTTCCTTCCGCGTTTACACCTAACGGTGATGGACTGAATGATACTTTTAAACCAATAGGTGTTGGAATCGCGTCCATTGAATATTTCAGGATCTTTAACCGTTATGGGGAACTGGTATTTGAAACCAGCGAGATCGGCAAAGGATGGGATGGAATCTATCGCGGAGTAAAACAACCCGGAGGTAACTTTGTATGGTCCTTAAAAGGAACCGACCGAAAAGGTTCCTTAAAAACAATGAAAGGAAATGTTGTTTTGATCAGATAAGGCAACAACAAATCATTCCTAAAGCCCATTAATAAATACAGCCAGGTACATATATTAATCTATTTTATAGTGAAGATAAATTACTGTTAAGGCGTCCCCCGGGCCACTTCAAAACAATAGTTAACTTGTACCTTCACCCGTAATTACTAAATACAGAATATTAACTCAGCGGTTTATTTCATTTTATCATGTTAGAAATTTTTACAGTAGCAGGGTTGGCTGCATTTGAAGTGTATGCTGCTATTCCCGCTGGTTTTGCAATGGGATTACATCCGGGCACTATTTTTACTGCCAGTACTATTGGTGGACTTGCCGGAGTCTTTGTTGCAGCATTCCTTGGAAATTCGATCCGGAAATTTTTTAGCCGCTATAAAAAAGTAAAAGAAGCAAAACCAAAAACAGGTTTGATCTATCGTATATGGGATAAATATGGCGTTATAGGTGTAGGATTTCTTGGAACAATGACGGTGGGTGCGCCTGTAAGTCTTGCGGTAGGCGTAGGCTTTAATGTGCCGCTAAAAAAACTCATCACCTGGTGTTGTATCGGTGTTTTGGTAAGGTGTGCTCTGTTTACTACTATTGGCCATTACGGGATGAAACTATTATAAAACCTGTTTGCTTACATTATTTACAAATCATTATCTACGCTTATTTTCTGTCTTCAATTACCGGTTAATGTAAACAGTGGAACCCTTATATTTACTGAACAAACGAATAGCTATGTTAAGTAATAATGATGTATTAAAAAAATTAAGGGTAGCCCTTTCATTGCGCAATGAAGATATCATAGAAATTCTGGAACTGGTAGATTACAAAATTACCAAAGGCGCATTAGGTGATCTTTTCAGGAATGAAGATCATCCCGGATATGTAGAAGCCGGAGACCAGGTACTTAGAAATTTTTTAAATGGGCTCATCATTTATAAACGCGGGCGGTTGCCCCAACCAAAAACAAACCTGAAAGAAGAAGATGGTGGCCCCGCAAAACCAGAGAGGCAATGATTACTATCGATCCAACTAATTGAAACTTTCATTAATATACCTCGGCCTTAAAACTTTTTGGCAATTGATTTGTTATGATGTTAATTAAATTAAACATTATGAAGATCATTTTATTATTTGTCTTTTCAGTACTAACACTTGTAACGAATGCGCAACAGGATGCAAAAAAAGACTACGCTCCACCTATGTTGATGAGGGGCATCGGTATCAGTTTTCAAAAATTTGATGGACTTAACAGCCGTCTTGCTAATCGCCCCGAATATAAACAATTGAGAGATTATGCAGGAACATTGGATATGGGTTGGCTAAGTGTTAAAAAACGTTTCGTTCAGGTAATGGATGTAACGCTTGGAAGCAGCATGACTGGCGATCGTGATAAAAGAAGCAGCACGCTCCGCTATGCCGGGCTGGGTCTCGATTTTGGTTACGATGTTATTAAAAAAGATATGATCATGTTATACCCAATGATCGGTATCGGCGGACAAGGCTACCAGGCGAGGTTCTTCAAAGACAATTCTGCTGTTTTTTTTACCGATGTACTTACAACATCTGCAGTGCAAAACAGTATCAGGCCAGTATCATTTACTAATTTCTTTTTAACCTATAGGCTTGGAATAGGGTTTGCTGTAAAATCTCCTAAACATCCTACCACTTCTATGGGTATCAAGCTTGGATATACCGGAAGCTTTAAAGATAAAGCATGGAAAAGCAGCGACAACCAGTCTTTGGCTGGTGCGCCTGAAGACGGTTTAAGCCAGTTCAATGTATCGCTAGTATTAACAAGTCTGCCGCATTTTATGAGAAAATAATGGCAATATATTCAAAAGCAGCTGATGTAATACATTGGCTGTTTTTATTATTTCATAAGCAGGTCTTTTGAGAATGATAAAGATCTGTATCTCTGTTATATCATAAATACACGGGCCACCTCATAGACATGAGATGGCCCTTTTTCATTCGCATAAAACTACTATCTATATTAAGCTCTTTCTGATTTAACAAGTACACCTGTGCTAGTAAAGGTAGCTTCCCAGGCCACGCCATTTCTAGTGAAGTGTGCCCTCCATTGATTGTTGCTACGTTGTTTCCATTGACGTACAGGAACATTTCCAAATATGGCGTGGAAAGAGGAAAGCACTGCTGCCGGCGGGGCCGCTGCAACTTTTGCAATGCTGATAGGATTGATGTTTTTTACAACAGCGGCGTTAGCAACTGTAAGGCCGGTAGCCAAAGCAACAACTACTGTTGCGATTACGATTTTCTTCATGATGTTGAATTTTTATTGTTTAAAATTTAATTACAATGTGAAAGTATACGCCAGGCAATTAAAATTAAAATGATTGTAAACGAACAGGCAGAAATGGTAGTTAAACAGGAATAATGTAGAATTGAAAAAACAAAAGGCATTATTTTATCCCTTCTTTTACAACCTGCCGGAGCCTATCAAATTTGATCAAGCAAAAAATAAAAATAGGCTTGTAACAAATAATATAAAAGGCTGGAATGATCTAAACCTGGCATTGTTGAATTATAATTGTTTACTTTCAGAAGCTAAACTCTTGACTAACAACAACATTAAAAAATGCTTGCAAATTCAAAATCTGTCCGTTACAAACAACACATTACTCAAATACAAAGTTTTTCTTATAAATGCGAAATAAAACAACTAACTTAATACAGCAACCAAATAAATGCATATGAAATATTGTCATATTTTTCTATCCTTTTTATTGTTTGTAGTATTTACAACTTCGGTAAATGCGCAGGTGAAACGTTATGTGAAACCGTTAGCCACAGGCAATGGTAGTGGTTCATCCTGGGCTAATGCAAGTGCAGATTTGCAAGCCATGATGGATCTTTCCGAACCCATGGACCAGGTTTGGGTGGCAAGAGGTACTTATTTTCCCCCGGCCAATCCGCTCATTGTAAATGCGCAACACAATCCAAGTATCGATCCGCGTAACAGGAGTTTCATCTTAAAAAATGGCGTACAACTTTATGGTGGATTTGCAGGATCAGAAATTTCAATCGGCCAAAGAAATCTCTCCGGTGCAAAAACTATTTTATCGGGTGACTTCCTTGGAAATGATAATGGTTTTGCAAACAATAATGAAAACGCCTATCATGTAATTATAAACTATGCAAATAATTATAGGATCTTACTAGATGGATTTTCTATCACGGGAGGAAATAGTTCCGGTATCCCGGAAACCTATATAAAATCAATCAATATAGATTCTACCTACTATTATCCGCTTACAAATGATGGCAGTGGCATTTACAGTTATTACGGTGATTACGAACTCTATCATTGCATCTTTTACAATAATTACAGCGCCGCAAGAGGAGGTGCTGTATATGCCTATTGGGGCGACAATCTCTTATACAGCAATTGTGTATTTGTAAATAATTATGCAAACAATGGCGCTATTGGCTATTTTGATGATACCAATTCTCATGATGGCCCCCAGTACTATAGCTGCACCATGGCAGGCAATTCATCGCCGGGATATATGCTTCAAACAAACGGGAGCAGTGTCGTTTTGCAGAATTCCATCCTCTGGCATAACGGCCCGTTAAATGTTGTGTACCCGGTAACTTGTTATAACAGCATTATTGAACATGCCCCGAATTATGTGCTTAATGCTTTTGACGAAGACCCTATGTTTACCAATATTGCAGCCCCCAACGGAGCAGACAATATCCTGGGAACCTCTGACGATGGCCTAATCCCTCAATGTGGTAAAGCGATCGGGGGATCTTATCCTCCTCCATACGCCATTGTTGGAAATACAACTGCAAAAGATATACGCGGTGCCAGTCGCTATAATTTTGGAGAAATGGATCTGGGTGCTTATGAAACCGGTCTTCGCCAGCAACTCAGCAGCCTCGGAATAAGGCCTTATAATAATACCCACCAATACTGCAAAGGGGCTACTGCCAGGTTTTATACCGTAGGAATGGGTAACGGTGGCGTATACCAGTGGAAAATTAACAATATAAATGTAGGAACCAACAGCAATACATTTTCAACTACTTTACTGGAAAACAATGATGTTTTAACCTGCACCGTTACGAGCCCCGCTGGATGTGGACCGGCAACTGTGTTAACAAGTAATGCTATCATCAGCTATGTGGCAGAAGGCATGCCCGCAAGACCCGCCAGGATTGCCGGCCCTACAAATGCCTGTAAATACATTGGTACCAGTAACCTTGCCCGTTATACCATACCCAGGGTAACCAATGCACAATCCTACCATTGGAGTGTTTTTAATACCTATCCTAACCCGGTACTGTTTAATATTGTATCGGGTCAAAATGACACGTCGGTGCTGGTTTCTTTTCAACCGGGCTTTACCAACGGTACCATACAGGTAGAAGCAAGATCCTATTGCGGATCCACTTTTCAATCGATGGGCATCGTAAGATCTACTGTGCTTAGAACACCCGGGAGTATTGTAGGAGCCACCGATGTTTGCAGCTTTATGCAGTCTGCCTCAAACCCCGCCGGAACGCCAGTTACTTACTCGATAAGAAAAGTAACCGATGCGAATTCCTATAACTGGACGGTGCCAGCCGGCGCTACCATTCTTTCACACCCTGGGCAGGGCGAAGATGATACGGCAATTATTGTAAGATTCAGCAGTGGCTTTGTATCCGGAAGTATCTCGGTTCAGGCCGTTAATGGCTGCACAACCACCGCAGTAAAATCATTGGCCATTACACGAAATACGGCCACTACCCCAGGTACAATAACCGGCCCTGCCGAAGCGTGCTTATTGATGCAGTCTGCCGGAAATCCTTCCGGTACAGCAGCCACTTATTCTATTAAGAAAGTAAAATATGCCACGTCGTATACCTGGACGATCCCACCAGGTGCTACTGCCATCCATCCTGCTCCACCAGGGGAATCAGATAGCAGCATAGTGGTCACTTTCAACAGTTCATTTACGGGTGGCAATATTACGGTTGTGGCTAACAGCAACTGCAGTGTAAGTGCTACCAGGTCGCTGGCAATTAAAAGAACCTTGCCGGGTGCACCCGGCTCAATCATCGGCGCTACGGATGTTTGCCCGTTCATGCAGTCTGCGGCCAACCCAGCCGGTACCCCTACAAATTATGTTATAAAAAAAGTGGCCCTTGCCAGGTCCTATAACTGGACCTTACCGGCGGGAGCAACAGCCTCTCATCCGGCAGGAACCGGTGTAAATGATACGATCATATCGGTAACGTTTAGCAGCAATTTCCTTTCCGGCAGTATTGCTGTTTCCGCAGTTTCAAATTGCGGTAGCAGCAGTACGAGAACCCTGGCTGTTAGCCGCAAATTGCCTTCTACTCCCGGCACCATTACCGCCAGTGCTCCTACTATTTGCCCGCAAAGAAGAATTACTTATAGCCTGTCTTCGATGCCGTCAAACGCCACCGCTGTTGTATGGACCGTTCCTGCAAGTGGAACTATTATCAGCGGACAGGGAACGTTAAGTTTAACGGTGCAGTACAATGGCGCTACATTCGCTTCAGATTCAATTCGTGCTTCAGGTACCAATAACTGTGCAGTAAGTTCCCAGAGAAAATTAAAAGTTGGAATACTGGCTGCCTGCCCGGGTGGCAAAACGGGAGAAGATATATTTGCCAGGAATAACTTACCCGTTGCTGTTACAACTGAAAAAACAGGCTTTACTGTACAGCCCAATCCCAGTTACGGGCAATTTACGCTGCTCTTATCTGGTTATGATCTCGGTGCCCCCGTTTCACTACAGGTAACTGATGTAACGGGAAGAACAATAGAAAACAGGCAAATGATCTTAAACAAAAACAGCATCTCCGTAGGTCTTGTTTGGAAACCGGGTATATATTTTGCTACTATAACACAGTCAGGAATAAAACGCGTTACCAGGCTGGTAAAATTGTAAGCAGCTAAATTAAATAAGACGGGCTTATCAAATTATCAGGTTATCCTGTTTATCATTTCCTGATAATTCACTAATAAATAAAATTCATGAAAGCAGCTAAAATCCCGATGGAAAAGACCGAATCAAAAATAAAACATCTTAAAGGATGGAAGTTTAAAAAGGAAGGCATTGAGAAGGAATTTAAATTCAGTGATTTTAATGAAGCTTTTGCCTTTTTAACTAGGGTAGCGTTACTTTCAGAAAAAATAAATCACCATGCAGAATGGTCAGCTGTATACAATAAGGTAAAACTGAGATTGACTACTCATGATGCCGGTGGATTAACTCAAAAAGATGTTGCCATGGCCGGGGAAATTGAAAAATTTTTGCGGTAGTTTTTTATGGTTTCGAAAATATCCAGGCTTTTATTATTGGTTAATTCCCGCAGATCTTTAAGAATTTTTTTCAAAATTAATTTCACATATTAACTTCGACTGTTAGTGACAAACAACGAAAGTGTTTTCACCGCAGATATTAGGTGATCGATACGCAGATATTCGAAGAAGGAGTGATTGCAGCTCTCCGTTATTGATAATTCTATTTTATTTAAATTATTATTCTGGCTTTAAACGTTCCTGGTAAATAACCTTCCTGAGCCCGGTATTTGGCAAATACAATTCTGTTAACCCTTTTTTATTTATTTAATTAATGCGGCAGATTTATCTTACAGATTTCCCGTATTTTAGGTGTTCCGAAATACTGTACATGAGTTATCAACCCGGCACCCATATTATCGCTGCGCTTCATTCAAATGAAACAGGACTTCTCAATAGCTTTGAGGAATTTAAAGCTGTAGTAGATGGCCTGGTAAAAACGCATGAGTTAACCAACCTGGGGGAAGTGTATCACAATTTTTCTCCTGCGGGATTCACAGCAGTAATTTGCCTTAGCGAAAGCCATATCTCTGTACATACCTGGCCCGAGTTTGGAAAAGTAAACCTGGATATTTATTTAAGTAACTACCTGCGCAGCAACGATCGAACGGTGATAAAACTCTATGATGCAATGTGCCGCTTTTTTAATGCCAGTATAGTTGATTGCCAAACCATTTACAGATAACCCTAACAGCTAGTATACATGTTACAATGCCCTTCCTGTTCATCTGTCATTACTTTTTCCTCAGGCAGCAATAATATAATCGTATGCGCCTGCGGAAAAGTACTGCGGTTAAAAGAAAGCGGCAGTCTTGCAATTACAGACCTTGAAACCGTATCTAACAGCACATCATTTATCGCTCCGGGTGCATCAGGAACATTAAACGGTAAAAAATTCAACATAACAGGCCGGTTTATTTTAAAAGGGAAGAATTGGATATTCAATTACTGGACAATCGTTTTCGAAAACGGCGAAACCAGTTACCTCGGCGAAGGATATGGAACTTATACTATCCTGAAAACCGGTGATATCATGCCAGCGCTCAATTCTTTTAAAATAAACCTGCTAAAACTAAACGACAGTACCACACTTCAAAAGGACGAGCAATTTTTCCTGGTAAGAAAAAACAGCGATGTTGCCATGAAGATTGAAGGCGAAGTTTTTTTGCCCGAAACAATGCCGGCCATAAACATTCTGGACCTTTTTTCGGAGAAAGGGAATTTCATTACTGTAATTGAATTTGTGAGGGATGTGATAAGATATTATGATACAGAATTTGTTAATTTCCCCGACCTGCATATAACCGGTCTTAAAACAACCAACACAACAAAAACCTTCGTCTGCCTGCATTGTTACAAAACACTACCTGTAAAAGCAAATCCTTTTACTATTTCTATCAGTTGTAAACATTGTGGCACTCATCATTTTTTAGATGAAGCAACAGAGATGCTGAAAGAAACGGGCAGAAATAAAATAGATATTCTGCCGGATATTGAGATCGGTTCTATTGGTACTATCAAAGGAAACAGTTTTGAAGTGATCGGCTACAGCCTTAAAGAAGAGAATAATGCAGACTCAGCGCAATGGCGGGAGTATGTGCTTTTCAATCGCGAAGAAGGTTTCGTTTTCCTTAGCGAATATGAGGGGAACTGGATATATTTAAAAGAAGTTGACAGGCCACCTATCGTTGGAAAAAACAGCAGAGATCATTTCAATTTCACCGGCAACCATTACGATCTTTACAATGCTTATTCTTATACGGTGATCAGTGCTATTGGTGAACATCCTTATGATATAACCACTACGTCAGATTACTATGTAAGGGAATATATTTCGCCCCCATTTATGTGGAGCAGTGAAGAAGGAAAACAGGAAAAGAACTGGTTCTTTGGGCAACATATAAATCACAAAGAGATACTTGATAACTTTACCTTTCCTGTTAACAAACCAGATAAATCCGGTATCGGAATGCTACAGCCTACCGGGGTGATAAACAAAGGAAGATTTATCCAGATCATGTTGGTTGCACTTCTGCTAATGATCGCTATTCATATGGCTACCGGCTATGGCAAACAGGAAAAAGTAATATTTGAACAGAGCTATTCATTTAATGATAGCACCAATAATATTACGATCGTTACGCCAAAATTCAAATTAGATAAATGGAAAAGTAATATTAAATTCAATATTAATGCGGGTGTTTATAACAATTGGTTTGAGCTAAGCGGAAGCCTGATAAACACCGACAATGGAAAGGAATATAGCTTTTCCAAAGGAGTTGAATACTATGCAGGTTATTCGGAAGGTGAAAAATGGACAGAAGGAAGTACCAGCAATGAGGCATATCTTACCGGCATCACTCCTGGAAATTATTTTCTAAATCTTACCGGAACAAGAGATCCTGCGGGATACAACAGGGTAGATAATTTTTCTGTAACAGTTACCTATGATGTACGCACAGACCGCAACCTGCTTTTTGCCATTTTGATCATAGCAATTATCGGAGCAATACAATATTATATATTTTACAATTACAATAAAAAGAGGTGGCAAAACAGCCGCTATTCACCCTACAATTATGAATCTTAATTTTTTTAAAAACGATCATACCCTGTTCCCATTTAGATGGATGATCACGGGAATAATGCTAACTGCAGGCACATTGTTTTATTACGACAATGCCGGCGACAGGCTATTCAGTTTTTCAGAACAACAGCAATGGAGCAGAACTGGTCCGGGCAATCATAAATAATTTAAACCGATCAAAATATGTCAAACGCAATCATTAATTCCGTTTTATATTCTTTCCTGGGAGTATCCATCCTGGTAGTGTGTTTTTTGCTGATAGAGATATTAACACCCAAACACAATATCAGGAAAGAAATATTAGATAATAAAAACCTGGCGGTAGCAGTTTTGGCGGGATGCTTCATGCTTTCTGTTGCCATCATCATTGCCTCTGCCATACATTGATGATGCAACGAAAAGAGAACGGAGCACAATGGCTGTTATTAACAGCTGTTTTTGTAATTGCCACCTGCGGACTTATTTACGAGTTGGTAGCAGGTACGCTTGCCAGTTATCTGCTGGGAGACAGCGTTACACAATTCAGTACGATTATAGGCGTGTACCTTTTCTCTATGGGAATAGGTTCTTTTCTTTCCAGGTATTTTGATAAAAATCTTCTGGCCTGGTTCATTAAAATTGAATTGCTTGTTGGTGTGATAGGAGGATTTAGTGCAGCAATCCTGTTTGTAACTTTTCCTATGGCTGCCTCCTTTCGTGTAATTCTTTATGCGCTGGTAACCTTAACCGGTATACTTGTTGGGCTGGAGATCCCACTGCTAATGCGCATTTTACAAAACAAAGTTGAATTTAAAGAGCTGGTTAGCCGTGTATTTACTTTCGACTATATCGGTGCCTTACTGGCATCGCTTATATTTCCATTGCTGCTGGTACCGCATCTTGGTCTTATTCGAACTTCCCTGTTCTTTGGAATAATGAACGTTGCTGTTGGGTGGTACCTCGCCAATCATTTTAAGAAGGAATTGAAACAGGCCGCCATTTTAAAATTTTCTGCTATCATCATTCTATTACTGGAACTGGTTGCTTTTGTATTTTCCGAAAATATCATGAATTATAGCGAAACTATGAATTACAACGATAAAGTTGTGTATGCAGTTTCTACTCCTTATCAACGCATAGTTATTACACGTAACAAGAGGGAGTTACGGCTTTTTTTAAATGGAAATCTCCAATTCAGCAGTGCTGATGAATACCGCTATCACGAGGCATTGGTGCATCCTGCCTTGTCATCTGTATCAAACCTGAAAAGTGTACTGGTGCTGGGAGGCGGTGATGGACTCGCTGTGAGAGAGATCCTGAAATACAAATCAGTTGAAAAGATTATACTTGTAGACCTTGATCCCGCCATGACAAAAATATTCTCCTCACAGGAGATGCTAAGAAAAATAAATAACAATTCACTTTTAAATAAAAAATGTACAATTGAAAATACGGATGCATTTACCTGGCTTAAAACGAATAAGGAAAAGTTTGACGCGGTAGTAGTGGATTTTCCTGATCCTTCCAATTTCTCAATAGGTAAATTATATAGTACTATATTCTATCAACTTTTAAAAAAAGCAATTGCAACAGGTGGCATCGCTGTTATTCAAAGTACTTCACCTTATGTTGCACCTAAAAGTTTCTGGTGCATCGACACTACCATACAATCTTCCGGGCTATATACAAAAGCTTATCATAATATGGTTCCTTCTTTCGGTGAATGGGGCTACATCATGGCTATGCCGGAAACAGAACATCATTGGTTCAGTAAACTTCCTGGTGATATGAAATTTATTAATGCAGGTACCATGCAGCAAATGTTCGTTTTTCCCGAAGACATGAAAGCACACGAACCTTTAAAAATAAATAAGTTGAATAACCAGGCACTTGTAAATTATTTTGAGGAGGAATGGGATAAGTACCAGGACATGTAACAATGCAACGAAGAACATTCATACAAACAGCCCTTTACACGGTAGCAATTGGAAGGCTGCTAGGCTCTTGCAAACCGGTAAAAAAGATACCGGGTAAAATACTGGGGGCTTCTGCCAAGATAGGGCATTTGTTAAGAGACGGGTATAAGGGAGAAGTGAGATCTGTGATACAGAAAAAAATTGTGATCATTGGTGGTGGAGTAAGCGGATTGTCGGCAGCCAGGGAACTTACACGTAACGGAATAAGCGATTTTATTCTGCTGGATCTGGAAGAAAAAGCAGGAGGAAATGCGGCTTATGGAGTTAATAACAGTTCCGCCTATCCGCTGGGAGCCCATTATATCCCAACTCCTAATAACGACCTTAAAGAATACCTTCAGTTTTTACAGGAATGTAACGTGATCATTGGTTATGATGATCAAAACCTGCCGCAATATAACGAGCTTTATCTTTGCTTTGATTCGCAGGAAAGGCTTTTTATCAATGGCAGGTGGCAGGAGGGATTGATACCGCATTATGGCGTACCGTCAACAGATATTGAACAGCTTAACAGATTTCTGCGATTGATGGATAATTTCAGGAACCAGAAAGGAACAGATGAAAAAGATGCTTTTGCAATACCGGTTTGTAATTCAAGTAAAGATGAAATATTTACAGCGCTGGATGAGATCACGATGAGCGAATGGATGGACAAAAACGGTTTCAACTCTGAATACCTTCGGTGGTATGTTAATTACTGTTGCCGGGACGACTTTGGTACAACCTATCAAAAAGCCAGCGCCTGGGCTGGTATTCACTATTTTGCCGGCAGAAAAGGAAAAGGGGCTAATGCGCATCACAGTGATGTAATTACGTGGCCTGAAGGAAACGGGTTTTTAGTAAATGCACTTAAACAAAAAACCGGATCGAACATACAATGTGATGCATTGGCGGTGAAAATTAAATCTCTTGATGAGGGACTGGTAGTTGAATACCTGGATACTAAAACCAACACGCTTCACCGTATTGAAGCAGAGCAGTGTATTGTTGCGGTGCCGCAATTTGTAGCAGCGAGATTACTTCAGGATGATAAAAGAAAAAAGTTGGTACATGAAAAATGTAAATACGTACCATGGCTGGTTGCTAACCTGCAGTTACCATCTTTATATGAAGGAAAAGGAGTTGAACTTAGTTGGGATAACGTTATTTACAATAGTAATTCGCTGGGTTATGTTGATGCAACACACCAACTACTTCAGCAAAATACACTGGTAAAAAACCTTACCTATTATCTTCCCCTTACTAACGGTGATTGCAGTAGCGCCCGAAAAGACGCCAGTAATAAAACACATGCGCAATGGTGCGAACTAGTTTTGGCAGACCTTGAAAAAGTTCATCCCGGAATTAGGGAGTCGGTAAAAGAGATCAACATAATGCTTTGGGGGCACGCGATGATGCAGCCATTACCCGGAATAATACATGGCAACTTACTTCCACAACTTGCTGCTTCTATCAATGAACGTATCCATTTTGCTCACGCAGATATTGCCGGCATTAGTATTTTTGAAGAAGCTTTTTACCAGGGAATTGCAGCAGCAAGAAAAATAATTCAGCATTCGCCAATCAGCAACACATGACAAAACAACCATGGATCGGAAAGCCTGCAACAGATATACTGTTTATATTAATGCCTCCCTTTCTCAGCCTGTTTATCATCCTGCTTTTCCCATCAGCATTTCAGGAAAAGAATGATATTACACTTGCCAGCTGGGTTATCCTGATTTTATTGATTGATGTAGGCCATGTTTACAGTACTTTATATCGTACTTATTTTGATAAAGCAGTTTTACAAAAACAACGTTCAATCTTATTTACCATACCATTTTTTTCTTTTGTTGCAGGAGTTGTAATATACAGTATCAGCAGTATTTGGTTCTGGAGAATTCTTGCTTATGTTGCAGTTTTTCATTTTATCAGGCAACAATATGGTTTTATGCGTTTGTACAGCAGAAAAGAAGCAAAGGGTAATTTTGGCAGCCTGTTGGATAAAATTGTAATCTATACTGCCGGTTTATACCCCATTCTTTTCTGGCATTTAAAAGGCCCGCGTAATTTCAATTGGTTCATAGAAAATGATTTCTATTATGTGTCTTCACAAACCATATTGAATATACTTACCGTTTTGTATTTCATCATTGTAGCGGTTTATGTGCTGTTTGAAACGGTAAGCAGTATTCGAAAAAGAAGTATCAATATTCCTAAAACAGGTATCATCACCGGCACACTAATATCCTGGTATTTTGGTATTGTTTATTTTAATGGCGATATGGCTTTTACCCTGCTAAACGTAGTGAGCCATGGCATTCCATATATGGCGCTGATCTGGATCTATGGCAAAAAGAATTACTCAAAACCCCTATCTGGCAATAAGTTTTTGCAGGTAATTTTTAGTCGGTATGGCATTGTACTTTTCCTGCTGATCATTTTTGCTTTTGCTTTTATTGAAGAGAGCCTTTGGGATATATCTGTTTGGAAAGAACACAAAACGATCTTTGCCGGCAATCATTTTAAAAATTTCAATACCGATGAAAAAGTACTAAGTTTCCTTGTGCCGCTATTGGCATTACCGCAGGTAACCCATTATATTCTGGATGGATTTATATGGAAGATCAGAAAAGATGAAGTGAGGTGGAACAATGAATAAACCGTTTAAAACATTGTAAGTGTTATTTATGGTATTGATCTTTAAACAATTATTTTTACTTAAACTTTTCTGATGGCTAGCAATGAACTATTTACGGTACTTCAATCTGTGCTCCTGCATTGGCAGCAATCCGCTAAAACATATACTGAGTATATGGAAAATGGAAAGAAATTCCGCTATGCGCAAATCCTAAAGATTCACAATACGGCTGTAACTAAATTACTAACAGAAAATATTGTTCTAATACCGGAAAATTATATTAAAGAAGTGGAAGCTATTATTGAGCATTATACTATCTGGACTGCCAAATGGGATGAGTTGAAGAGCAGACTTAACCCTTCTGCCGAGGATGAATTTATATTCGAAAATGAACATCGGTTTCCAAAAGTTGCTGCGCAAAAATTAGAGGCCGCATTTAATAAATTGTTGTAAAAAGATTGCACGAAACTCCAAACCACTTTTTCAGGTGGTTGCTTCATAAAAGTTAGCGCTTTGTTCGATTGTTGCAAAGCTTATTGGGGAAAGATGGCACTGTTTTTAACGGTTGCTTAATCAATCTTTACTGTTTGTTCTTGTACGGGTTGCTATTTCACCATCTACCTTGGGCCGTTATGCCCTATCTCTCGCCAAAGCTGTTTTTAAACAATGATTGAAAGCTAAATTTTCAACATCCTCCGTTTACGGGTATAGCATAGATCACGTTGCCGGAAACACATAAATTGAATACCTTTCCTGCTATAGAAGGAAATACCAGTTTCCATGATTTCCCCTTGTCTGATGATTTAAAAACACCGTCAGGATGGCCACAAAAGAAGTTGCCGCTAACCTCGATGATTGTAGAAATGAAGGCTTGTACAGGAAGGTTATTGTTACCGGGATTCCATACTGAGTCAGCAACTCCTTGCCCGGGGATGCTAGCATTCGTGGGCTGCCATCTTGTGTCGTTTATGTATTTTGACTGGAGGCCAGCATCAATTGGCTGCCAGCTTTTACCGCCGTCGTACGATGTTCTGATCCTCCTGGTATTCGACTGTGTATTGAAAGTAATAGCTGCGAATCCACCATTAATGGCTGTTACATCTATGCCTACGCCACCTTCACTGATCACCTGCGTCCAGCTTTCACCTTCATCGGCCGATCTGCAGATTCCCCTCGAATTGGTTGCCAGCAGTACTCCATTCCACTCTGTTATTTTCATTGCTGAGCTTCCGTTCTTCAACTGCTTCCAGGTTTTTCCATTGTCGGCAGATTTAAAAAGGCCTTGGTCGGTGCCGATGAAAAGGGTGCCTGCGGCTGTTTCAAAAACGCTGCGTATCCGTTCTTCTTTAAAATTGGTGAATATCGGCGACCATACATCCGATCCGTTGGCTTTTTGCGAAATTCCTCCCCAATAATTGAATGCAAAGATGCCGGCTCTGCCCGGGGAAATGTTGCTTTGTTTGTTGGGGAAAATCCCTTTACTCCAAAGAGGAACTCTAGAATCTTTTTTACAATGATAGAGCCCGTTGGCGGCAGTAAAATAGAGACCGTTAGCATCAGCAAAAAAAACATTCCTGCTTGCAGCATTTTCATCCTGTACAGGTTTGGGCAGCCCTTCACTAATGTCCTGCCATGTTTGTCCGCCATCAGCAGATTTAAAAATGATGTTTGTAACTGCAGCCTCTTCTCTTTTTTGTGTTTGTACACATTCCTTTAGAATGGATGAATGCCGCAGTTCCAATGCGTGGTCGCAGGCGAAAAAGAATGGAAAAAGGAGCAACATTGCCAGGTTATAAATGGTATTCATGACTTAAAATAATTTGGTGAAACAATAAAGTAAAGATATCAGGCGCCCACGCTCGCAAAGCATTATAGTAGTAAAAACTTGTAAAAGAAGTGTAAAACGTTTGTAAAACAACTGAAAACCGGGCTATAATAGATTATTTTGCACACATGAAGCAATTTATCCTGTTCGGATCTTCCCTCATAACAATTGGCATTTTGATCTCCGCTGTTTCATTTATCAATAAAAAAAATGAAATCCCGGGTAATCATTTGGAAGTGGTATTACGGGATATAGGGCACCAACTCTTGCTTTCAGCTAAAGATTCTTCCTCCAGGGTGCTGCCGGTTAAGAAATTAAATGAAAATACTTACCAGATCTCCTTTCAAAACAACTTTAGTTTTATTTCAGATACACTCATGAATATTGTTGAACGGGAATTTCAAAAAAACGCTTTGGCAAAAGGTTATATAGTGAACCTGAGGAATTGCGAACAAAGGGAAACCGTTTTTGCATTTGAAATAAATAACAAAACAGGCAATTTAACACCTTGTACGGGCCGTAAGCTGGAGGTTGGTTGTTATATTATTGAGATCGATCTGTTGAAGACAAATACATTCAATTACTATTGGCTGTTGCTACTGATTATTCCCTTTAGTTTGATTGGTTTTTATATGAAAGATAAGTTTAGGAAAAAGGAGGAAGCAACATCAATCATCGATGATGATCAGCATATACAATTGGGAAACTTTAGATTTTATACAGATAACAATGTCCTTAAAATTGAGAATAGAAGTATTGATCTTTCCGAACAAGAAGCAAAAGCACTAAAAATATTTGCAGAAAATATAAACCAGGTTGTAGAAAGGGAACAACTGATGAAAGAGATCTGGGAGGACAAAGGCATAGTGGTGATCAGCAGGAATGTGGATGTATTGGTGTCGAAATTACGTAAGAAATTAAGCGACGACAATACGCTGAAATTTATTAATGTGCATGGAAGGGGTTACAAATTTATTATTGAGTAGGCGCCAATGATTATTAATCCGGTTTAGATCTGTACGGCTTATTATTACGCACTTAAAAGACAACCCTATTTTAATAAATTAAATAAGGGGCTGCTAACAAATTGTGAGAATATTTATGTTTGGCCAAACAGTTTTTTCCATCAAATGACAATAAAAAAGCCGGAATGTTTTATCCCGACTTTGTCATTCATTTTAAATCTTAAAAGTATACCAATAATAAAACGGCTGCTCAACGTAGCTGCTAGCCATGTAGCTACGGATTCATTTTATTAAACAATTCAGTTGTCACTTCATTATTTGCTTTCGCTCTTGCTTCACTCATTCCAAATGTCAATTCTGTTTTTCCTTCTTTCATCTGTTGAAATACGGCTTCAACAAAATCGCTTACCGCAGGGTAAGCATCGTGAATGCCCTTTCCACCAAGATCGGTGTTTAAAGCCGGGGGTATCATTTCAATCACTTCTATGTTCCTGGCTTTCAACATGTGTCGCAGCGACAGTGTGAAGGAGCGCAGAAAAGCCTTTGTTGCACAATAAACAGCCACGGGTGAAAGTGGAATAAAAGCCAGGCCTGAGGTTACATTCACAATGGTATCAAGGGATGGTAAGTTTGTAAAGAGCGTTGTCAAATGTATAGGCGCCAAAACATTTGTGGTAATTTCATCGTTCGCCTTTTTATAAAAGTCCGGCGCCGAAATATTCATCCAGTTTTGAATTCCTGCATTGTTTATCAATACATTCAGATCATTATGATTTTCTGCGATCCATTCATATAAAGCGATACGCTCCGCTTCAACTGACAAATCACAAACCTTGGTAATCACTGTAGGAAACCTGTCGGCAACTTCTTTCAGTGCTTGTTCACGCCTGCCACAAATGATCACGGTATTTTTCTCCCCGATAAATCTTTCTGTCAATCCCAGGCCAATACCGGTGGCACCACCTGTAATCAGGATCTTGTTGTTGGCTAATTTCATTTTTTTATTTTTATAAATTTGATAATTACAAAAGTAGCCGTTGCCTGCAGCTTTCCGGGTATTCCCAAAAGATTATTTTCTATCATAGGCTATTGCCACAGAAGGGATTTCCGGCTATGCATATCTGCTTCTAATAATAGGCTACCCGCAGATTTTCGCAGATTTAATACACGCAGGCTTGCAGAGATGGCATGATTTACCCCAGATTTATTTGCATGCAATTAGGATAGTATGCTTCTCCGGGGATAATCTGTTGTTGTAATGCTTGTGAAACACCGAACTTATTTGGAGATCATTATTCTTTAGTTCGTTGGTTAACCACGATAAGTTGTGAAAATAAAAATAGGTTCTGTTCCCGGTACCCGCCGCTTTAAAACCATAATCTTCGTAATCGCCTTCAACAAAACGGATGTATAAGATCCCATTGCTATTGAGCAAAGTTGAACAATCTTTCAGGAGTTTGGAACTGCCAGATCCTGATAAATAAGGCAGGCAGAACCCGCAAACAATGTCATCGAATTTATTTTGCAGATTGTCGATTGCCCGTTCCCGAATGAACATCATTAAAGCCGCCAGAGCCCAAAGCTGCCTGAAATAGTTTTCGTTCCCGGCCCTGCACCGGCATTGTCTTTAACAACGCCTGTATAATTTCCTTCTATCCTGCCGGCCGTGCAAAAGGTAATGGTAATGGTAAACGGCGTAGCCTGGATGCTGCCATCTGTTTCTGCACTATACACAACGTTTGGATTACTATTGTCGGTATACACCGCTTTCACATACTTGCCCGGAAAATCATTTGTGGAATACGGCACACTTACCGAACCCGTGGTATTAAAATTTCCACCTGTAGGAAGGCCGATAGTAAGTTCAACGTTTTCCGAGCCGGTAGCGGCCCCGAATCCTTGCCAGCGAACCAGGTCGTACCCCGGCAAACTACTGTTGTCGTTCACAACATCACTTAAATAAGTGAAATTCCTTGTAAATCCGCCATCGATAGACGCAAACAGGAATTCATAATAACAACCTGTAGAGCAGGGTGTGCCGTTGGTGGACTGCGGCGAACTAATATTGTAAAACACCAAACCACCGCGGCCCGCAGTACCGCTGGCGCCTAAACGCAGGGTTTGCACACCAGTACTGGTAAACACGCCACTCGTATTGAAGGTAACTCCATCGGCTCCACCCAGGCCGTAAGTGGTTGTAATATTATAACTGCCGGCGGTTACCACATTAACCTGTACCGTGATGGTATCTATAGCGGGATTCAATACCTGCCCTACCCTCAACCGTTCTCCTGCTAATGGAAAAACAGGATCCATGGTGCCGCAGTCAAAAGAAAAACTAGCGGGTCCTGCCGGAACGCCTGAATAGGTTACCGAAAAAAAACAGGTGGAAGCCCCTGCGGTAACGGGATAATCAAAACTACTTGCCGTTGTGGAAGCTGCCGGAGTACCCTGTGCCGTTAGTACGATGGAAGTATTACTGGTAGCCAAAATGCCTGATCCTGAAAAACTAACTCCGTTCACTGTTGCCGTAGAAATATTATAAGGGCCCGGGGTAGCAACACTAACGGAGATGGTTACCGTATTCGCCGCCGTCATCGCAGTGTTGGCGATATATGTTCCTGCCAAAACGGCCCCGGTGCAACTGCCCGCTGTAGTACCCAATGTATATACGGCATCAGGCGTAGTGTTTGAAATAACGTTTACCGCAACATCGCAGACTGAACTATCGAAACGGATTTGAAAGTTAATTGTACCGGTATCAACAGGTTGGCCTGAACCAAGAAGCCTCACAGTTTGCAAACCGAGATTGTTGGCTGTTCCTGTTACACGAAATGAAAAGCCGTTGATGGTATCGGTCTTTATCTCATAAACCCCTACCGTATTGATAAAGACATTTACATCGATATAATTGCTGCTGTTCAGCACACTGTCCTCTTTATAAAGTCCTTGCACAATGCTGGGATAACAATCACCATTAGGGTCCTGCAATGTTCCTTGTGCATCCTGGGTAAGATCATTAGAAAGTTCATTTTGGCAGGCGTGGAGAATGAACATCATTGACATCAGGAAGATCGTCGACTTTACAATTTTCATAAGTGAACTGTTTGATAACGGAAGGTAGATAAATGTTTTGAGAACAAGTGATATGATACCCGGTTTAGAAAAAAAATGCTGACCGTAAAATATATCGGTGTTTGTAATATTAGTCAGAACATCTGCGATCTATTTAGCCTGAGAAAAAGTATCGGCTTAAAAAACGAATACCCGCTATCAGCATTATGCTAATAGCAGGTATCGACCTATTTTCCGCTTTATTTTTTAATTCAATTTTACTATTCGTTCCATTTTCACATATTTACCTTGCCTCACTTCTAAAATATAAGCACCAGGCTTAAAATCGTTGCCGAATTGAAGAACCTGGCCAGGTTGAGCGATCAACTGTCTTAATACGCGTCCCTGCAGGTCCGTTACTTTAACATTTGCTTTTTCTGCAGTACCCCCGCCTACCTGCAATTTAAATTCGTTTGAGGTGGGATTGGGATACAACTGCAGTTTCAAGGATGCTAACGGTTTGGCATACACTGCACCTGAACCCTTCGTAAAGTTTTGCGGAGGGCAGGCCGGTAACTTAACGGTATTGGATCTTACCACGCTGCTTCCGCAGTTGCTTAAAGCCTGTACCGTTACAATTCCGGAAATTGCTCTTGCAGGATAGGAAACCCTGATCGTTCTTGTACCCTGGCCTGCAAGCAGTATGCCTTCTGCCGGGATCGTCCAATTTAGTAATGTGGTATTGGATGGGAATGCCGCAATCGAATATGTATATTCCCTTTCCGGGCAATTTTGTACCTGTATCACATCCATGTTACCGGGTGTGGACGGTAGCAATCTTGTAAGTGATAGGTATCTGGTGTTGCTTGTTCCGCAACCATTGATGCTGGATACGCTGACAGTGCCGGTGGTGAAATTCGCGGGGAACAAAATGCTAACGATCGTATCGGCTGCATCCATCTCTGGATGGGTAATGATGGCACCGGGAGACGATACCGACCAGTTATAACCTGTTGCTCCTGCAACAGGCCTGATCGTATAAATTCCGGCGACAGCATTCGGCAATATGCTGGCGCACACATTGGTAAGTCCGCTGATCAGGCCAGGTGTGGATGGGTTGGTTTTAGTAACTGTAAAACTTCTTGTGCCACTGGCACCGCAGTCGTTTAAGGCTGTAACCGTAATTGCGCTTGTTGTAAATCCATTTAGGAAAGTAACGCTGATCGTTGTATCGTTTACGCCTGCACCGTTAGGGTGCGTGATGGTTGTAGTACCGGCCTGGGCTGACCAAATGTATTGGGTGGCAGCCGTTACTTTAGGAATGGTAAAGCTGATCGGCGTGTTTGTAGACAGGCTCGCACAAACGCTGCTGCCGGTTGCAACAATTGGGGCAGGTGTGGTTGGGAACTGCGCAAGCAGATAATAAGTAGTCATTGGACTGGTATAACATGAATTGGAAGCCACCACCCTGATTTGCTTATTTGCCTGCGCCGCAAATCCGGCATTAAACGTAACCGTGATGCTGCTATTATTGTTGCTCACCAGGTTTACATTTGGTGGCAAAGTCCATGTGTAATTCGTTGCCGTTGTTGATAATGCCGTGTAAGTAACCTGGCTGGCATTGCCGGTGTACGGACAAATATTAGTAAGTCCTGTAACAACAGGTGCCGTCAATGGATCCAGTGGAGAAAAAGAAATGCTGATTGTGTGCGGAGTTTGCACATTACTAAATGTATAGGAACTCACCGCCCCCTGGGAAACCCCATCTACCACTACATCTCCGATAGCATAACAGGCATCGGGTGTAAAGTTGTAGGTAATGTCGCTCCCGCAAATAATACTGCCGGTACTACCGTTAACGGAACCATTTGCGCCTGCATTCACCGTTAGTAATATTGATCGCTGTACATAGCTGGCACTGATAGAATGCGCCGCCCGAACGTTTTGAAATGTGTAAGAACTAACAGGCCCCTGGGACACTCCATCAACAATTACATTAGCAATATCATAACAGGTATTTGGTATGATACTGTAAGTTATATTCGACCCGCAGCTTACTAAATTACTCGTTGGTGTAATGGACCCGTTGCTTGCAGAAGAAACAGTTACGGGGTAAGTACGCCTCGTAAAAGTTACATTGATCGAATGGCCTGTTGGTCGATAAGCGAGCCCAAATGAGCTCGTATAAGGTAAGCCATTTACTATCACCTGAGAAACCTGGTAACAATCATCCGGCACGATGTTGTAGGCTGAAAAGGAACCGCAGGCAATTGTTGAAGCACCAGAAACCGTTCCCCCCTGGTTAGTGGTTATTACTACAGCGCAAGGAGCTCTTGGGGCAAATTCAACACTAATGGTATGGGTTGCTGTGATATTGCTGAATGTGTACGCTGTAATTGTTCCCAATGATACGCCGTCTACAATCACATTGCTTACCTCATTACAGGTGTTGGCAGTAAAATTGAATGTCCGGCTTCCACCATGGCAATTGACCGTTACAGCAAGCGGAGAAATACTGCCGCCAGCAGAGGCAGAGGAAGTGATCTTATATTTGGGATTGACGGTGATCGTTCTCACTACGTCTTGCACTCCACAGCCCGAAACAGTTACGGACACCGATGCTGGAGTATAAAGATCATTGAACTTAACGAAGACAGTCCTGGTTCCCTGCCCGGAAAAAACAAATCCATTTGTGACAGACCATTGATAATTATTAGCGCCTATTACGTTGGGAATACTATACAAGACTTCAAAATTTGGTGTTGGGATACCGCAAAGGGTGGCATCACCGCTGATATTACCCACGGTTAAAGTAAGGCCCGAAGACTGCTGGCCCACCGTGAGGGATCGCGTTGTATTTTGCGCACCACAACCACTGAGCCCAACGGTAATGTCACCAGAAATAAAGTTGTTTGCAAACTGAACGGCGATGGTGGCGGTTCCTTGTCCGGATAAAATAGTAGCCCCTGCAGGTACTGTCCAAACAATGGCAGTCTGATTCAGCGCTGCAATTGAATAGGTTCCGATATTATTTGTCAGCGAACACGTGTTTTGAACACCTTCAATGGTATTCCCCACATAGCATGGCGTGGAAGGAAAATAAACCGCGTAATCTTCTACGTTACAGTTAGTGTATGCGGTACAACCGTTTAAAGGCGGTAATGAACATGGTCGTGCTGCGATTCGCAGCCGCAAAAATCTGTCTGTAACCGCAACTACGGCGGGGGTTGTAAAAGTGAATTGAAGTACGTTGGTGCAATTGCCATTATTATAGATCACTTCATCTTGATCAAAAAAGTCTCCATCCCCGTTGTAATCAATATACATTTCCAGTTTGGAAAATGTAGTTCCGTTAGGAAACCCGATATAAGCATTTACGGTGTACGTGGTATTAGCAAGCAGTTTTGTATTTTCCAGGCAACTATTGTTTGTGTACCTGGTACCAAATAAAGTGTTACTAGCGAGGTGATTTATATCTGCAAGATTAAAATTAAACAGCACGCCATACTCGCTGTTACCAGCTGTAGTAGTGCGGCAGGCAGTTACGGGAGCATTCAATACAATTACACTCTTTGAAGTGGTAGCGCTTCCCTGGGCATTTGTTACGGTTAAATAGGCGGTTTTTAAACCAGTAGTTGCATAGCTAACTGTAGGGCTCACTGCAGTGGAAGTGGATGGTGTTCCCCCTGAAAAGCTCCAGCTGCGGCTGGTGGGTGCGCCGCTGCTATTGTCAGTAAAAGTAACGCCCGACCCCAGGCACACATTTTTTGCGGAAGGAACGATCAGTGCTGCTGGCGCAATGGGGGTGCAGGTTAACAAACAGCTACCCTGCGACACGAGGGTATTGATGGTATTCGTTATAGCCGTTACACTGGCAGAACTAAACGTAGTGAAGGGGGGATTGGACACACTTGGTGCCATGATAAAAGAACTGCCGGAAGCATCATGTTGTGCATTGAAATTATGGCCGGTTTCGTGCGTGGCAACATTGGCAAGCATTGCTGAAGAGTTGGAGAAATCTTCCAAAATCTGGTACTTAAATTCCCCACAAACGGCAGTGGCAGATGTGTATGCTAACCCAATAACGCCATAGCTATAACCTCCGGAGCCGTCAGGAGTTCCAAAATCGTTTGCAGTCCACAACTGGTTCATCGCATAGTTTCTGAAACTACTGGTTTGAGCCTGGCCCCAACCCTTGAAATTAGTAAGCAATATACTGACATCTGGCCCTGTGTAAAGCGGGGTTAGTGGCTCTGTATTACTATTGGTTGAGAAATACTGGCCGGCAATCCTGAACTCGAGGTATTGGGTTCCAAATTGTGCATTGGCATACACAGACACCATGATATTCATTATACCGATATTACGTTCCTCCACGGCTGCGACTGATTGATATTTGTTGAGCATAGAAAGATCAGAAGCTATTCCCACCCTTACCAACCGGCAGGTGCCCGTGGCCAGCGATTCTGTTGGCGTTTCTTCCGGAGCCTGGATGGCCCTGTTCAACGTTTCCGTTACACCGCAGCTGAGCCCGGAATTAGGAACCACGTCTGCTACATCGTACACTATATACACAGATCTGTCTGCGTTCCTTTCAAAATAGCGCAGTGGCTCAATGTAATATTGCTTGCCCGCTTTTGTGAAGAAACCAAAGATGAGGTTGTTGGTTAAAGTGAGGTAAACCGGGCTGCCCGCTTCATTTGTCAGCCTGCCCGCGTAGGTCATAGGTGCTGGTCTCGGGGATGTAGTATTACCAGCCTCTCCACCAACGATAGACTGGTAGTCGGTTGTGAGAATGTCATTTTGGTAAATAGACACCGGGAAGGATGGATAACCTTCAAATTCAAATTCATACTCACTGAAACCAGTTCCGTTTTTTACCGCGTAGTCCTTAATTTCTTTCGTGTCGATAGAAAATAGTGCGTAGTTTTTAAAAATTTTGTTGAGCACCGGGGACGCAACATTTTTAGCTTTCGTTGGTTTTACTATTAGCTGTGCAAGAGCTGCAACCGGAATCATCGTAACAAGGCAAACCATTGTTATTGCCATGCGCACACGAAGAAATAGTCTTTTGCTTTTGGTACTGGTGTAATTATTCATTTTGCTGTTGTTTATAATTAAGGATGACAATTAGAAATGAGGTGGTGGTAAGAAAAAAGGCTATTATCCTGACCGGGTATTACGGATCTGCTCCTCAATAACAATTTCCTGCTGGCGATAATAGGAGTAGAGCAGCCACATGGCAATGATGGCAAGAATGATTATAACGAGGATATAGTAATCTTTTTTTATCATTTTTGATTCTTAAATAATGTGGTTGTAAAATAGATCGGGAAGGAGATAAATCAGTCAAATGCAGCAGGACAAATGAAGGACAGGCACCGGACAAAAAACGGACAAAAGATAAGAGGCACTGAGAATCACAACATTACAATAATTTTGTATTTTTGAAATACGGCCAAACAAACTGCGGAACCTATCATGCGATTGTACTTTTTATTACTTTTCATTTGCGCAGGATCAAGTCTTTTTGGACAGGAGCAGGATTCCAGCCGGTTTTTTGCCAAAAAATTAGCCGATCCTGCTGATGTTCAAAATAGCACTTCTGTCTATTTAATAGGAAAATATAGCAGCATTTACGACGCTGAGCATTCAGTTTCCGGAAATAAATATCCTCCCGTTTTCTTAAAAGTAAAAAGGCTGGTTGCCGGTATTGAGGCAGCCGGGAATGTTGAAGATCCATATTTCAGAGCAAGAATAAAATGTCTGAATTGTATAATTCTAACAACTGAAAATTACCTGAATGCCGAATCAACATCAAACAAAACAGAACTGCTGGAACTGATAAACCAGGCAATGAATGCTGCCCATGAAACGAGCGACGAATACCTGATAGCTTATGTAAGCCATATTTATTTTTCAATAGCAAAATCTTACAACGATCTCCCCTTGGGGATTATGTATGGAGTATACAGCACAGAACTGTATGAAAAGAAATTTGGAGTAACTCAGTCTACCGATTACTCTTATGTAGCAGAATTGTTGTTCCAGATAAGAGAGTATGACAAATGCATAGAGTATTGTAAAAAATGGTTGCGGATAGAAAGAACGGGAAGCGTTGTTTTCGTAGAGACCCTCAAAATGTTTACATTAAATACGCTTGCCCTTTCTTACCACAGGCAAATGAAATACGATTCTGCATTAAAGTATTATCAACAGGCGCTTTTGGTACAACAGCAATCGTCAAAGGCAGACTGGGAAGGAATTATTAAGGGCAACATCGGCCAGGTTTACTGCCTTCGGGAGCAATACGACACTGCCATCACGTTGTTGCAAAAAGATTTAGAGTTAAGCATGCAGTATAAGTATTACGATAATGCTGCCAATGCGTTACAATGGATCGCAAGGGCGAATACCGGTTTGGGCAATAGGGAGTTAGCACTTAACCAGTTAAGGTCAGCCATGAATCTGATCAAATTACTGCCTAATGAAAATTACCAACAAAATATCTATTACGCTGCAATAGATATCTATAAATTGAACGGCCTGCATGATAGTGCCTTGTATTTTTCGAGGCAATACCAGCAGTTACATGATGTGATAGAAAAAAAAATCAATTTGAGCGGCCTTGATGTATCGAAGGTTAGGATGAAAGAAATACAAAACTCCTTTAATATTAAGCGGCTACTGCTGGAGCGGAAGACCCAGTTGCAGAAACGAAACTTCGCCATCATTGGAATTGCACTTTTATCGCTGGTGATTATTTTGCTCATTAACCGGCAGCGTTTAAAATTTAAGCAAAAACAGCAATTGCTCGAACAACAAAATAAGCTGATAGAACAGGAAATGTCTTCTGCAAGGGAACAAATGGAAATGTTCACACAAAACATCCAGGAAAAAACCAGCCTGATAGAAAGGATGGAAAATGAGATGGTAGAAAATCAGGCTTCCGTTTTACAACAGGAGATAATCAATAACCTAAGCCAGCTTACTATCTTAACGGATGCTGACTGGGAAAAATTTAAGCAGTTATTCGAAAAAATTTACCCCCTGTTTTTCGAGCGCTTAAAGACCGGCACTCCCGAGATTACCTGGGCAGAGCAGCGGATGGCGGCTCTTACCCGTTTACATTTAACTGCCCGCCAAATGGCTTCGATGCAGGGCATCTCTGTTGACAGTGTTCATAAATCCAGGCAGCGCCTGCGCAACAGGATAGGCTTGTCAGCAGAGGTAAACCTGGAAGAATATTTTTCGAAGATTTAGGTAAAAAAGTTTTTAGCCAATGAATTATTTTTAGCCTCTAAGAGCGCAACGTTATGCACAGTGCATTTGTCAATCCAAATCAATTACTTCAAATACGTATTCATCCAATTCAACCAATATCTATCTCGTTCCATTTGAGTTACCGGATCGCTGGCGTTGTGGGCAGGAATTGGCCAGCCAATAAATTTGGTAACTGTTCCATTATCTATTAGCGTATGATATAATTTATAGGATTGCGTTACGGGAACTCTTGGATCGCCTGTATTAGCTAAAATGAGTGTTGGCACTTTTATGTTCTTGGCTTCGGTGATCGGAGATTGGTCAATGTACTTTTTCATATTATCGCCAACATAAGGAGAGCCACCAATGGCATCTGCACGAGCAACATTTGCATCGCCAAAATTGTATTGATCCAGCCAATCGGTTACTGCTGCGCCTGCCATAGCTGCTTTCCAACCGCCATAGTGTCCCGCTAACCAAACGGTCATAAAACCGCCATACGACCAGCCACTTACACCAATTTTATCATTGTCGATCATACCAGTTGCCTTTAGTTTTTCTAATCCTGCCATTACATCTCGTCCTGGTCCGGCACCGGCATCTTGTACAATCGCTAATCTATATGCAGAACCTAAATTGTCGCTTCCTCTATAGTTGGGTTCAAAAACAAAGTAGCCTTCATTTGCAAAAATTTGTGGCAATCTGGCAAATTGTTCTAGTGAGGCAGCAGCAGGTCCGCCATGTATTACCAAAACCAAAGGATATTTTTTACCTTTTTCATAATTAACAGGATAAGTTACGATACCACAATGTTTGAAGCCGTCATTTTCCCAACGGAGGGTTTCGGTTTTGCCAAAAGTCAACTTGCTCACCTCACTATTATAATCTGTTAATTGCACCAATTTTGATGTAGTTGATGCCATAAAATATAATTCAACAGGTTTATTAGGTTCAGAACCTGTAAAAGTTATTGCTCCCGTTTTGCTAATGCTAGCATTTAAATTGGAACAAAGGTTTCCTAAATCAATTTGTGATGATTTTCCGTCTAAACTAATGCTATACAAAGCTGTTTTATTATCGTTGTTGCCACCAACTAAAATATTTTTGCCATCGGGCATCCAAGCTTTAAAGCTAAAGTCGATGTCTAGTTGCGATGCAATGGCTTTGCCTTCACCGCCTTCTGCAGTGGTAAGCCATAATTCATTAATGTTGGAGCTGTTATCAGCTTTTTTATACCAATACGATATTTTACTAGCATCGGGTGAAAACTCTGGGCCGCCTTCTAATTTTGCTCTTGTTGTTACTGGTTTGAAAGTTCCATCGACAAGGTTTAAAACTTGAATGTTTCTATTTCTCCCATCACCCGAATACGCAGACTGTGCCTTTAGAAATAGAATGGTTTTCCCATCAGCTGACCATGAAAATGGAGCAGGTGGTGGACCTGGTTGAATTACTTGTGGCAAACTCCAATCGCCATCAGACAATCTTTTGCTTTCTGCGGTTGTTGTGTTAACCAACCAAATATGTGCAGGTTGCGGTTGACTTCCTACAAACATATCGTTATTGGCAATTTCAAAAGCGGTAAAACCTTTTTCTATTTCGGCTTTATTTTTGGGTTCATTTAGCGTTGCAAAAGCAATTTCTGTAGAATTTGGGCTCCACGAAAAATGTTGTACTCCTTTTGGTGCTTTGGTAATTTGCTTTGCTTCTCCACCTTTCATAGAAAGCACAAAAATTTGATTTTGGGCATCTTTGGCTGAACTTGCTTTGGAAATGAAAGCCAATTGTTCTCCATTAGGCGACCATCGTGGACTTGAAACTGAAAACCTTTCGTGTGTGATAACCGTTTTTTTGCCTGAAGCTACCTCAACCAAAACCAACTCAGCATTAGAACGGTTGTTGACATAATCGGGTCTCGAAACCACGATGACAATACTTTTGCCATCAGGCGAAATTTGTGGGTTTGCGATACTTACAAACTTTGCATAGTCTGCTAATTCAAATTTCTTTTGTCCATAAATATTGCTATGTCCAAATGCAAGCAATAATGTCACTAATAAAGTAAAAGCTATTCTCATGTTACTGTTTTTTAGTATTTTGAAAGTCTGCTGTCTATTGGCATAATGCATAACGAAAAGCATTAGCGCAGTTTGGGCATTTGTTGCTTTGTCCGCCTGGAGCTGATGTAAATTAAAGGAACGAAAATTTGATGTAACCACCAAAGTTGAGCCGGCGGCACTCTTTGCGTAGCCCGCCGGTGGCTTAGGATCGTTGAAGCCGTGAACTTAAGATTGATAGCGATATAAAGTTGAGAATATGACTGTCCGCCCAAATTGCGGTTATGCTTATATTATAGTGCGTTTTGTTGTCACTTTGGAATGTAAATTATTTTGCCTTGGTCACCGCAAAAGAAAAATGTATCGTCCTTTTTGGTAAACTGAATGGCTTTGTCGTGTGTAACTTCTATTGTTTGACTGTCAAGCCATTTCGCTGAAATAAACTTACCCTGTCCTGTAAAATACAAAACTGAACCGCCACCTTGTCCCCAACTAAGCATAGAACCAGTCTGAGTGTAAGTGTCGTTTGTAAAATGCTCATGAACGGTAAATATTTTTAAGCCGTCAGGTGCAGTTACATGTATGAGTTCGTTATAGGAGAATTCATATTTTAGTTTTACTCTGCGTTTTGGTTTTTCTCTTTCTGAAGAGATTTGCGTAAGGAATTTGTCCAAAACAATCTTTCTTTGGTTTATAGATTTTTCGTCTGCACCAAGTTCTTTCCAAACTACAAGGTCGTTTCCACTTTCAATAATTTCTTTTACTTGATTGTAGATCGCCGTTTCAAGAGACTTTGTCTCCCATTGGGCTAAAGCGAGTCCGAACAAGCTATTGTTGCGGTCATCAGAGTCCTCAAACATTTCTGCATAATCGTCTTGAATTTGCTTAGAGATGTCAGCAGGTTCTTGTCCTTTATTGTATGCGTCAAAGAAGTTTTGGTAAATGTCCTGAAAGCTGTCGCTGCCGCTTATTTTGATGTTCCAAGTTCCCATATCTTGTTAGTTGACGCAATATCGTTTAAAATGCCCTAAAACTCCGGAGTTGACGCAAATAAAACCGGATCGAACCCTGACAGTTCGACCCGGTATCATATAATTTATTTTGCAGCGGTTTATCTTACTTGGAGCTCAGATCTGCCCGCAGAAAAAGCAATTCACTCCAGTTTTCGTCGATGTATTCAGCAGCATCTTTAAGGTATTGTGCATAAGAACCTTCGCCATTTACGGATTCATATACTTCTTTAAAAGGTTTACGAAAACCTGCTGTTCTTTCTTTCAGGCCCTGCTTATATCTCGTAACAATAGCATACTGTGCCCTACCAGAGGAACTGGCCTGGTAAACTGCAACAGATACCCCGCTGGCCATCCAGGTTTTTTTCAATCTTTTGATCATATTTATTACGTTATCGCCCTGGCCTATTTTAGGATACACATGGCCAATGTTGATCTTGTCAGAATAATCACCGATAGCAACAGTGCTTAGTGAATCGATGTAAACAGAGTAGCCACTAGAATGCCTGTCTGTTAGATAAATGGCTACACTTTTGTTCCAGTCTGTGTTGTGCTCTGCCCCCAGGTTTCCTCGTGTATCCTCGTCCTCCCAGCTTGTTGGCCCTTCAGCTATATGGTAACCGCCGGACTCAGGGCCGGATTGTATCTCAAATACCCTCCACCTCGCAGTACCGTTATGGTATTTTTGCGCATGGGAGGCAAGGGCCTTTTCAAACTCAAGCACTTTATCCACTTTTGGAAATACCCTTTGGGTGGAAGTCAATGTTTTTGTCTGGCTGATTGCTGTAATGGATAAAAGCATTGCGCTAAGAAAAAACAGCTTTACTTTTAAACGGAGATGGTTGTGCATGTTAGTTGATTTAATGATTAAAAAAAGCTTTAAGGTTTTGGGTTGATAAGTTTCACAGCTTATATAAGTGGTGATGCAAAAGTCTGCGAAACAGCTTTTTTTAGTGAGCACAAATCGATCATTCTTTTGTACTTTCTCACTTTTGAATGGGAGAAATTTAACAGCAACAAGATTAATTCATCAATTGGGGATGGTTTGAGGGTTTAAGGGTTGAAGGGTTGAAGGGTTGGAAGGTTTAAGGGTTTGAGGGTTTGAGGGTTGGAAGGGTTGAGGGTTGAACGTTATAAGTGTGAGGTGAACTGACTTTGCTGTGAACTTATCTTTTAATTACCTGTCGAAGAATATCACAATCGTCACCGCTGATATGCAGGTTGTAAATTCCTGCAGCGAGGGTTGGCAGCTCTATTGTTTCTGTAGCATTGCTACCAGGATGGGCGATGGTTGTCGTTTAAAGTTAGGTTCTATTCGTTCTATTTATTTTGAAGTAAATATAACGTTCGAGTACTTGCGAAGGCTTGGAATTATTATTTGCCCAGCCCGGAACTGAAGCCCAGTTAAAAATAGAAGTATAAGTTAACAACTAATATTCAACAGAATTAGTTCAAGGCCGGATGCAGTGCAGTAGCGATTTACAGCCGATTGATCTTCCGTCCGCCAAGCTTTTGCAAACACTTTTGTTAGCGGTAGTTTTAGTACGTCTGCACATTGTTAATCAGCTATTTTTCTTCGTTGGCTTTGAGTACCCTTAAAAAATTTCCGCCAAGTATTTTAGAAATGTCTTTTTTTGAATATCCTTTCTCGACCAATGCTTTTGTAATTAGTGGATATGACGTTACATCGTCTAATTGTTGTGGCGTAAGATTAATTCCGTCAAAGTCAGAACCCAATCCAACATAATCTACTCCAACCAAATTAATGATGTATTCAATGTGGTCAATAAGCATATCCAGTGGTGGTCGCATAGTGTTGGTTTCTGCTGCATATTTATTATACAAATAATCCATGGCATAAAATTCTAGCATTCCAGCTTTCACTAGCGAGTCCATTTCTGTAGCATACTTTTTCAAAAATACTGTTTCTTTAACATCAAAGCTTTTATCAATAAATCCCGGATGAAAATTTACCTGAACTACTCCTCCATTTTTCGCAATTGCTTTTATTTGATCATCCTTTAAATTACGGCGATGAGGCACCAAGTTGTAAACTGAACTGTGTGATGCGATGATTGGCTTCGTTGTCAATTTAATTACATCCCAAAAAGTTTGTTCGCCAACGTGACTTACATCTATCAGCATGCCAAGTTGGTTCATACGTTGCACTATTTGTCTTCCAAATTCTGTAAGTCCTTTGTGTGGTAAGTTTGGGTTGGTAGTTTCATCTGCTGCACTTGTAGCCCATGAAGGTGCAATATTGTGGGTTAGTGTTAAATATCTTGCACCTCTGTTATACAATGCTTCCAGTTTTTGGAGGTCATCTTCTATCATGTGTCCACCTTCTACACCAAACATTGCCGCAATTTTGTTTTGTTTTATTGCTTTTAGTAGTTCTTTATAATTAGCAACTTTCACAATCTTATCAGGATTACGAGCAACAACTGCATCCAAACTATCCATTTCTCTATTGGCATAAGCAAACGGACTTTTTGCATCACCCTCACAAAACACTGAAAATAATTGAACGTCTAACCCACCTTTTTTCCAGCGGGCTAAATCACTGAGTGCTTTTCCTGTTAAATCATTATCTAATATCAAACCTTGATCAACAACTTTCATTAAAATATCATTGTGAGTATCTACCACAATAGAATTAGAATGAATTTTTTGATATGATTGTGCTCTGATTTGGTATGCAAATAAAATACCGAATATTAATAGTTTTATTTTCATGTCTCTATTTAATTTGAGTTATTTGAAGTGTCGCAAAAAAATACCGCTAACGTGTGTATTGTTGAAAAAAATATCATTGATGTCAGTTATGCCATTTATTGATCTGCAGTTACAGCAACGATAACGCCGAACTTACCATCAGTTTGAATCCAGTTCTTTTCAGGAAGGTAGGTCCTGCACACAAAGCCGTCAAATGATAACGCATTTTTGCATCCTATATTTTTAAAATAAGTAGCGAAGTCATAAAGGTTCATTTCCTTTTTCGACGTAACAAAGACTAATTCGTTATTCGGCAGAACCCCTACTCCATTGCGGATATTTATATTAGTTGAGCCCTTTTTGAATTCCGGATGAATTTTGCCGCCAAATACTAACATTGGGCCTGATTGGGTTGCATACTTTATTTTTCCATTGTTCACAAAATTCTCAGTATTACAAACAACAGCATTATTATCAGTGTCAATATAAAGCACCCCGTTTGGTTTCCAATAGAAGTTTCCTTTTGCGTTTCTTACATTTAATGGAGTGATTTGTTTTCTTTCTTCAATGTATAATCCTAAAGGAGAGCTATCCACCTGGTACATACCAGCATTCGTAGCAAATACGAGTTTTTTATGCTTTGTATCCAACCAGTTTTTTAAATTAAGGATACTTTTGAATAGCTGGTTTTTATCGTCTTTCCAAAATAGCTTTACTTCCTGCTTTTTTGGATTCACTTTATACAGCAAAAAGTCAGCTTCATTTGAATTTGGTTTACTAAAGGAAATATTTCCTATTATAAATGAAAAAACAACCAGGAAAAAACAGATAGATTTTCTTTTAAACATATATACCAGTTAATGGCTTCTGCCAACGAACCAGGATGACAGCAGTTTGGTTACTTGTTGCCCTTTGTGCCCCGTGACGTTGTTTATAAAGGAACGAAAATTTGATCTAACCGCCAAAGTTGAACCTGCGGAACTATTTTTGTAGCACGCCGGCGGATTAGGATCAGTAAAGCCGGAAACAGAAATAGCATAATGATTTACTGTTGAGATTCCTTCCGTCTGCGCCAATTGTGCAAAACGAACTGTTGTTGGCTGCCCTTCTTCCCGGTTGTCAATCTCTTTTATTTCAAAATTACTCTTGGTGACGTAACTCCATTTTTAAGCCGCTCTACAATTTTTAATGCTCTTTCAATTTTCTTGTCGCTGGACTTTACTTGTCCAACTAAATAAATAAGCCCTCTTTGATTTCCTTCTGTCAATGAATGAAAAATTTGGTCTGCTTCTTGATCTGTATTTAAAACCTCTTTAAGTTCTTCGGGCATTTCAAATTGATATGCTGTTTTGTCAACCGAAAATGTAGCTGAAACTTTTGAGCCTTCTTTAATTTTAAGTTTCTTACAAATTGTCAAGCCAATATTTACAAAATGTCCACCTTCTTTTTTGGGCATAATTGCACAATGAAATTCTATTTTGTCGTTTAGTCTACAAATTGCTCTTTTGTTATCGTTCTTGGTTAATTCCAAAACAGTCTTTTTATCAAGCATTAAAAAGTGCATTCCACTGTCAAATTTTTGAAGAATAAACGCTGTTGCCATATTTTTTTCCTGGTAAATGTCTGGTTATATCTCTATTTTCTAAGCCTTAAAATTAGTAAAATAGCTTTTTCTGTTTTGATAAGTCCTGCAAAAAAGATTTTTATAGTTTCTGTAAGGAATGCGGTATGTCATAGGGTTATGCGCTGCCTATTAAATCTATAAAGTCTATGAGCATTGAGAAATTAGCCAACAATGGTCAAATATTTTATTTTTTAAATCTTCTTTTTTTATCCAAAAATATAGTCTGCCCATATCTCCCCACATCATTCCTGCTTCTTCATAATTGCTGTCAACCTGGAAAAGTAACGTCCAATCATAAGCCCCTTTCTCTAATGCCTTTGCTCTTGGGTCATTGTATCCTGTAGCATCACCGCAATAAAGTCCGTTAGTTACCAGTTGACATTCTAATTCCATTGAACCTTGTATATTGTCAGCGTATCCAAGAATTTTATTTGCTTCAACATCTAAGTCTTCAACTGCTTCGTAATATTTTTCAATTTCCACTTCATTTAGTTTTCCTTTTATTGAAGGATGTTCTTCATTTGGCAAACTAATTGAAGACTGCATTTTCAATTTGCAAGGCCTGTATCTTGAATGCTGCGCAAGGTCGTTTGGAAAATTTTGACGTTTCAATTCTTTAACATCACCATCGTAAAAAAACACTTTAAATTTATCTTTATCTTTTATGTCAAACCCGGCAGTTTCTTGCCCGGCAGAATAAAAGAAATAAATTATGCCACTTGATGGTAAATTTTGAGATATATCTAATTTGGATAATTCAGAAAAATTAATCTGCGCAATAAAAGACAGTCTTTTTCCATTGTCTTCCTTAAACCATTCAATATTTTTTGGTAAATCGGGTTCGCCACCAATTTTACTTTGCCCAATTGTAAAATCAGCCTCAATAGAAGGAAAAGGCGTTGTTAAAATCTCGTTTTTAATATTGGATTTAAAAAGATCCCAATGTTTAGCTAATCCTGCTTCTTCAAAAACTTTCTTATAACTTTCTTCTGTATTTGCCGTTTTTTGCATCCTGTGAAATGTGTCTATAAAAGCTACTTTGGCATTTAGACTTTTATTTTTATTTGTACAAGAAATAGTAAGTTGTCCTGCAAATAAAATAGAAAGTATTGTAAATATGCTTTTTGAATATAGCTTCATAATGTTGCAGTTTTGCACCGGTATCGTACAACGAACCAGTGTTTCCGCAGATGGTTAGTTGTTGCCAAATCTACCAGGTGCTGTTGCTTAATAAAGAAAACTTTGTTTGCAATCGCTTACTTTTTTTAATATAATACTATTATCATTATCTGGGGTGCAGGAGCTGTCAACTACAGGTTTGTTGCAAAACTTTGTATTTAATCCTCACCTTACGATAGTGATATTTCCTTTAAATACCTGCTTTCTATCGTCAATGCTGCTTAGGTTGATAACGTAATAATAAGTTCCATCAGGAAGAGGTTTGTTTTTATAAGTTCCCTTCCAGTCATTTTTATAATCATCAGCATGATAAACCAAACTTCCATAACGATTGTACACATTTACTTCCAGTCTTCTGAAACAATTGTTTGTAAACAACACCCAACTATCGTTTATGCCATCTCCATTTGGGGTAATGGCATTATTAAATAAATTCAGGCATCCTACTATTGCTTTCTTCAGTTTTAATTCCGTTGTGATGATGCTGTCGCAACCGAGGCTGTTCACTAAAACACTCTGATAAGTTCCGACGGTATTAACTACCTGCCCGGAAGGCAGGGTATAAGTTTGTCCTGCTTCAATAGAATCAACCACATTTACATGAGTATCATCATTTACAATGAGATGAATAGTTTGAATGATGCTGTCCAGGAACGTATCATTTCTTACCGTATCAATATAAGTACCTGCTGTACTAACGGTAACACCTGATTGCAATTGATAAGTATCATTGGAGCAGATAGAAACGGTTGTGTTAAACTGTAATGGCACTACTCCAAAAACTTTGGGCGCACATAAATTAAATGGAGCAATCGTTGGGTCTATTTGTGTGAAAACATTTCTTATAACGTTGGGTAAATTCAACCAGATACTGCCATACCCGGGCATTCCATACTGGCAGGCACCGGCAGCCCACAAACTGTTATCCGATTTCAGGATATAACTAAAAGTTTCCCCTGCTAAAATATCTATTACGTCAGTGGCCAGGAGTTTTGGAACCAATATGTTAACATTTGTTCCGTCACCTAATGTGCCATACCAGTTATAGCCCCATCCATAAAGGTTATGGTTGCTATCCAATGCCAGGCAGGAAGCACCATCATCATTCGCCGACAATGCCACAATAGAAGCTGCCCCCGGGGGGAAAGTCAATTTTGTTGGTGCAGTATAACCGGGAGTTGATGAGCCCAGGCCTAAGAAATCCCTCCCAAAAGAATATACCTCACCGGAAGAATTTAATGCAAAAGCAGCCCGGGCAGTCCCCTTGATATCAATGATATTAGTCAGCCCGGGCACAGTTACCGGTGTGGTTGAATTTACCTGTTGGAAGAAAAATCCACCACCTGTAACCTTAACGGTACCATCAGCAAGTAAAATGATTGTTGCGGCTACGTCTGCCGGTGGAATATAAATTGAGGGAAATCCTACAGCAATAGCCCGGACTGCATTGTTTATCCCTGCCATTTGAACCGGGATATTTGTAGCAGTTGTTGAAGTAGTTCCATTACCCAGTTCTCCTGATAAATTAGTGCCCGCCGCCCATACGGTGCTATCATTTTTTACGAAAACGATATGGCTGGCACCCCCATCTACAAACTTTACACTGTCTAATATCTTTACAGGAATATTCGTAAAAGCATTGTTGTATGGAGCGAAGCCCCATACCCACGCAGAATTATCTGTTTTAATAGCGGCACTCAAATAACCAGCGGTTGAAAACTTAACATTGCTCATGCCTGTAACAGCCACAGGTGCAACCGTTGAGGTATAGCTTCCGTTTCCCAACTGCCCCATGCTATTACCTCCCCATGCATACATTTGATTATTACTTCCACACACAGTATAGGCAGCATATGCACCCACATGGTAATTATGCCCCACATACCAACCCCTTCCACCAAAGCCATCGCCGGTCATTGAATTCTGGGCATATAAATTATTGCCACTGAAAAAAAATATAAATGATGTTGCCAGTAGGGAAAGAAGAAAACTTATACGAGATATCATAAACAAGTTTTGAATTTTTAAAACCTGCGGCGGGCAAGCATTAATGCAGTTTGAGTATTTATGGCTTTGCCTGGCCGGTGCAGTTGCTACTTAAAGGAACGAATATTTG
This sequence comes from Ferruginibacter sp., assembly GCA_031411955.1. Taxonomy (GTDB): domain Bacteria; phylum Bacteroidota; class Bacteroidia; order Chitinophagales; family Chitinophagaceae; genus Ferruginibacter. Next base: position 131,530 of record JANOCC010000061.1, read on the forward strand.
ATGTAATCACCAAAGTTGAGCAGGCCGTAACTTTTGCGCAGTATCGCAAGTGGCCTCCCCAAACTGGCGCCAGTGTTCCGCAGGATCACTGGTGTCTACTAAAGACAGCAGGTCTGTGACCGATTTAGCATTGCAAATGTTCAATGTCGATCATACTTTTATTTGTAGTATAATAATCAATAGCGCTACTATATAGATAATCTGCGGCTCATAACAATTCACGATCTAACCCCATCTGGCGCCAGTAGGGGTAAATTTATAAAAACTTGTTGCTTCCAAAATAACCAATGTCCAAATGCGAGTTTTTGTATTTTAATATCCTCAGTGTCAAACTACCAATAAATGTCGAGAAACAACTTGAAAGCCAAAGCCAGTAACCAAGCCCAATTTTTGTTATTGGATTATATTGTCCTGCTTCATTTTCAATAACCAGTTGAAATTTTAAAAAAGACAGGCTAATTAGAAAAGCTGCCAAACCAAAGAGCCAGGCAGATTTCTTATTCTTTATCAACAATATCCAGGCAATGATCAATAAAGGATTTGCCAGCCAGATTATTGCAGCTCCACCTGTAACGATAGCAAGCCAACCCAATAGCAACACCTCAATAGACGTTCTACAATCATTCTCTGTACAAAAGCAACTATTGAAAAGTGAAAAAATGAAGAGACCAATTCCTACGATCAATACAAATGTTTTTAGTTTTGATTTTTTCTTCAACCACTATCTGTTCGTCGTCTGAAAAAGGCATAATGAGAATTCTTGTTTGTTTATATTGGTAGATGGATGGAAAAAAAAATCGGCTCTAACAAAACAGCAATACCACTTTTGGTATTTTGTTGCCTGCCCGGTGGAAGATTCTCTTTAATGTATTGTGCTATTGATTAATCTAAAAAAGAAATAACTATCTGAAATTCTTTTAGAAATTGATCTCTTACTTTTTTGCTTCTCCCCCGATGAATCGGGATGTACCACAAAAAAGAGCAAAAAAAGAGCCCCGAAAAAAATTACACCCTTTTTTCGGGAGGAGCCCTGATTAAGCTTTAGTACTACTGTAGCTTCAACCACAGTTCCCTGATAGCGGAAACATAAAACTTTTTAATAGCAAAACGCGTTCTCTTTAGTTTTCAAATCTTTTGTCTGGCACCAACCATATGAGCGTCACCAATACATAGGTTGAGAAACCAAGGAGCGGGTGAATAAAAGATAAGCCTATCCCTACACCATACAGTAATAGTGAAAACTTTCCTTTACGGTCACTTCCTAATGCTTTGGAAAATGCTGCATCTTTCCCATGCAAGTGTTTCAGGGACTGAGCAAGAATATAATAAGCTAATCCACACATCAAGAGTACACATCCATATAAAGCGATGGGTATTGTTGTGAAATGATTTTCTCCCATCCATGCTGTAGCAAAAGGAATAAGTGAAAGCCAAAAAAGTAAATGTGTATTGCTCCACAAAATGCGTCCGCTTACTTTTTGGGTTGCCTGGAACATGTGATGGTGATTATTCCAATAGATGCCTATATTGATAAAACTCAGGATATAACTGAGGAATACCGGCCATAAAGGCTTTAATGATTCAATAGTATCTGTATGCGGCGGCCTTAATTCCAACACCATAATGGTGATGATGATTGCTATTACACCATCGCTGAATGCTTCTAGTCTTCCCTTTGTCATGAGTAAACTTTAAGACAATTTACGCAAACTATTTTGATAGAATAACGGATTAGCAAAGTTAAGTGCGATTTAGCTGCTGCATAACGACCGAGTATTGGGTTGGTAGTCTTCACAAACACTTACAATTACGTGGGCTTTAGAAGTTTTTAAGTTACAGGAATAAAAATTTCAAAAGTTGCTCCTTCATTTAGTTTACCTTTTGCGATGACAAGGCCGTGGTGATTCTCTACAATTTTTTTTACTATTGCAAGTCCAATGCCTGTTCCGTTGTATTTATTTTTGCCATGCAACCTTTGGAATACTTCAAATATTTTTTCATTGTATTGTTCTTCAAAACCAATTCCGTTATCGAAAACTGAGATATGGCAATATTTTTGTTTAGGAGAGAGTTTTTCATTTTTGAGTTTCATGCCTCTTGCAATCTCGCTTTTGATTTGTATTAGCGGGGGATGGTTTGGGTTAGAAAATTTTAGTGAATTCCCAATAAGGTTGTGGAATAGTTGCCGAAACTGAAAAGGTATTATTCTTGCCTCACATAATTGGCTTGCTTCAATGGTTGCATTTTTCTCCTGCAGTTCTTCCTTTAAGTCTTCCTTAACTTCAGCAATAATGTCATTAAGATCAGTTATTTCAAACTTTAGATCAGTTGTATTGGTGCGTGAGTAGGCCAGTAGGTCCTGAATAAGTGTTTGCATTCTTTTGGCCGCATCCTGCATTCGGTGAAACATATCTTTACCATAGTCTGATAAATTATCTTCTTCTTTCTCTGAGATGCGGGATGCAAAGGTTTGAATTTTGCGCAAAGGTTCCTGTAAATCGTGACTAGAAACATAGGCGAATGATTCAAGTTCCTTATTCATTTTTTCCAGCTGATCGTTTTGGCTTTTAAGCAATGTTTCATATTTCTTTCTTTCCGTAATATCCTGGTAGGACGTTACTGTATAACTTTCAGTGCCTATCCTGATCAATTCAAATGAAACAATAACCGGAAATTTTTCTCCATTTTTACGCGTGTAACATATTTCAAAATCCTTCATTTTTCCCGATTCTTTTAACCTTAAAAGAAGGCTTTCCGTTTCTTCTTTTGATAAAGCCTGAACTTCTTCAAGAGAACGGTTCTCGTTAACGTACCCGAAAATCAAATCAATTACCCTTTTGTATTCCTCGGGATCCATGAAATTTAATTCCTCCGCAGAATTGCCAATCACTTCCTCTTCCGCGTAACCAAATAAATTGTAAAAAAGGCTATTGGCATATTTTATTTTATTGGTTGTTATTTCGGCGAGCGTCATGGGAATTGGGTTGCTGTCGAAAATTTTAAAAAAACGTTCTTCGCTAATTTTCAATTCTTCCTCGTATTTTTTCTGCTCGGTTACATCCTGTGCCGTTCCCGACATTCTGATAACATTTCCTTCAGCATCGGTAATTACTTTTCCTGTTGCACTTAAAATCCGAACATGCCCATCAGCAGAAGCTGTCTTATGGAAGAACCGGTACGGCTGGTGGTCTTTAAACGCACGTTGTATAATTCCATTTACATATTCCCTGTCATCAGGATGAACATACCTGATAAAATGCTCATAGTCGGCTTCAAATTCCTGCGGAGTTACTCCGTAAATCCGATAGAGTTCATCCGACCAATTTATTTTATTTGTTGGCATATCCCATTCCCAGCTTCCAATATGTGCCAGCTGCTGCGCTTCCATCAATTGATTGGTCCTATTTTTTATGGTTTCTTCCGCCTCTTTACGAATAGAAATATCACGTAAAAACCCAATAAAAATATAGCTGTCGTTTATTTTAGATGTTGATATTTTCAGTTCAACAGGAAACTCAGTTCCATTCTTCTTTAAAGCCGACAACTCTATAGGTTTATTGATCACTGGCCCTTCACCGGTTCTTAAGAAATGTTTCATTCCCATATCATGACCTTCGCGATACCGCTTCGGAATGATGGTTTCTGTAAGTGTTTTTTCTATCACCTCCTGTTCTTTCCAACCGAAAATTAGTTCCGCTTCGTAATTCCAGCTCTTTATAATTCCCTCTTCATCAATTGAGATAACGGCATCGGGAGCATGCTGAAGAATCGCTTGCATCCGCTCATTACTTCGTTTCAAATTTTCACCTAATGTTTCTGAGAGTTCTATTTGTTCCTGTATTTCGGTTTTGGAACCAATCCACATTTTTGGGTTGCCTTTTTCATCCTTTACTGCAGTTGCCCGAACAAGATGCCATAAATATTTTCCATCCTTACGCAGCAGCCGGGTTTCATTTTCAAAGTCCTCACCGGTATTAATCGAGTACTCCCATTTCTGTTTTGTATGAGGCCAGTCTTCGGGGTGAATAATTTTTTTCCATCCCCAATCTTTTAGTTCTTCGAATGCGAGCCCGGTATAGTCCAGCATTACCTGGTTAAAATAGTTTCTGTTTCCCAGCGCATCGGCAGTCCATACTTTTTGTGGCATTCGTTCTGCCATTTGGCGAAATTGTTCTTCTGCCTTTTTATGCTCATGTATATCTGTAAAGGACCCGACCCATTTTACAATTTTATTTTCTTTATCTAAAACAGGTTCTCCTTTTACAACATGCCATCTGTATTCACCAAGTTTACTTTTAAGCCGCACACTAAATGTGTAAAAGCTTCCTGTGTTGAGACTGCGTGACCATGCTACGTTGATGTTATCATAATCCTCCGGATGCACTATTTCCCTCCATTCTTCTTCGCCATCAGGTTCAATGCCTGAATATTCCTTCCACCTGGAAGATGCAAATTCCTGGTTGCCCTGTGCATCGGTAATCCAAATTAATTGCGGCAATGTCTGCGCTAGAGAGCGGAATCTTTCTTCGCTTTCCCTAACCGATCTTTCTGATCTTCTTTGCTCCGTAATATCCCGGAATATCCAGCTACAGCCATAATACTTTCCATCTGCGCCAGCAACATGGTACCCATACCTCTTTATTATTTTGCCGTCTTTAAATTCGAGTTCATCAACACTTGTTTCATCTGGATTTTCATACAACCACGTTACCTTTTCAATAAACTTTTCAGGATGTACCAATTGTGTTAATGCAAAAGTTAATGCTGCCTTATCATCTTTTGTATCCACTATTGGCTGTGGCATATTCCATATTTCTACAAACCGGTGGTTACAAGATAGTATCATCCCCTTTGTATCCACTAATAAAATACCATCAAGGCTTGCTTCGTTGTGTGATTCCAGTAAGGCTGTGCGAAATTCAAGCTGAGAGAATATCGATTTTTGTTCGTTGATATTAATTGCTGTGCCAATAAACCCGGCAAACTCACCTGATTCCAGCTGGGGCACTGCTTTTATATAAAACCATTCGTACTGTTGTGTAGATGCTTTGAGCACACGGAATTCAAATGAAAAAGGTTGTTGAAGAGAAACTGCTTCACCAAATGATTTGTACACCAACGCAATATCCTCCGCATGAACTATTTGTTCCCACATGTGCCCTGTAAATTCCGTGTAATGTGCAATACCAATAAATCGCAACACTTCAGGATTGGCATATAAAACATTTATTTCTTTATCTGTTTGCCAAACCCACATAGG
>JANOCC010000062.1:0-2695 GCA_031411955.1 Ferruginibacter sp.
TGGCTTTGAATTCTGTTTTACCAAAACGCCAGCTCAATTGAATCCGAAGTCCCTGGCTCTCCCATTTGCGGCGATAAGTGAAATCCTGGTTGGCATAGTTTACTGTTTGCTGCCAGCGCTGCGTATTGAAAATATCAAGCATTGTTAAACGGATATCTGCCTTGCTTTTTAAAAATGATTTCTTCACGCCAAAATCTACGCTGCCAAGCCATTTGTTTTTGAAAATAGCTTCGGTTGTTCCTGAATTAAACCAGCTGCTCAATTGCATATTCCATCCCTTGCCCAGTTTAAAATTCTGCTGAATATAGTAGTTCACTCCCCATGCTTTTTCATCAAGTTTAGCATCCGGCAAAATACCTTTATAGTGATTCATAAAACCGGTTACATTTATATAACCATTCCACCATTTGTTAATTGGAACCGGGCTACTGATGTTTGCATACAGGTTATCAAGCGTTCCGATATTAGCAGTAGTAGCTGTAGTTAGATCGCCAGACTGGGTAGTGATCGTTTGACTGTAATCGTTAGTGTGGTTAAATCCTACAGCAAAATTCAAGGCATATTTATAAGTATATTTTAGTTCAAAATTATCAGTGTATTGCGGACGTAAAAATGGATTTCCTTTTTCACTGGTATAGATATCAAAGATGGTTTCAAATGGATTAAGCGATTGGTAGTTGGGACGATTGATGCGCTTACTGTAACTGGTTACCAATATATTTTTCTCATTGATCTTATAACTTATAAATGCCGTTGGAAAAATGTTGAGATAAGTAGTATCCGGATTATTTATTCTATTTTTCCTTAGATCTGTTGAAGTTCCATCCACTACTGAATTTTCTATACGCAAGCCTAACTGGTATTCAAACTTTTTAATTCGCTGCCCAAAATTTACATAACCTGCATAGATATTCTCCCAATAATTAAAAACGTTACTCCTGCCGGTATCGGCAATCATTTGCACTCCCGATAAAGAAGTTGCAAAAAGATCGTTGTTGGTGGTTACATTACTCAGCTTGAAACCAGTTTCCAGTTTTGCATTCAGTTTTTTTAGTTGCCGGCTAAAATCTGCTTTGATAGCATAGATATTTATTGTAGTAGCCACATCAAGATCATTTGCAGTGAAATTGTATTTGGAAGAATTCTTATCCAAGAATGTAGTAGATAAATTGGTAAGATTCGTATTGTAGAAGTAAGTATAATCTGCATCAATATTCAATTCATTGCCAACAGTATCCTCATATTTGTAATTGAGGTTGGTATTGTATCTGCGGTTTTTGTAAAGGTTATCGTTGGTGGTTACCAGTGAAGAATCAAGGATATCGTTGCTGCTTATTGCAGTAGTTCCAGGCGTTTTAAACGGACTGTAATTATTGTTCATGTTAAACAAAAAGCCAAAGGTGCTTTTCCGGTTCAAATAAAAATCGAGGCCGCTTCTGATGCTATAGGATTTGTTTCTGTCTTTATCAATCGTGTTATTTAGGAATTTTTTCTCTACCGCATCAACCTGAATTTTTCTATCGATATACCCTTTGGTATGCTGAAGATTGTTATCAACGTTTGTATTTATGAAAGCATTTATTTTTCCGGTTCTTCTATTTAAATTGAACGATGCATTACTGGCATAGTGATCCCGGAAAGTATATCCTGCCGCCACATTTCCATTGCTACCTCTTATTTTATTTTTCTTTAGCCTGATGTTTATGATGCCGGCATTTCCCTGTGCATCAAAACGGGAGGAAGGATTGCTGATCAGTTCTATTTTGTCGATGGTTATTCCCGGTAGTGCCCGCAGAAATACCGCCAGCTCTTTACTACTCATCTGTGTTGGCCTGCCATCGATCATTATATTCACGCCGGCCTTTCCACTCATATTGATATTGTCTTCCCCTGTTATACTTATACCCGGGGCTTTTTGAAGGATCTCAAATGCACTGCTTCCAACCGCATTCAGATCAGCCTGTACATTTACAACCGTTTTGTCGATCTGCTGTTCTATAAACGGCTTTTTTGTTGCAACGATCACTTCCTTCAACCGACCTTTCCCCGGCTTTAAGATGATATTTTCTGTTTGGGCGGAACCAGCTGCATTTTTCACGATCAATCCCAATACTACGATCTTCTTACCGGCAGGCACCTTGAAATAATCGCGTGGCGTGATGGTTATTTCATAAAGATTGGCGCCAATTGACGTAAGCTTGCCAGCATCTACAGGCATATTGAAGCTTTGTTGTGCCACCGGCGTAAATTCAAAGGCATTTTCCTCTGAGGTTCCCGCTCCCGACCATAAGTAGAGATCCTGGGTTCTATCTATGAGCGATTTGAATCTTTCACCTGTAGAAAGATTCAGATTAAACCGTATAGTAATACTACTTTCAAAATCGGAGTTTAACGGGGTGAAGGTCACCAATTGAGCCTTCACTGAAAATATATTTAACAGCACGAGGGTGAGAAGAAGCCTTTTCATAATGATTATTAAGAGCGTGATGGATGTAAATTCTATTTGATATCGAAGACCTTTCCTTCGTCTTCCTTGTTCACAATTAAGAACGGCGGATCATCAGTGATCCTGGCGCCACTCATTACAACATCTACTTGTTGGCTATTTGCCAGGTAAATTTTTGTGCCGATGGGAAACCTGAGTCTCCGGGTTGCGTATGACCCGACGAAGTAGCCTGAGGTACCATTACCCGGC
>JANOCC010000063.1:0-18340 GCA_031411955.1 Ferruginibacter sp.
TGTCGCCACAGTTCACACTTCCGGTTGCAGGAGTGATTGAACCATTAGCACCAGCTGTTACCGTAATCGTGTAAGTATTCAATGAGAAGGTAGCGCTGATCGTATGAGCAGCCTGCACGTTTGTGAAAGTATAAGTACCAACTGCACCCTGCGATACGCCATCAACAATTACATCTGCAATGCTGTAACAAGCATCAGCTGTAATGGTGTAAGTAGCATTATCGCCACAATTCACACTTCCTGTTGCAGGAGTAATTGAACCGTTTGCACCGGATGTTACTGTGATCGTATAAGGACCATTCAGTGAGAAGCTTGCAGCGATGGTATGATTAACCGTTACATCGGTAAAGGTATAAGTAGTTACTGCACCAACAGAAACTCCGTCTACCAAAACATCTGCTACACTGTAACATGCATTAGGAGTGATGGTATAGGTTTGATCTCCTGTTCCGTCGCAACTCAAAGTAGTAACTCCGTTAGGCGAGATACTTCCGTTTGCACCGGCAGAAGCCGTGATGGTAAAATTAGGATTAACCGTTACCGTTACCGTGTTAAATGATGAACAAGCATTGATGGTTGAAGTTGCCGTATAGGTTGTTGTTGTAGCAGGCGATGCTGTTACACTTGAACCCGTGTTAACATTCAAACCAGTTCCCGGAGACCAGGTAAAGTTTGAAGGTTGATTAAATGTGTACGCAATTTTGATAGACCAGTTATTTAACGTACCCACATCACCTGCAGCATCGTCATATGAACGAATCGTCCAGTTACCGTTGATAGTACTGAACAGGTTGCTGAAGGTAGAGGTAGTTACTGCCGGTGAACCGATGAGGTTAGCCTGAGCAGTTCCATCTGCCCTGAAAGTACTTGTGAAAGGATTTGAACCTGCAGAGAAAGCCTGCCTGGTTACGTCTGAGCTAACCCTTGTATTCACAAAACCTGCTGTTGAAGAACTTCCCCTGTCGGCCATCAGGTTAATGATCTGGCCATTAGGCGCTGCCAGGTTTATTTCCGCGTCACCTGAGAAAGCTTGAGTATGATTAAATGTAACAATAACGCTGTCAATTGTAGCTCCCGCAGGAACGCCACTTACAGCCAGCGCATTGCTTACACCGGTACTGCTATTATCGGGCACTGCCAGGTTAATTGTTCCTGAACTTGCATTAAATACAGAAGATGCTGTAACGGTTCCGCCACTGGCAACCAGGTTAACGGATCCGCCTTCGCAGATAGTTGCCGATACCGGCGCAATTGTAACAGCTGAAGGTGTTGGGTTAACCGTGATCGTTTGACTAGCTGTTGCTGAACAACTGTTAACCGTTGCCGTTACAGTGTACGTGGTTGTTGAATTTGGAGACACGGTGATTGCCTGCGTAGTTGCTCCACCCGGAGCCCAGCTCCATGAAGTGGCATTACCGCCGTTTTCCGTTAAGGTAACTGGGTTACCAGAACAAATAGTAGTAGCAGAAGGACTAATACCTGCTAAAGGAGTGGTAACTGTTAATGCTGCTCCCGCACTGGTTACAGGAGATCCGCATGATGATGATACCACTACATCATAAGTAGCAATATCTGCTGCCGTTACATTTGGTAAACTTAAGTTAGCTGTACCTGCGCTGGCGTTGCCACCGATCGCAATATCAACACCGCCTTTGCGCCATTGGTAAGTAAGGCCCGGGCCTGTTGCCACTACTGCAAATGTTGCTGTTTGTCCGGCACATTTTGCTGAAGCAACAGGATCAGTTGTAACGGCTGCACCTGCAGAAATGGTAACCGTTGTGGTACCGGTAGCAGAACATCCGCCGCTGGTAGCCGTTACCGTAAAGGTTGTTGTTGAAGTTAACGGGTTGGTCAATGTTGACTGACTGGTTGGACTAACCACATCACCTGAAGGCGCCCATGCATAAGTGAGGACAGGAAGCGTGAATCTCCATCCTTCCAGGGCTCCAACTGCCCATGCCGTATTGTTTCTTCCAGTACCAGCTACACCTGCGGTACCTGCACTGTTTTCAATACCAAGTGTTTTGGTTGTTGAAGGAGAAGCAGAAACTAAGATATCAATTGCACCTTGGGCCTCATATAAAACAATTTGGCCGGTATGTGTATTGGCAGACCCGAAAGTAGGCACTGCATTAAATTCAATTACCATCTGGCGGTTTGGTGTGCTGCCGATGGTATAATATCTAACATCGCCTGCTGTTCTCATATCCATATCATGCCAGAATATTGCCACCGTATTATTTGGTGTTGTAGCACTTGGAAGCGTTTGAGGCGTTCTTTGAGCAGAAGAACCGATTGCACTTGGATTACTAAATGTTATATAACCATTGGTGCTAACCCAAAATTGTGTGATGGCACCACCATTATAACCGAAGCTAAATGGAATAGTTACAGGATTCGAATAGCTGTCGTCGCCCTGTGTACCACTGGTATTAACAGGGAATGAAGCAGTAAGTGAAAGTGTTGTTGTTGGTGAAGCACCTGGCGTTAGCAATGCAGGTGAGCCTATTGCCGCAACACTATAACCAGCATTTGCTAAAGAAGCATTTACATTTAAAGTAGATGTGCTTCCGCTGCAAATAGTAGCTGGTGTAGCTGTTGTACTGCTGATCGTTACCGCATTGGCTACGGTAATGGCCGATGTAGCTGTATTCACACAACCATTTCCATCTGTACCAGTAACCGTATAAGTAGTAGTAGTTGATGGAGTGGCAAGAACGGTGGCACCAGTTGCAATATTTAAACCTGTTGCAGGCAACCATGCATAGGTTGTTGCGCCGCTAGCATTGAGCGTTACTGCTGTACCGCCCGGTGAACAATAAGTACCCGAGGTAGGAGAAACAACAACTGTTGGCAAAGCATTTACCAAAACTGATTTTTCAGCAGTAGTAAAGGTAAGTCCGCTGAATGTACAAGTTATCTCTGCGATATAATAAGTCGTTGATGTAAGATTACCCGTTGCCTGTGTAGCACTTGTACCTAAGGTAGTAGTGTAAGGGCCTCCGGGCGTTGCAGATGATCTCCATTGGTAAGTAATACCAAGGTCTGTATATGTAGTACTTAAAGACAGTGTAGTTCCTGTACCTGTACAAACTGCAGCAGCGCCGTTAATTGTAGCAGAAGCCGGTGTGCCGGTACAATTTGGTAGAGGAGTTCCTGCAAATTCATCAGCACCGATATCTGGTGTTCCGCCACGGGCATCTCCTTCAAAATCATCTGTTACACTTCCTATCGTTGCGCCACCGCTTTCAGCACCTGTAGCAATGGCCGTATTCATTTTTAAGAAATTTGCGTTACCGCAAGTTGTGCTTAAGAAAGGTGGGTTTTCAGTTACAGAATTTGCATCACGAGGAGCAATCGTACCTGCAGTAAATACACCAGCTTTATAAGCAGTTATTGTTTGTGCAGAACTTGTTCCATCAGAATAAATCAAATTATTTGTACTAGGTGAACCTGCATAAAACAGGTTTCTATCAGAGGTACCTGCATAGTTAGCAAGGTTACTTGCTGCACCACCACTTCTGCGGTAAGCAACTGTTAAACCTGCACCTGCAAATGAAGAATTATTTACAATGATATTATTTCTTAAATCAAGATTTGCCGTTGAGGCGGTTGTATTGATAGTATGAAATAAACCAGATGAACCAAAAGTAGCGGCTGTTGTAGCTGAAGCCAGATAAACAGTGTTATTATAAACACCAATGGTAGATGTTAATGTTGTTGAAAGGATGTTTATACCCCTGATTGCATCCGTACTTGTTGCGGCACTGGCATTTAAATCTCCAATCCTGTTATTAATAACTGTGCTGCTAATAGCAGCAGATCCTTGTACTCTTATACCGGATACAATAGTAGAGGCCCCATTAAATAAAGTACTAACGGAACAAATTGTATTTTTCGAAATAACAAGATTTCCACCTGCAACCGAAATGGCAGCAATTGTTGGGCTACCCGTGCTTCCAACACCTCCAACCGATACTCCTGAAATTCTGTTATTGCTGATTGTAAGATTCGATGTACCGCCCGTTCCAGTTGAACTAATACCTAACACGGTAGGGCCGGTGGTACAAACTCCTGAAAAACTTAAGGAAGATATAATATTGTTACTAATAGTTTGAGCCGAACTGGTAGCTCCAGCATTGGCAATAGCTGTCATTGCAGTTGGCGAGGTACTCGTTGAAGTTAATGATATTGCATTATTATTCGCATTGGAACCAGATGCACTAGATGTTCCTGTAATTCCTGTCACAGTTGGTGCAGCACAAGAAATGGTGATATTGTTTCCATTTGCATTTGTTAAAGTAGAAAATGAATAAGAGATACCTATTGTTGTACCTGAGTTTGTTCCACTTACAGAAATAGTATTATTCTCAATTCTTCTGCTTGCGGTTGTTGAACCTCCGAGCCTGTTGAAAACTGTTACCGAACTTGATCCAGCCAAACTGGTAAGTGTAATAGTATTATTTGATAGAGTATCAGCGGCATCGTTTGGAGAAGTGGAGGTTTGTGTATAAAAACCCACCGCACCTGATGCAGCAACGCGGTCAATTGTTGCCGTATTTGATTTAATGGTTAAAAGACCGGTTTTTGTTGAAGCACCGTCTAATAATACGTCAAGTGCTCCTGTACTCCTGATTGTTGAACCAGTAGTATTAAATGTGTTACCATTAATATTTACATTGGTATGCGTAGCATTCAATGACACGTAGGCAATAGCGCCCGATCCATAAGCGCCGGAACCTGTTTGAGCCTGCTTAATCGTAATTGTATTCCCATTTCCTACACTTCCTATATTAAGCGTTGTAGCAGCAGCAGTAGCAACGATTCCATTTACAGGACTTGTTACCGAACTTGTAGATGAGGTTGTCTGATTAAAAGTAATTGTATTGCTAAGCGAATTGATGGTGGTTGCTGTACCTGCCACACTAATTCCTGTTAAGGTGGTTGAAGTGGCACCAGCACCAGTTGTTGTTTGATTAATTGTTACATTGTTGGAATTAACCGTATTGGTAGCAGCAGCAAATGCAGCAATAATACCTGAAAAAGTAGATGCACTTGCAGCATTAACTGTTTGGTTAAGTGTAATGATATTTGAATTGCCTATGATGGTACCGGTCGAAATCCCGTAACCAAAAGTTACACCCGTAACAGCTACGGTAGTACCTGTTTCTGTTAGATTGATTGTATTGCTGCTTACTTCATTGGTATACGTTACACCTGTTGGTGTAGTACCCTGTGATATATTAATACCGATAGTAGCAATTGTCATTGAGTTACTCGTAACAATATTATTCCTGATCAAAGCATTCACACCATTCCTGTAACTGATACCTGCCGAAGTTGTAGAGAAGTTCACATTACCAGCATCGTAAGCAGTATTATTACCATAGGTAATGGTATTACCTAATCCCGCAGTGCTGCCACCTATCTCAATACCAGTTTCCGTGATCGATGCAGTATTTGGCACCGAAACAACATAAACACCAAATGCAACTCCATTAATTATATTTGTCTGCACTTTAAGTCCGCTATTTAAACCAGCATTGCTTGTGGCATTGGCGGTCACTGTAGCTGAAGTAGATGTATGACCCGATGTGGAATACACCCCTATTGTATTTTGATAAGTTGATCCAAGTGTAATTGTATTGTTAGAAATGATGTTATTCTGAGCACCATTTGTTGCAGTGGTATAAAATACGCCAACTCCCAACTCAGTCATATTATTAGTCGCGAATGCTGTAGTAGTATTGGCTGCATTTTCCTGTAACTTAAACCCGGTTATCGTGATGAAATCCCCACCAACGATTTTTATTACAGCATCAAGCCTGTTGCCCGAAACCTGGGGTGTAAAAGCAGTAATAACGCTATTAGCTGCTCCGTTACCTTGTATAGTAATGGTATTGGATGCCGTTCCACTTGCTGTGATTGAATAACCACCCGATGGTGCTATTTCAGTTCCCGCAACGCTGGTTGCCACAACCGGACCAGTAATGGTAAGTCCGTTAATAGCTGTAACTGCTGCAGCCAACGATCCAAATGGTGATCCCGCAATCGGGCTTGCACTCATGGTTACAGTTGTTGACATCTGCGCAAATGCACCAGTGGTACACAGCATGAACAACGCCAACATCCATCGCATAAACAGCGCTGGCTTGTTATTTTTTACTGACTTGTTGTTGATTGATGCGGTTGTTGGGCAAATTGTGCCTTTCTGGCCTGCCGCAAGGCCCTGGTAAATAGTGTTCATACGCAAGTGTTGTTTTGAATGTGTGGACAGCTTAAATATATAAATGAGACAATACGCCACTTCTATTGAAATGAATATTGCATTATTTTTTTAATGTTGTTTGTGAGGTGAATCAGTCATAGTAGGATAATCTGGAAATAATGAAGCAATATAGATTCGAATTTTTAAAGTAACAATTTTATTTTGAAATTTATTTTAATGTTTCCATTTTCAGGGCAAATAAATGTATAATTTACAGTATCCATCGCGGCGAATGAAGAATATGCAATCATTGCAAGAATTTTTGACATTAGCCAATTTATGAGCAACAGCCAGTACTCTTTAGCAGGTAGCTATTGATATTTACTATCAGGAGTTTTTATATTTCATTGAACTGCAGGTTATCTTATCATATTCACTTTTTAATGTATAAAGCTGTAAGATGCATCCAAAAAAATACCCATTTATAGGTATTCCATATTAGTTTTATTTGCTACACTTACCTTTATGCTTTCTACTACCCTAACTACATACCATGCAGCCTCTTCACGATGCCAAAGAAATTTGGAAGAAAATGTTTGATAATTCCACCCTGGAACCGTCAGTAAAATTGCCCACCGGGTTCTTCAATAAACTTAGCCGCGTTTTTTCTGTTGGTCCATATTACTATTATGTATTTAATGCAAATACGGTAGCCATAGAATATGTGAGTAAGGGTGTAACAGATCTACTGGGTTGCAGGGAAGATGAGTTTACAGTAGCCTATGCCATCGACCATATACATCCCGAGGACATGGCTTATTTCCTGAAATTTGAGGCAGCGGTGGTTGAGTTTTTAAAATCGATGCCTGTGGAGAGGGCCATCAAATATAAAATGCAATACGATTACCGTATCCGGAGAAAGGATCAGTCATACATCCGTGTTCTTCAACAGGCAATAACCCTGGAGCAGGGCCCGAACGGCGAAGTGATCCGTTCCTTGTGTATGCATACAAATATTTCGCACATAAAAAAAGATGGCATTCCCCTACTCTCTTTCATTGGCATGGATGGCGAGCCTTCTTATATTGATGTGAGCGCCGGCCTCACTACCCCGGCGGATGATTTGCTGAGTAAACGGGAAAAGGAGATATTGTTTTATCTAATCTGTGGTAATTCCAGTGAAGAGATAGCTTCTATTTTGTTTCTTAGTAAGGAAACAGTTTCTACGCATCGTAAGAATATGTTGAAAAAAACCAAAAGCAGGAATACAAATGAACTGATTGCCAGGGCAATTAAGGGAGGGCAGTTTTAATAACCGTGATTTCTTTTAAAGGGTTTCTCTTTCCTGCAGATTCTATGACCAGGTATTTCCTGGAGATTGGGTGATATTGTTTGGCAGGAGATGTTGTGTGCCAGAACACGGTTGATACCTCAATAGTTTCACTTTATATCTGCGGGATTTTCATCTCCTGCTATCTGCGGGAAAACGTATTTCAAAGAAACTACCCCGCAGATGATCGGTGATTGAATACCTCTGATTAAAGAAGATATTTTCATTTTATATCTGCGGGATTTATCATCTCCTACCATCTGCGGAAAAACGTATTCGAAAGAAACTACCCCGCAGATGATCGGTGATTGAATACCGCTGATCTAAAAAAAAAATTCATTTTACATCTGCGGGATTTTTCATCTTCTGCCGTCTGCGGGAAAACTTATCTGAAAGAAACTACCCGGCAGATAATCGGTGATTGAATACCGCTGATTAAAGAAGACATTTTCATTTTATATCTGCGAGATTTATTATCTCCTGCCGTCTACGGGAAATAATATCGAAGTAAAAATCATAAGCCATTAACTTTCCTGAAAATACTCTCTCCTATATTAACCGTATTAAAATTCACCAGCAACCCCAACCTGAATCCAGATAACTTAAGGTAAGTTATCACTTGCTTATGATGAACCGCGAGCAAAGTTTCTACAGATTTAATTTCTATGATCACTTTTTCCTCTAATAATATGTCAATCTTGTAGCCAATATTTACAACTACATTTTCATACATCAACGGCAGCGAAACCTGGGAAGCTACTTCCAAACCGGTCCGTTTCAATTCATACAATAATGCGGCTTCATAAGCAGATTCTAATAAACCGGGGCCAATATTATTAAAAACATTGAAAATACATCCGCGGGCTATATATGATACATCATTCTCGTGCATACCGTAAAGAAATAAAAATTCTCTTGCATCCACATGATGAAATACACGCAAAATTCAGGTTTTTTCAACTTCATCTTATGGCGAAATTTAAAGGGCCTGAAAAAATTATCAATTCAAAAAATAGCTTTGCCAGCTGCAATAAATCAGAGATTAGTGTCTGAAGGAAATAACACAGTTCCATTAAATACAAAAGCCCACCCTTTTCAGGATGAGCTCATGCTATTTTTTTTATTGCAATGGAAGTTAACTTCCACTATCATTACATTAAAATTTGATAAGCTTGGTTGTCTTTACGCTATTACCCTGTTTAACTTCTATCATGTATGCACCTGATTTTAAATCGGAACCTACTGTAGTAGTTTGAAAAGGCTGAACAGTTATGTTCTTAATTGAACGTCCCTGCATATCAGTAATACGAACGATGATTTTTTCTTTTCCGGCAGTTAACACCTGCACTTTAAAATCGCTAACACTTGGGTTAGGATATACATTTACCAGAAGGCCTTCTGTTTCTTTTACATTTCCTTTTCCGGCTTTTGCAAACGGCGGTGGTGGCGGTGGTGGACCATCTTCACAAGCCGCATATCTTGCTACCACAGAACGGATAGTACTCACTCCGCAGTTATTAACCGCCTTAGCTGTTACAAAACCATTTACAATTGTTGTTGGATAAGATACCGTAATGCTTGTCGTTCCCTGGCCTGTAAAGCTTAACGCTTCTGCAGGAACTGTCCACTCAACAGACACTGCATTGGCAGGTAGAGAAGCAACAGTGTAACTATACTGCCTGCTCGGACAAGCCTGCAACTCTACCACATCAATAGATGATGGCGTAGCAGGATTTAACTTGCTTATTGACAATGACCTTATACCGCTAGTTCCGCAGCCATTCGTTGCCGTTACCGAAACAGTACCGCTTGTAAATGATGTTGGAAAGGTAAATGAAATGGAAGATGTTCCTTGTCCGGTAACCCCGATAGCTCCAGGAGGAACTACCCAGTTATAAGAACTACCAGCCACTGCAGCTACAGAATAGGTAGCCGGCACTCCGTTGGGAGCAACATAGGCACAGGCATTTGTTGGCCCGTTGATCAATCCTGGTGTAGATGGAATAACTTTTGAAACGATAATGCTTCTCGAATTACTGGTTCCACAACCATTTACAGCTTGCACAGTAATAGCACTGGTAGTAAACGCATTGCTGAAAGAAACAGTAGCACTGGTACCGTTGTTGGTAACAACTGTTGTACCTGCCTGTGCTGTCCAGATATAGGAAGAAGCGCCCGGCACTGCAGAAATTGAGTAGGTGTATGTTGCCGGTGTACCGATGATTGGGCAAACGTTGGTATTACCGGTAATCGCAGCCGGTGTACCTGGCGTTTGTGCTACCAGGTAGTAGATCACTTGTGGGCTGTTGCCACATGAACTTAAAGCTGTAACCCTGATCTGCTTGTTGGCCTGTGCAGCAAAACCATTTTGGAAAGTAACCGTTAAGTTAGCAGTTCCGGCACCCGAAACAACCGTAACATTTGGCGGTGTGATCCAGCTATAACCGGTTGCACCTGCAGAATTTGCCGTGTAAGTAACCTGGTCGCCGTTGCCGATGTTAGCACAAACATTTACTGATCCTGTAACAACAGGTGCAGTAAGTGAAGGATTAAGGCTGAAGCTGGCACTGATAGTATGATTTGTTGCCACGTCATTGAAATCGTAGCTGCTTACAGCTCCTACAGAAACGCCATCTACAATAACATCAGCAATGCTATAGCATGCATTAGGTGTGATGGTGTAAGTATTATTGCTGCCGCAATCAACCACCGAAATTCCTGAAGGGGTTACAGAACCGTTGGCACCTGCTGTGGCAGTAATAGTATAAGTAGTAATTGCAAAAGTTGCACTGATAGTATGATCTGCAATCACGTTGGTAAAAGTAAATGTTGACGCTGCTCCTACTGAAACACCATCTACCAATACATCTACAATACTGTTGCAGGCATCAGGTGTAATAGTGTAAGTCGCATCAGATCCGCAGCTAACCGTACCTGTTGCCGGACTGATCGATCCACCTGCACCGCTGCTAACAGAGATCGTATATGGAGTAACAATAAAGCTTGCAGCGATGGTATGATTTTGATTTACATTGGTGAATGTAAAAGAACTAACCGCACCTACAGAGTTTCCATCAACAATTACGTCTGCCACACTGTAACATGCATCGGGGGTAATGTTGTAGCTGATATCGTCTCCACAATTAACAACACTAACACCCGCAGACGAAATAGATCCGCCTGCACCGGCACTGGCAGTAACATTATATGTACTTAGTACAAACGTTGCACTGATCGTGTGTGCGCCAACGATATTATTAAATGTGTAGTTAGACACTGCACCTACAGAAATTCCATCTACCAAAACATCTGCTACATTATAACATGGTTGTGGTGTAATGATATAATCGATATTATCACCGCAAGTATAATTGGTTAACCCGATTGGAACAACCGTTCCATTTGCACCAGTACTTGCATCTACCGAAGCATCACAAGCCGTTAACACACTCTCTACAGCAGAATTAGGCGAGGTACTGGTTGCGCTGAAAGCACGTACCCTGTAATAATAGGTTGTGTTAGTACTTAAGCCGGAAACTGTTTGTGTAAGGGCGTTCACCGTCAAATTTTCATAACCGAAAACATATGAAGGCGTAGTATTATTGATGGTATGCGCACCAAGATGGGTAACATCATCTATCAGGAATACATCCCATTCTGTAGCCAGTGTTGGGAAACCTGCACCCGGATTAGCAGAAACTCCACTTAACACGGTAGCTTTTCTTACCAGGGTTTTATTTTCAGTTGAATATCCACCAGGTGCCGTCCAGCTTGTACCAGGATCCTCACCAATCCTTCCGATAATATCGATATTGGCATTCAATGAAATATTGAATAGTGCCATTGCATCATCTCCGTTAAAATTCACTGCAGTATTTGAAGTAGAAGCGCCAGCATACAATACCGCACCGGCATTTCTGTAAACTACTGTGCCGCCATTGGCAAGTATGCCACTTAAAGTAACATCAGAAGAAGGCGTAGCAGAACCATTTGTATAGATCCTTAATTTATAATTACTAAGATCTACCGATGCACCTGTTCCATTATATATCTCGATGTATTTATTATTGCCGGAAGCTTCAATATATTCTGAAATAAAGAGGTCCGTCGCGTTAATTGTATTACCAAATGTTGGCGAAGTACTTACATCCAGGCGATAACTTGTTGCGCCATTAGAGGCAAGCCAGTTTGCATCAAAACTGCTGGTAGTGATGGTAGTAGCCGGTTGAATAGTTGGAGCCGACAAGCCAAGTGTTGTAAAGCTTGCCTGTACACCATAACTGGTACCGCCGTTGTTGGTAGCAAACGCTTTGTAGTAATAAGTTGTTGCAGGCGCTAAACCGGTAATTAATGCATCAAAATCTCCGCCTATAATAATATTGCTGCTAAATGCCTGTGTACCCGTTCCGTCGGCGAATCCATTGTTAACACTGTATTCGATGCCATAGGAAGATAGGGCGCTACAACCATTTGAACTTACATTACCCGGCATGGTAGCCTGATTTTCTGACACTGACCCAGTATTGCCTGTGGTTACGCTGGGTGTTGTATTAATGCCACTACCCGTTACCGATATATTAGAGGAAGATGCACCGCCGCCGCCGATAACGATATTGCCATCATAAGATTGAACCAGCGTAGGGCTGAACTTTACATATATAAGTTGAGAAAAAGATCCACCCGGCTGTGTAATGCTGAGCGAAGCAGTATAAGTGATATCATCTGTTGAATAACTGTAACCCGTAGGTGCAGATACTGTTACAGTAGCATTTGTAAGATTTGCTCCTGTGATAGTAAAAGTGTTTGGGCCGGCAGTAGTGCCTGTGCATACATTACCAAATCCTGTTAAGGCAGATCCAAAAAGAGTTGGATTAACAGCCGCACTCGTGGTGGCACTGGCTGTGCCGCCGAAAGATGTTTCTACAAGAGCACCGTTTCTTGCCTTCACCTGGAAGGTATAAGTGGTAGAAGGGTTTAATCCTGTAACTACGGTTGTAGACCAGTTTGTAGCAGTCTGAAAAAATGCCGTAGCACCCAGGGCGCCGCCCGCCTGTACATAATTGCCGGTGCTGGTTTCCTGGATCGCATAAACCGTTGTCGCAGGATTTCCATCTCCGCCACCGAGGGCTACATCAATTGTATTTTCTGTGGGATTGCCTACCACCGGTGTATTTGGTGTATTGGCCAATGTATAAAAAGTTGTTCCGCTTACACCACCATAAGTGGTACCGATATTGTTGATGGCATATGCCCTGTAACTATATTGGGTGTTATTGGAAAGTGAGGTTGCTGCTATGGAGAAAGCTCCGGTTGTACCAGCAGTAGTAACATCAGTTACATTGGGAGCACCAATAGCAGGAGTAGGCTCCAGTGATGTTTCGCTGTACACAACGCCGCGGGTATTAACTGTGCTGCCATTTTCGGCCGTAACATTTCCGCCAAGTGTGGCAGTTGTAATGGCAATAGCTGATGGTGCTGCATCTGTGGTTACCGAAGGAGCGGATGTACCGATTAATGCTGGTATTGCATTATATACAACAGCATCATCTACAAAAATATTAGCCAGGTTGCTGGCACTGCTTATGCCGATAAAGGTACCTGAAACGATATTCGTATTTGCCGGAAGCAAGGCTTCAGCCAGATCGTCGCCTATCTTTGTTCCGTTAACGTACAGATCAAATTTCTGTACCGCCACCGATTGTGGGTTACCATTATAAGAATAGTTGATGGTACCGCTGGTTTTATTATTACCAACAATTTCAAAAGTATAAACAGTTGCAGAGTTAAAAGCTGTTTGTGTAAGACCGGTATTAATATATGAGCTGCCGCCGCGATAAGTAAGGGTGATAGCACCACTTGCGCCAAAAGTGAAGCGAAGCCCGGTAAATACCTGTGCTCCGGCAAAATCGCTGTTATCAGAATACATTCCACCAGCTCCCTGGTAAAACGTCCAGCTGCCGGTAGCAGTTGCTGCGGCTCCCGATGCATCACCGAACAATGCCTTAAAAGATGTATAAAATTCAGTACTTCCATTATATGCTACCCAAGGCGACATTTTTGCCACTGAAGTTGATGTAGAAGCTGTTCCCCTGATATATGATCCGGTTGACCCCAAAGGATTGGTTGCGTTACTGATAGTGATGGGGGCTGCGGGCGCAACGGCTCCTGCCCTGCTCCAGGTAGTTCCTGATGTAGGATTTGGAATGGTTGCTGCCGTACCGGTTTGGCTGGTTTGGGTGATCGCACCTGTCCCAAAATTCTGAACAGAAGTTTGCGAATGCCCTACTAAAGCCACCATTAATATCATTAAGAAAAAACTACAGGATAATAACGTAATCCTGTACCTGCTGCGGAGGCTCGTTAAAGCGCTGACAACAATTGGGGTAGAAACTTTCATAGATCTAATTTTTATTATGGATGGTATTTAAAAACGATTTGCGTGCAAACGTACTGATAAACTGCACGTAGAAATATTATGCAATGTTATGAAAACATAAACATTTTTAACAGACTGGTTTAAAAATGATGCGGTTGAGCGGCTATTTGTTTTATCAGGGTGGATTAATGTGGACGTGAATATAGTGAAAATTTAAATAATTAGTGGGAAGCAAACTAATTCGTTGCAACCTGTTCAACTTAATAAACAAACAGAAGGTTGCAATAAAAAACAAGTGTCCAATACCGATGCCCCCGGTTGTAAATATAATCTCCAAAATTTACCCTGCAGCAGTGGGACTGTTAGCGTCAATCTCTCTTCCGAAATATGTGTTCAACCATTTTTTGAGGGAATAAGTTGTTTGTATGTGCATAAAAGGAAGGTAAATAACCGCCAAAGCAGCTAAACTGCCTATTAATGCACCGCCAACTACTTCGATAATAGAATGTTGTGCCAGGTACAAGCGTGAAATGCCCAGTAGAATAACAGCAATGAGTCCGGGTATCTGCCAAATCTTATGCTGAATTTTTAGTAAAATCACTGTTGCCCAGGCAAAGCCGATAGCAGTATGGGCAGATGGAAATGAATGTGTATTTGCAAGGGTTGATTCATCGGTAAAAAACAAATATTGCCCCTGTTCATAAAACAGTTGCCATGCTCCGTTGCTAAATAAATTTTTAATTATCTGTACAAGGAGCGTTGTTAACAGTATAGCAGCTGTTAATTGCAGGGCTGTTTTTTTCTTTTTCAGGTAGAAAAGAAAAAATGCAACCAGGCAGATGGCAAAAAAGCCATCACCTAAAAAAGTATAATTGATAAAAAAAACATTCAGCCAAAAGGGATGTGCGTTGTGAAGATTGAATTCTATGAGGCTATTTAACATTAACCCTGCTAAAAAAATAACAGATAGTGCTATAATATAAACACGGTTAGTTGCAAAGTGTGCTGAGTTAAATTTCCGGTGGCTCATAAGTTATTTCTAATTTATAGGCAAGCTAATAACAGCAGGTTAACTCAATGTTAGCATCCGGTTATGGAATTGTTATGTCGCTACAAATAATTCCTTCTATATAAATAAAATGAGATTTTATAAATTAAGTACACGAGTATTTCTGTTGAAAAAACGTTTCTTTTCCTGTGAAAACAACCCGAAAGTATATAGATGCTTTTTTATTTTTGATAGCAGGATAAGATTTCGATGATTCATGAATGCTAAAACATATTGTTGAATACAATTTTAAAGATCCGATAGTATCAAACAAGCTTTCATCAATCAATTAACTTTTTCGGATAACAGGCACAGCAATGCATTTATACTAATTACACAATAACATGTCTCTCTAAAAACAGCTACTGCTTAAAAATCTTGCAATGAATATCCTGGTAAAAAAGATCTTTTATAAAAACAGGTTCCGAATAGGAATTTATTTTTCTAATAACGGAACGGAAAATACGATTGCCCAAAAAATTGGCGCACTCTATTCAAAAACATTCCGATGCTGGCATTTGCCTTATAATAAGGAGAGTTATCAGTTGGTGCAAAAAGCTTTTAAGAACTACACAGTAGAAGTAGAGATATCTCCTGTTACACCGGTGTTGCAGCAGCCCGAAGAGCCTGCGCCAACGATACAGCAGATCCTTAAAAAAAAAGCAGTTGAATCAAGAAAAAAGAAAGTACTTCCACTTACAGATATTGGAATCCTGAATCAGGATGAATGGTCACGGATGGAGCAGCAGTTGCAGTTAAAAGGATATAGTAACAGTACGATCAGGACGTACAGAAATGAGTTCCTGATCTATTTGAAGCATCTTAAACATGTGGCTGCCACGGATATACAGGTTCAACGAATAAAAAATTATTTGCAATATTGTTTTGTCACGCTCAACCTTTCTGAAAGTACCATTCATAGCAGGATGAACGCTTTAAAATTTTATTATGAGCAGGTATTGGGAAGGGAAAAATTTTTTTGGGAGATTCCCCGTCCGAAGAAACATTTGAAATTACCAAAGATCATCAGTGAAGAAAAAATTCTGGAAGGCTTATTAAAAATTGAAAACGTAAAGCATCGTGCGTTGTTAATTGTTGCGTACAGTGCAGGATTGCGGGTAAGTGAAGTTGTAAAGTTGAAACTAACTGACATCAATGCCGACAGAATGCAGATCTTTATTGAAAGGGCAAAGGGCAAGAAAGACCGTATGGCTACGTTAGGAAGTTTTACGTTACGGTTGTTAGACGAGTATATTAATGCTGCAAAACCGATGACCTGGATATTTCAGGGACAGGACAAATCAGAACATATCAGTTGTCGGTCTGCCCAGGCTATTTTTAAAGAAGCCTATAAAAATTTAGGGTTACCGTCGTCAATTAGTTTTCACAGTTTACGGCATAGTTATGCCACACATTTATTAGAAAATGGAACCGACATTAAATACATCCAGGAGCTACTAGGTCATAACGACATAAAAACCACCTTACGATATACGCATGTAAGTGTGGATGCGATGAAAAAAATTGAAAGTCCGATAGACAAGATCATCCGCAAACAGCAACTAAAGTTAAAAGATAAGGACAAGCACTAAGACTGTCTAATAATGATAAACTTAATTGAGCATTAACGAGTATTAATAAAATCTAAGATCAAATTGCCCTGATCCCACGTAGTTACTATAACGAGGTCCCAAACCATATAACAGATATCAGAAAAGTACAAATGCTCTTACTAATAAGAAGGCACAATAACCCATTTCCCCCTCCGAACCTAGCCCGCTATGCTGGTATTTTCAAATGTTCCTTGTTACTCACTTTCGCTTTCCATGTTGTTTACATCCTCCAACTTTCGCTTTCCGCATTGTTCGCCTCCTACAAAACCTTCGCTTTCCAAATTGTTGCCTTAACCCCTATCTTCGCATTATTATATATTATATTCGTATTTAAATCCCTCTTAATCAATTGCGCATTTACCCATCAGCTGGGCTGCGCATATTTAAGAGTTGCCTGCAATTTTCGGCTTTGACGGGATTCTATTAAACTTTTCGTCAGATATTGGAAACCCAAAACGCAATCTAGATCGAATAAAAATAATTCCATTATGACGGAGGAAGTATATGGTGATAAAAGCAAATTTGCGATTTATATCAAAGAGTCTACCAAACCTAAAAAGTTTTACTTAAAATATTTCTTTAACGGTATTACAATTGGCTCTCTGAAGAGAAGCGATTATTTAGACTCCTCGATAGATAATTTTTTCAAATTAATTAATAGATTTGATAATTTATGGGAAGACAAATTTGAGTTTTTGACTTATAGAGAGATTTTTAATGACATTTATTTAACTTTTGATCATCCTTCTCTAGAACAAGAGAATATTTATGTCGAAAGAATGAATAGGTTCGACTTTTATGACGAAAAGTTAGGTAACTCATTAACTGTCGGATGTTACAATAACAAAAAAGGAAAAATAATCTTTTTAATATACAAAATGGACGGAAAAATCAATCCCAAATTTTATTCTTTTGAAATCGAATTCGATTATTTCAAACAAGTCTATTTGAAATTCATTGACCATGCAAGAAAAAGCAATTTACTTAAATCTTAAACCTTCCGTATGCAGGACATTATGACAAACATTGCCGGGCTGTTCAACCTATCAAAGTAAAATATTCGAACTATAGAATAAAACTGCAGGCAACAAAGCGTTTGGCAAAAGTGGGGCAGACGAACAAATTCTCAGCTTCCTTCCCCTACTCTGCTTCAGTTAATGGGCTGACCGTTTACTTATTCGCCGCAGCATTTTGCTACGCTCTCAGTGCTGCGGCTTGCATTGCGGTTACATAAAAAATCCGTTTCTTTACGCGCTGACGGCCGGGCTGAGGGAATTCTGTTTCCCCACCTTCGCCAAGCGCAACCGTTATGCAATATATTAGCTTCGCTGTTCATTTCCTGGCGGACACAGCAATTCTCAACAACATAACTTTGTTCATCTTTCTTTTTCGAAGTTTGTTTCAATTCATTTTATTTCTGAACTTCTTTTATTTTTTGGCATAATAAATACATCGCATAACAAACCGCTTTGCGCAAGTGGGGCAGACAGAAGTAATCTCAGCAACAAATCTCTACTCAATTTCAGTTACGGCTTGACCGATCTTAAGCCGCTTGCGGTGCTGCGCAAAAAAGTTACCGCAAGCTAAACTTTGGTGGTTACATCAAATTTTCGTTCCTTTAATAAGCAACAGTGCCGGGCAGACGGAATACTATTTCCCCACCTGCAAGCAAAGCGGTATCCGTTATACGCAATTTTAAATAGCATTATTGTTTTAGTTGACATTTTTTCTAAGCGTGTCCAAGGAATTTTTTAGTTTTTTTACT
>JANOCC010000064.1:0-2866 GCA_031411955.1 Ferruginibacter sp.
TCAGGGTTTCTGTATACAACCAATCGGCCTGCAAAAAGGCATTTGTTTTATTTTTTCGATAGTTTAAGGAGAGCGAAGGATTGATCTTTGGCGTGGCCTGGTATTGCGGGCGAATGGAGGGAAGGTTCTCCCTTTTTTCCCATAGTGCTCCTACCCCTGTGGTAAAACCTACTTTGCCGTTAAAACCCTGTTGCCTGCTTTTCTTGTAAATGATATTGATAATTCCGGCATTGCCATTGGCGTCATACTTTGCCGAGGGATTGTTGATGATTTCGATTCTTTCGATGGCCGATGCCGGGATGTTGTCTAATCCTGTCTGACTTCCAAAGCCTGTCAATGCTGTTTGTTTCCCATCAATCAATACAGCCACTTTATCGCTACCCCTCAGTTCTACCTTGCCCTCCTGGCTGGTGGTAACCCCTGGCAGATTTCTAAGTGTTTGTAAAACGGAGCCGCCGCTTTGGCTGATGTTGGCTGCAACAGCATATGTTTTCTTATCCATTTTATTACTCACATCATCTTGCGTGGCAGTAACCACCACTTCCTGAAGCTGTTTGGGATCTTGCTGCAGCTCAATGCTACCGAGGTCTAAGAAGGAACTTAAAGAGCCTATTAAAATGGGTTGCGATTTTGTATTGTACCCCGTGAACGACGACTCTAATGTATAGTTGCCCGGTTTTATATTGGATAAGGTAAATCTCCCCTCCTCATCCGTTACTGTTCCTGTAACAAAGGCACTGTCTTTTTCCTTTTTTAAAACAATATTTACAAAGGGCAAAACTGCCTTATCCGTTTTGTTTTTTATCAAACCTGATAGCGTGACAGTGGTCGTTTGCGCCTGCAATTTAAAAATCCCACTTACCAGTGCTAAAACTATTAAGATACCATTCAATCGCATTTTTCTATCCTTTTAATTTTTTAATAAATTTTCCGTTGCTATCAAAAATTAAGTCCATTCCCTTAACCTCGACCTCGTAAGTTACGGCACCCTTTGCATCTGTAATTTTTGCAACCTCTTTTATATGCATTTCTGCATAATTCTTTTTTACATATTCCAAAATGCCGGCCGGCAGTTCGGTCAACTCAATTTCTACCTCGGTTTCAAGTATGTTGCCTTGTGCATCTATCAAAACAGAGTTGTCTTTTTTATTAAGGTCAAAGCTTGCTTCGAATTTAACGTCCTCCTTATCCCATTTTACTTTTTTTACAACAGGATAATTTTTTTGGAAAGCAGATTTTACATTCGGTGGCACATTTTTTTCCTGCATTTTTTGTGCAAAGCTTAGCATTGTAAAAAGCATCATTACGATCGTTACGACTGACTTTTTCATGGTGTATTTATTTGATGAATAAAATTTATCAGGCAAAGCTGCAACATGATTTTGAAGAAAGTTTGAATGCAGCATCGATTTTAAAATACCGGCGTAATTGGCCGTGTCCGACTCCACTTGTAACGATGGGTTAAATAAGCCGCTTTCATGGAAAGGATCCCCATGCCGGCACCCACCAGAACATCACTGATGTAATGCTTATTATTTGCCATCCTTAACAATCCTACAGAACTGGCAATACCATAAGATACATAGGGGATCCATTTAAATCTTCTTTTATATTCTTGACTTAAAAATGTGGCCGCCGCAAATGCCTGGGCTGTGTGGCCAGACGGGAAGGAATTGTATGCACTATGATCAGGCCTCAGTTGATGGGTAATTTTTTTTAAGCCAAATACTGCACCTGTCATTAAAAGTTCTCCCTTTAGTAAGATTACTGTCCTGTTCCAAATATCTGTTTCTGATCTATAGCCCATGGCATCTAAACCATACGCAATAGCAATAGGTGAAAATTGCAAATAGTTGTCTACATGAGTGCTAAACTTTGAAAGATATTCATTTCGTTCTTCGGCTATTTCTTTTTTAAAACCCTCTTCCGCATTAGCATTGGTACCAATACCGCTCATGATAAGTATAGATGGTACGTAAATAAATTGTCGGGTAAGGGGATGCGCTCTACCGATACCTGTGCTATCCAAAGGTTGCGCCGCACTAAACTGGCTGGATACTACCCAGAGGATACAGGCAATAAAAATAGGTTTTGGCATTTGGTGCTGGTTTTAAACAATTTTCAAATCTAGGGCGGCATTTAGAAGAAATATTGAATTTTAAAACGAGACCTCAAAAGAATGAAGGTTGTCTTTGTAGCAATAGGATACTTTCCAATTATTGATGTCGGCTATTTTTTTCACAATAGATAACCCCAGGCCTGTTCCCTGTTCAGACGTGTTTGTCTTAGAAAATCGATTAAACAATTTATCGGTATTCAAAGGCCGGGCTGCTCCACTGTTAGAGAACACGAGTGTAGATGCCTTTGTGGAAATAACTATCAGGCCATCTTCCCTGTTATGCTTTATTGCATTCAGGAACAGGTTGCTTATGAGTATTTCGGCCAGTACCGGGTTCGAATTTATTTTGAAATCCTCGTTTAACTCTAAGTTTAATGTAAGATGCTTCGCCTTTGCCTGCTCCGTGAAAAATTCTATATTTCTTTGAATATGCTGTGACAATGGAATGGTTTGTTGATCTCTATAAGTGTCGTGCTCTATTTTAGAAAGAAGTAACAAATTCTTGTTCAGCCGGTTTAAACGAAATACATTTTCATTTAAAGCTGTTAAAATTTCTGACTGTTCCCGGGTAACATCAGCACGCTGCATCAGGGTATCTATTTTAGCCTGAAAAACTGCTAATGGGGTTTGCAGTTCGTGTGCGGCATTTTCTATAAACTCTCGCTGGCTCTTGTAAATAAGGGTGTTTCTCTCTATAAGGTTTTCGATGCTTAGGTTAAGCCGTTGAAATTCTTGTATATTGGTTTT
>JANOCC010000065.1:0-2166 GCA_031411955.1 Ferruginibacter sp.
TTATTGAGCTAATAAGTGCCGATGGCAAAGCTGTCACTATTCAGGCAGTTTATAAAGCTCTTCGGTATCTAGTTAAAGCTTCAGTGGTTGTTAAAAGTGGGAGAAAGCTAGAAATTAGCCAAGAATGGATTGATACCATTAACTCTACTTTCAGTACCCACAACACCCTCCCTCAGTTAGCAGATGGAGAAACTGCGACCTACAATTACAAATCCTTGGCGAATCTTGACGCTTACTGGAAACACTTGATGATCGCATTAGATGTCGAGCTAAAAAATGAGCCAATATTTTTATATAGCCCGTATCACATTTGGTATCATATTAGCGAACGTACCCAGAGTGAAGCTGACTACTTCAACAGCTTCCAAAAAAATAAACACTATGGATTCTTTGTCATTGGTAACAGCACAGCTTTAGATCAAAGCTTTAAAAAGAAATTTCAAAGTAATTATCTGCAAATTGATGCTTGGACAAAAACATCACTTAAGGCAAGTGATTATTTAACTATTATCGGTGATTACATTATTTACGCTATTTTAGATAAAAAATTGGTTCTAGCTATTAATAGCTACTACAACTCTTCACTATCTCAAGAAGAAGCTTC
This sequence comes from Ferruginibacter sp., assembly GCA_031411955.1. Lineage (GTDB taxonomy): Bacteria > Bacteroidota > Bacteroidia > Chitinophagales > Chitinophagaceae > Ferruginibacter. Next base: position 605 of record JANOCC010000065.1, read on the forward strand.
TGAAAAACTAAACCAAGTATTATCTGCACCAAATAAATCGAAAATAAAAATAGAGCGCAATACTCAAAAAGCAAAGCGTCTACGAAAAAGGTTATTTAAAAATTTCTATTTACCCAAAGAACTAAAGAGTAAATTTGATTTGTTTTAAAGTACTGAGCCAATCTTTAATGCGTTTCTGGTTATCTGGATTACATGCATTGCACCATTGCTCCGGATGTTCCGCTCGTGCGGCCTCATATACTTCCATGTCCATCCACTTTGCTTCGGATATTTCGTTGTCAGTAAAGTCTAAATCATTTGGTTGACCAACAAATAAATACACATAGCTTTCGTAAAAATGGAGATGGTCTTCATTCGCGAATTGGCCTTTATCAATGAAGTGCAAACTATCGGCAGAAATATCTAACCCAACTTCTTCCTGTAATTCTTTGACAGCTGTTTCTAAATACGACATCCCTGCAGGAACATGACCTCCAAAGTATGTTTGCCACTTACCCGGATTACCGCCAACATTTTCAGCACGTTTAGACACCATCAATTGGCCTGCTCGGTTAACCAACCACACATTTACTACTCCATGCCAGTGTGTAACTGGCTTTGTATGCACAACTGAACGAGGCAATGGATCAATACTATTCCCCTGCTTATCATATGTTGCTAATAATTCATCAATTTGATTCATATAATAATACTATCAAATTCTGCTACAATTAGATATATGAAACTTTCAGAACTTGGATGGTTACAATACGAACGCAAACAATCCCCACAACTGACCGACGAAACCGTCGGCCGTATTGGTATTGAAAATAAAACTAATTTTGTCCTTCATACAGATGGCGGTGAGATGGAAGGAATTATTCAAGGAAAATTCCGGCACATAGCACAAACACCAAGTGATTTCCCTAAAGTTGGTGACTGGGTTGTGTTCGACAAATTACCTAATGAAGATAAAGCCATTATTCAAAAAGTGTTGCCACGTTATTCAGTCATTGCACGCAAATCTGCTGGTGATTCAACAGATGCACAAGTTATCGCAAGCAATGTCGATATGCTCTTCATCGTATTCGGGTTAGACAAACCATTTAACGCTCCCCTATTAGAGCGTTACTTAAGCATGGCGTATGAAGGTGATGTTGAGCCAATCATCATTTTAAATAAAGTAGATAGTACAAAGTTTAGTTCAACCGCGGTTCATGAAGCAGAAAAATTAGGGCCTGGATTAACAGTTCTTCCTATGAGCGCGATTACATCAGTAGGATTACTAGCAGTAGAAAAGCTTGTTGAACCTGGTCGTACCATCGCGTTCGTTGGTCCATCAGGTGTCGGCAAGTCTACTATAATAAACGCGCTCATCGGCAGCGAAGTGCAAACTACTGGAGCTGTTCGATTAGTAGATAGCAAAGGTCGCCATACCACAACACGGCGTGAAATGTTTATGCTCCCGAACGGTGCCATTTTAATTGACACGCCAGGAATTCGCGAATTAGAAACACTCAGCACTGGGGATACCCTCAAAACACTATTTAGTGATATTGAAAGTTTAATTACGCAATGTCGTT
>JANOCC010000066.1:0-4046 GCA_031411955.1 Ferruginibacter sp.
GGATTGGGCAGGTTTGATATTAGTGCGCTGAAGCCAGGGCCTGTTATCGCATCAGCATTACTTATAAACTGGATGGTTAATGAACCTGTTGTAGAAGCAACGGAGGGAAGTGTTGAAAGATTACCACTTCCACTGAACAGCAACGGAGCCGTTAGATCAACACCATCATAAATATTAACTACATCATTTACATCCGTATTAAAAACGGTAAAATCAAGTTTAACCAAACCTCCGGGCACCGTAGGATAGATCACTGTATAACCATTAAGGTTATCCGAATAATCAGCATCTCCGTTAAAATCGCAGATCGAACCGAAGCTGGCGGTTATAATGTTTGAATTAATATCCGGCACTGAATAAGTACAACCCAATGGGCCACCCGTTACCCCAACCGTAAAATCACGTTGGGCAGGGTCGGAATAAGCTGCAGTGTGTACGGTAAAATAGTAGGTATTGCCGGGGATAAGGCTTGTTGCTTCGTAAAAAATACTATCAGTAAAATCATACAAATAATTAGCACAACCGGCAGAAGTATATGCATTGCAATCTGTGCCCGACAAAAATTCTATACCGCTGTTATAAATAAATAAATTACTGCTGCTCTTTACTATTATTTTATGTGTTGCATCCGTTGCAGTAAACTTATACCATACATCATCATCGTGATAGGCACAATTAGTAGCATTTCCCAAGGCATCTACTGTTGTTCCTGGCGTACCAATAAAAACTGCTGAGGGGGTAAGTGTAACGGCCGTATTGCAAAGATCATTCGGAGGGCTGACAGGAGAAGTTACGCAAACGTTGAAATTATAGATATTGTTTTCAGTAGAAGAATTACCGATTTCAAGATAATAAGTGTTTCCAGGGATCAAATCGTTGTAGCGCAATACGATGCTGTCTGCAGTACTATAATTGCTGGCATCGTAATGGTAATTTAACGCGTTACAATTCCCGTCAAAAAAATATGCAGCCCCGTTAAATCCAAAACCCTTTATAACAATTTTGTGGTAAGCCTGCGTAGCCACAAATGAATACCATACATCGTTTAATTGGTTATGAAAACCATTATAAGGAATATGACGAGGCGTAGCACCCGCTGTTGAACCTGAAACGGGATCGCATGTTGCATCTGCAGATGGAATGATTACCTGGGCATTGCAAAGATCATCATTTGCAGGTGCTGCTGGCAAAGCCGGTGATGTAACATACAGCGTAAAAGTTCCCTCCTGGTAATTATATTCAAACGTTTTTACTCTGAAATAATAAGTTTGTCCAGGAACTAAATTCGTTACTGTATGCGTTGAACTATCTCCAAAACCCAAAGCGGAATAACAGTCTTCCGGTACAATGTTGTTGCAATTGTTACCAAGATAAAACTGGATAGCAAAATTATTGGCACTTGGAACCGCATCTTTTAATACAATGCGATGATTAGACTGTGTTGCAACAAATTTGTACCATTCACTATAGATTAAATACCCATTATCGCATTCGCCAACGGTGCCCGGAATGCCTGCAACACCAATATTACTTCCTGTTACAGGATTACTGTAGGAAGCATTCCCCGGCGCTGATGGAATAATTTCAGTTGCTGTACCACAACTTATATTCGTTGCAGCAGGCAATCCTATTCTTCGTATGCGCTGGTTATCCGTATCGGTAAAGTAAACAGTTCCGTTTGTTCCTGCTGCAACTCCCCATGCAGATTGTATCTGTGCATTCGCAGCAACTGTACCATCGGCACTAAACCCAGCCACACCAGTACCGGTAACGGTTGTAATGATTCCTGTTGTTTTATCAACCTTTCTTATCCTGAAATTACTGAAGTCGCTGAAAAAAACATTCCCTGCTGCATCTAAACAGAGGCTATAAGGTTGATTAAGATTTGCATTGATAGCAATACCAGCATCCCCACTAAATCCTGCAATACCATTGCCTGCAATTGTATTAATAATTCCCGTATTTCCATCAATCTTCCTGATACAGTTATTACTCTGGTCAGCAAAATAAATATTACCATCAGCATCTACTTTGATACCTGCCGGAAAAGCAATATTGGCATCAATTGCCGGGCCCCCATCGCCTGTATAATAAATATAATTACCAAGTCCGCAGATAGTAGTGATGATACCTGTAGCTGCATTTATTTTTCGAATGCGTGAATTATTATAATCAGAAATATAAATATTGCCAACAGCGTCTAATGCAAGATGTGATGGATAACTTAAATGTGCATTGACTGCCAATCCACCATCACCACCAAAATTTGTAGCTGAACCATCACCTGCAATAGTAGAAATGATACCCGTTAAAACATCCACTTTACGAATGCGCTTATTGTATTGATCAGCAATGAACATATTTCCTGCTGCATCAAAAGCTACATCCGATGGTTGTTTCAGATTTGCATTTACTGCAGGCCCACCATCACCGCCAAAACCATCTGTTCCATCGCCGGCTACCGTGGAAATAATACCGGTTAGTTTATCTATTTTCCTGATCCTGTTATTGCCGGCATCTGCAAAAAAAAGATTGCCCGATGCATCTAATGTTGTCCCCGATGGGGCAAATACTTCGGCAGCAGTACTCAAACCGGCATCACCACTAAAAGCCATATTGCCATTTCCGGCAATGGTTGTGATTACCTGTGCTATAATTCCCTGATTGGTAAATACTAATATACAAATGAGCAGTATAAATATTCTTTTCATAAACAGCAGTTGAAGTTTTTTTAATGCTCCAAAGCTGCCGATTATATGATGAGAAAACAATATAACATTCCTTAGGGTTGATGATAGGTTAGGTAAGCCTAATCATTCATAATTCTGGATGCACCCGTTAATTTACGTAAAGTATAAATAAAACCTGAGGGGTGAATTACATTTCTACAACAAATACTTCTCGTCAAACTCAATCCCATTTTCCTCTAATAACCTTTTGTATTCATCATAAAAATTTTCCTCTTGATGATGTGCTTTCTGTTTTTTAATATAATTTATGATCATATCCCTTTCTCTTATGGAATAAGTAAATGCACCATACCCCTCCTGCCATCCTTCAAACAATGGAAATTTTCCAGATTCTTTCATCCAGATACTACTGGCTACTTTTATATCTTTTACATAATCTGCCAAACAAACAGATGGATGCAGATCACTCATGATGTGAATGTGATCTTCAATACCATTAATGCGATATAGTTTGCATTTTTTATTTTCGATGATACTCCATGTGTATCGGTAAAGGTCATCATCATATTGCGGATTAATAGTTGGCCTGCGATATTTTGTTCCGAAGACGATTTGATAGTATATCTGGCGATAGCTCCCCATGTCAATTGTTTTACACAATGTACAGAGGAGTTCAACCCCGTTGGGGTTGGATTGTACAGTATATAGGAGTGTTTTCCTCATGCCGGGCTGTCCCCCTGACTGCGTCCGGGGTTATGAATAAGTCAAGTCCTTCGGACTTGGGATTATGTAAAAGATCGGAAACACCTAACGATGCATTGGCAATTAGAACTTTGTAGTATTAATATAAAAAATCCGGGGCATTTACTATACAGAAGTCCGAAGGACTTCAATAATGCATAACTCCGGAGACATGGACACCTTTTAGATACACCGCAACCCCGAAGGGGTTGAACGACGCGGGCAGTAAAATGCAGGTAATATCTAACCAGCCAAAGGAATTTCAAAAAGCAATTCCGTTCCGTTTCCTTTTGAAGATGTGAGTGCGTATTTTCCCTTTAGGCTTTCCACCCTTTTTTTATAATTGAGCAAGCCGTTGCCTTGTCTTTGCAGTTCATCTTCGCTAAAACCAATTCCATCGTCTTTTACATGTATTATCAGGTGGCCATTCATTTCAAAATGTACGCTGATTTTCTTTGCTGTTGCATGCTTGATCGCATTGTTCACCGCTTCTTTAACAAGCAAATAAATATCACGGCTGTCTTTCCATGATAAGGTGAAAGCAGGAATCACCTCTGGCACTGAAAAACTAAATTCGAGTCCTGCATTGCTGATCATCTTACTGCATTGGCTTCG
>JANOCC010000067.1:0-5258 GCA_031411955.1 Ferruginibacter sp.
CGTCATCAACAGTACCGTCACAATCATTGTCTAATCCATCGCATAATTCCGGGGCTCCTGGATAAATTGTATTGTTGGCGTCATTACAATCGGTGTTATTAGCTACATATCCGGGAGGAACAACGCAACCTGTTACGCTCGTATTTGGATCTCCAAAGCCATCGCCGTCTGCATCTGCATAGTAAGGCGTTGTTCCGGCACCGTCATCAGCAGTACCGTCACAATCATTGTCTAATCCATCGCATAATTCCGGTGCGCCGGGATAAACGGTATTGTTTGCATCATTGCAATCAAGGCTGTTGCTAACATAACCTACAGGCTGTGTACAGCTTACCTGCGTAACTGCCGGGTTTCCAAAACCATCGTTATCACTATCCTGGTACCAGGTGGATTGTACACCTTCGTCTATAGTTCCGTTACAGTTATTGTCTTTGCCATCACATAATTCAGGTGCATTAGGGTAAACAGTATTGTCATTATCATCACAATCTGAGTTATTGCTTACATAACCCGATGGCGCACTACAAGCCACTTGCGAATTAGCTGCATCGCCAAATCCATCAGCATCAAGGTCACGATAGAAAGTTGATCCAACGCCATCATCAATTGTGCCATCGCAATCATTGTCTTTCCCGTCGCACAATTCGGGAGCGCCGGGGAATACGGCATTGTCATTATCATCGCAATCTGTGTTGTTGCTTACATAACCAGATGGTGCGGTACATACCTGTTGACTATTTGCTGGATCTCCAAATCCATCGTTATCCAGATCACGATAAAAAGTTGGTGGCGTAACACCGTCATCAATAGTTCCATCACAGTCATTGTCTTTATTATCACATAATTCAGGTGCTCCCGGGTAAATAGTATTATCACTATCATTGCAATCCGTATTATTTATAACAAACCCTGCGGGCGGCGTATCGGATGTTGATGTTGTTATGTTATTAAGATCTCCAAATCCGTCGCTGTCTGTATCTGCATAATAAGTATAGATAGTTACATCCAGCAAAGGATTTTCTGTAAGATTTGTTGAAGCAAACGAAAAGAAGCTTTGAATAAAGTTAGATATTCCGGCTGCTGTAGTAACGGTACCGGATGTAGTTCCAGTGCTGCCACCATTGCCAAGATCCTCCCAGGTGCTTCCCGTCCAGTGAGCGATACGTGCATTTACCGGATTGGTTATATATTGATTGTTTCCCGGATCTGTATAGGTGAAAGTAAACGGTACATTACTTGTGCCTGCTTCTCTTCTTATATCCCAATACTCGTAACCACTCACACGCAGTAACGAGCCCGCATAAGCGCTGGTATCATAGCCGCTGAGGGAAGGATTCTCATTAAAGTATCTTACGCTAAAACGATCACTTGCTGTTGCAGGGGCAGCCATTGATACTGATTTAAGAACTGTACCGTTACCAACAGGGAAGTTAAAGGCTGAGTTACCAACTTTCAATACTGTTCCGTTTACATGGCTTGCATCCGATTCGCCGGAATGTGTAGCCGTGTTGGTAAAGTTTAGCGGATTTGTATTGCTGCTGATTACATCGCCGCTTTCGAATGTTATTTTAAATGATATTAGCAACGGGTCATTAAGCGTTACATTAGCAGAACCTGTTTTATTAATGTAAGCTCTTGCTAATACATTTACACCTGTACCCAGTTGTTCGATAACTGCATTGGAGTTTCCAACAAACTTCACCGTGTCCTGTGAACCAATAGCAATATTTCCCGTGGAATTAAAGTAAAGACTTTTGTAAAGAATAGCAGGATTAAAATATGCCAGCGTGATGGTTGCAGTGCCGGTTCGCGCCAGAGTGAGATCGCCATTGTATGTATTACTTCCCTGGTAAGATTCAAAAAAGGATGCGGCAGAATTAAACGTATAAGTAACGTCATTGTTAAAATTACTTCTGCGTGAATAAATTGAACCAGTATTTGAAGCATCATCAGAAATAGTAACTGTTCCGGTAATCTGGTTAGCATCAAAATCATGAAGACCAGACCCGGTAAATCCATTCACATTAAAAGCTGTGAGTAACAAGGTATCATTTGTGAAAATAGCTGTTCCACTGTTTTGTACAGAAACAGTGCCTCCGCCTGTACTATTCTTTATACGACGCATGGTAAAATTGGGGTTACCAGCTCCATTTGCTGTAACATTTACTGTACCGCCAATTAAGCCGGTAGCCGCATTAACGTTATTTATATTACTTGCTCCACCGGCTGTATTGGTATAACTGAAATTTCCCGTTAATGCTGTAAAACCTGTTTCAAAAATGTCTGTCGGCCCGGCAACAGTGCGGTTAACAGTAACATTACCCAGAAAAGAAGAGGCATCGGTATAACAAATATGATGGGCAGCTGTGCCGCCAAAATTAAATGTGGTATTGCCATTAAAAATATCGGCTCCCTGGTAAGATTCAAATAAGCCTCCGTTACCATTGGCGCCAATAGTTGTGTTTCCATTCACAATACTTCTTCTGAAATAATAAGAACCAGTATTGGTTGTGGCATCAGAAATACTTACTGTTCCAGTGATCTGGTTGGCATCAAAATCGTCAATACCAGGTCCGGTAAATCCATTCACATTAAAAGCTGTGAGTAACAAGGTATCGTTTGTGAAAATAGTTGTTCCACTGTTTTGTACAGAAACTGTACCACCCGCTGTACTATTTTTGATACGGCGCATAGTAAAATTGGGGTTGCCTACTCCATTTACTGTAACATTTACGGTGCCACCAACAACGCCTGTAGCCGCATTAACGTTATTTATATTACTTGCTCCACCTGCTGTATTGGTGTAGCTGAAATTTCCCGTTAATGCTGTAAAACCTGTTTCAAAAATATCTGTAGATCCGGCAACAGTGCGGTTAACAGTAACATTGCCCAGAAAAGAAGAGGCATCGGTATAACAAATATGATGGGCAGCTGTGCCGCCAAAATTAAATGTGGTATTGCCATTAAAAATATCGGCTCCCTGGTAAGATTCAAATAAACCTCCGTTACCATTGGCACCAATAGTTGTGTTTCCATTCACAATACTTCTTCTGAAATAATAAGAACCAGTATTTGCAGCATCATCAGAAATAGTAACTGTTCCGGTAATCTGGTTAGCATCAAAATCATCAATACCAGGTCCGGTAAATCCATTTACATTAAAAGCTGTGAGTAACAAGGTATCGTTTGTGAAAATAGTTGTTCCACTGTTTTGTACAGAAATAGTGCCTCCACCTGTACTATTCTTTATGCGACGCATGGTAAAATTGGGGTTTCCAACTCCATTTGCTGTAACATTTACGGTACCGCCAATTAAGCCGGTAGCTAAATTTGAGGCATTAATCAGACTTGTTCCACCAGCCGTATTCGTATAACTGAAGTTACCGCTAAGTGCTGTAAAACCTGTTTCAAAAATTTCTGTAGATCCGGCAGCGTTACGCGTAACAGTTACATTTCCCAAAAAGGACGATGGGGCAGTATAACATATATGAGAACCTGCAGCACTATTATAATTAAAAGATGCATTGCCATTATAAGTATTTCCGCCTTGATAAGCTTCATAGAACTGTCCAGGACCTGTTTGATTGAAGATAATATTATCATTTACCGTGCTGTTCCTGATATACTGGCTTCCTGCACCATTTATTGAAATTGATATATCTGTCGCCCCGTTACTGTTGGTCAGCGTTGCCCCGTTAATATCAAGTGCACCATTAGCCGTTAGGGTAAATCCATTGAAGTTTAGTGCACTGCCTGCATTCATGCTAAACGAATTGGTAGTGATATTACCAGGCAATACAGGTGAATTTGGCGCACTGTTTATTATTACGTTGCCGGTTGATAAGGGCACGGTTTCGGGTGTCCAGTTTAAAGGATCGCTCCAGTTGGAATTCGCACTTCCATCCCAGGTTTGTGCGGTTGCAAAATTGGCGCATAGCAACAAAAGCAATAAAAGGCGTAAATTTTTCTTCTTCATAAAAAAATATTTGTTGAATGAATTAAAGCATCCGCTTAATTGATGTGGGATGTTTTCTTTAGTTGAAGAGGATAACATGAACCAACCGGCAAAATGGGTTTGTTCAAATTTTCATCAAATGAATAAAATTCATTTTGCCCGTCCTATAATCCTTTTGGATAAGCATCTTTTTAAAAAGTTATTGCGTAATTTGAATGCGGCAAATAACCGGCCGGCCACTGCTTATCATTATTTTGAAGTGCACATTACATATTACCCGTTGTATTCTGCTAACTGCATCCATCTGTTGCACTTACTTCGCATACAGCCAGCCTATTCAGCGGTATAACAGTTTTAAATACACTGTAAATGAAGGATTGCTTCAAAGCACTATGTCGGATATTAATTTCGACAGTAATAATTTCTGCTGGCTTTCCTTTCCTAACGGCATCCAAAAATTTGACGGGAAAAACTTTATCACAATTCCAGTGCAACCAGGGTTGCCAGACGATAAATGGTGTTATTTTTTCCGGTGCCTCAATGGCGACCTGTTGATAAGCCATGTAATGGGCGTGAGTAAGTATGACATCCGCAGCAATAAGTTTAGCCTGATCTATAACAATCCGCCTGATGTGCTAAAGGCGATGAAATTTATTGGTGAAGATGAGGGCACCATTTATGGATATACTCAAAGAGGAACACTGGTAGGGCTTTCGGCTGAAAAATATAAAACTGTATATGAGGTAAATACAGGCATACAAAATGTTATCGGCAGCAGAAGCAATGCAATGCCTACGATTGGTTACAATATTATAAACCACCGTGTTGTAATAAAAACAGATTCCAGTCTTAGCCTTTTTGACCTTCATGACCGGAAATTAGCGTATGCGCCTGTGTACATTGCCGAAATGTCTAACTATTTTTTGCGGCTGGAAAGCCAGGACCAGGTATTCTATTACCGGAACGGCAAAGACAACAAGCCAATTGCCGAACACTATAACTTTGCAACCGGCATTACCAAAATTTCAACCGCTAAAAGTGTGGTGAGCGTTACCTCATTCAGAAGCTGCAGCCACAACTGGCAAAATAAAACATTGCTCTCTTATTTTAATCATTTGTATGAAACATCTCCCGGCCTGGACAGCATAAAATATGAGTTGGTAGATTTTCAGAATAAACCAATTGGGGGAACTTCCGCCATTGTAAAAATAACTGAAGATCATACCGGCAACCTGTACCTGCAAACGATCAACGATGGGTTCAGGAAGATCATCAGGAATGCTTACCCGATAAAATATTATGG
>JANOCC010000068.1:0-2361 GCA_031411955.1 Ferruginibacter sp.
CTGGTCAGAAAAATACAGTTTGTTATAGTTAACTCCACGGTTGCCAACACCCGCCTGCAAACCCAGGTGCAGCCTGCTGCTGGGCATACATAAAGCATAGGAATACTGGGCGCTTAAACTATTTTTTGACAGGTAGCCTTCTTTGGAACTACTCAGCAATAACCCTACACCACCATGCAGATTTTTTACATAACGGTCTACCCCAACCGCAGCATATTGCATAGAAGAAGGCACGTTTACAAATTGTCGTTTATACGTTGCGGTAAAACGAAGATCCATTTCTCCATTGCCTGCCGAGGCCGGGTTGAGCGTAAGCGGCGAATTGAATGCCTGTGAGAAAAAAGGATCCTGGGCAAATCCTTTTACTCCAAATAAAATCAGGCAGGTGAGTAAATATTTTTTCATTGTATAATATTTTTTAAACGATAATTATGTTTGTTTCTGATGAACGATCGATTTCATGAGCGTCTGCATTTCACGGTTGCCCAAAGCTAAAAAAGTACAAGTGAGCCGATAGATTCTGTGTTAATCGCCAAAAGACTTTCTGCTTTTTTTCTTAATTTTATTTTTTAGGCGGCTTTTTGTCAGCCTGTTTAGTGGGCGACCTTTTATTGGTCGCCTTCTAATTTTTATTAGTTTTCAATTACTACTACTTCTTCTTCTTCACTTTCTACTTTTGCTTCCATTTCTTGATTTTTGAAGTAGTCTTTATCATATTTTTTATTAGTCTTAAACAATGTGTACATCATCTCTAATAACTTCCTTTGTACAGCTACAACTGCTTTCATTTTTATACCATGCTTGCTTACCAATCTTACAAAAATGGCTTTAAATCTTTCATCATGTCTTATAGCGCACAATGCAGGAAGATGTAAAGCTTTTCGCAAAAAACGATTCCCCTTTTTTGATATTTTAGGTTTCCCTTTTACGGATGTGCCTGACTGTTTTTCTTTAACATCTAATCCTGCATAACTTGTGAGTTGACGCTTATTTCGTATTAATTCGAATCCATTGGTTTCTGCTACGATGATGGCTGCTGTCAATGATCCCACACCTGGTAAAGAACGAAGCAACTCTACTATCGAACTTGTTTTATCATCTGATTTTACAAATGAAGTAATTTCTACTAAAATTTCTTTTTCCTGCTTACTTAAAAACTCTATTCGCTTCTTGATTCTGCCTTCAGATGTTTTATTGGGTTCTGCCTCTGCCTGCTCTGCATGAAGTTGATTTTTCGCCATTGTCCGTTCTATTATAAGCTGCTCTCTCTCCCGTGTTAATTGTTTTATCTTTTTAAAAATCGGCGATGGCTTTTCCCAATTGTCCAATTTACGTTCTAAACCAAATTGTGCTATTGCTTCTGAAGCAGTCTTGTCTGTTACTGTTTTTATAGTAAGGCTGCGGGCATAATTACTGATTTTATTAGGCAGCACTATCGATACTTCCATGCCGTTATCCTTCAGAAAATAGGCAAATGATTCATGATAGACACCTGTAGCTTCCATTACATAACGAACAACAACGCTTTGTTCCGTCTGCTTTTTTACCCATTGCACTAATGATTCAAAACCTTTTGCTGTATTAGCAAATGTTTTATGTGCATAAAGGTTTAGCTCAAGGTCTTCATCCAGTTTCCCTAAGCAGGTTACCAATTCCTTCTGGGCAACATCTATACCCAGCACTTGTTTAATTACTTTTTTCATGCTTTAGTTTTGAAAATGAAAAAGTGAAAAATTTCCCTTCGTTTTGTCTCCTGGTTGGATATTGTGGATATAAAGCATTGCTCTATTCCTTACATTCTGTTCTAACTCCTGGAAATTAAAAAGGATGAGGTTATTTCTATCGGACTACATGCATTATTGCTGTATGCTATCGAATGTACTCTCATCCCCTTTCACTTTATTTATCAAATCTATTAGCTTTAAACATCTATCTCAAAGATCTTTTATTTACTTTGCAAACATAGGAGCTATCGGCTGACACAACAATGTTGAATAAAGGTATTTCGTCTGTACCAAAATAAATAGTGATTTGCATTTTGTTCAAATGCCAGTATTGCTAAACGAATAATAAATTAACACACATGATAAAACGATTGACACTTGCTTGCATTTTATTTTTAACGGCGATAGCCGAAATACAGGCGCAACAACCACAAAAGCTATGGTACAAAAAGCCGGCGAAGGTTTGGACAGAGGCCCTGCCGGTTGGCAATGGCAGATTGGGTGCCATGGTATTTGGAGGAGTAGCTGATGAGTTGATTCAATTAAACGAAGCCACTTTATGGACCGGCGGACCGGTAAGAACCGATGTGAATCCTAAGGCCTACGATAATTTATTGCTGGCAAGGGAAGCCTTATT
>JANOCC010000069.1:0-3756 GCA_031411955.1 Ferruginibacter sp.
TTTAAATAATACAATTGCCCGGTTACCGATCCTATTAAAAAAACCTTATAAAAATTACCAGAGGTAGTTACCCAAATGCAAACATGATTATATTTGCCCACTTATAACTACTAACATCATTATATGAGTTTCAAAAGAATCAACAACATTACCGGCTGGGTAGTTTGTTTCATTGCCTGTGCGGTGTACATTATGACAATGGAAGCCACCGGAAGCCTTTGGGATTGTGGCGAGTTTGCCTCCAGCGCTTATAAGTTACAAATTCCACATCCGCCGGGAGCGCCATTATTCGTTTTAATTGGCAGGCTATTTATGGCACCTTTTGATCCTCAACATGCAGCAACTGGCGTAAACCTTATGAGTGCCCTGGCCAGCGGATTTACTATCCTGTTCCTGTTTTGGACCATTACACACTTTGCAAAAAAAATTGTTCAAAAAGATGGTACTCCGTTAACCAATGATAAGATCATTGCTGTAATGGCAGCAGGCATCGTGGGTGCATTGGCTTATACATTTTCCGATTCTTTCTGGTACAGTGCTGTTGAAGGCGAAGTATATGCACTTTCCTCTTTCTTTACAGCCCTTGTATTTTGGGCAATGGTAAAATGGGAACAGAGTGTTACCGAAGAAGAAGAACATGGAATAAGAGGGCATTTTACAAAGGCCGACAGATGGATAATTCTTATTTTCTACCTGATGGGACTTTCAATTGGTGTGCATTTACTTAACCTGTTAACTATTCCGGCTATCGTAATCATATATTATTACAAGCGATATAAAGTAACTAACTGGGGAACTTTTTTTGCGTTTGTAATTGGCTGTGTGATCACAGGACTGATCCAAAAGGCAGTTATCCAATGGAGCATTAAAGGAGCAGGAAATATGGACATCCTTTTTGTAAATAGTTTTGGAATGCCATTTTTTACCGGCTTCGCCTTTTTCTTTGTATTGATGGCTGTTTTGGTGTTTTTCGGATTACGCATAGCAGGAAAGAATAATTGGAATTTCCTTAAACTCGGTTTATGGAGCTTCGTTTTTATGCTGCTGGGCTATTCTACTTATTTTACAACAATGGTAAGAAGCAGTGCCAATCCATCGGTTGACATGTTTAATGTAGATAACCCTGTGAGCCTGGTAGGTTATGTGAGCCGCGAGCAATATGGCGATTGGCCTATTTTATTCGGACAGGATTTTACAGCCCAGATACAGGATACCAAAATAACGGAAACCTATATCCGATCAAACGGAAAATATGAGAAGAAAGGTAGAAAAGTAGAATATGTATATGCCCCGGAAGATATTCATTTTTTTCCCCGCATGTGGGATCAAAGTAACGACCAGGGGCATGCCGATTATTATGCAAACTGGGCGGGCATAACAAAAGACAAAGATGGCAATTGGGATCGGTCTCCTACCATGTCTGAGAACATCGGCTTCTTTATGCAATACCAGATAAACTGGATGTATTGGCGGTATTTCATGTGGAATTTCTCGGGCAAACAAGATGATATCCAGGGTGTGAATATGGGTAATGTACGGGATGGCAACTGGCAAACCGGGATCGGATTTATTGACCAGATCCGCCTTGGTAAGCAAGACTCATTGCCAGACAGCATTAAAAATAATAAAGCCAATAACAAACTGTTTGCCTTACCATTTATTTTGGGTATCCTGGGACTGTTGTACCAGATAAAAAAAGATAAAAGGGATGCACTGATCACTGGTTTGCTATTCTTCTTTACCGGATTTGCCATCTGCCTGTACCTTAATCAGGCAGGTAACCAGCCACGTGAGCGTGATTATGCCTATGTTGGTTCATTTTATGCATTTGCTATCTGGATCGGTATTGGCGTTCTATATATAAAAGACCTTTTGATGCCGGCTATAAAAAATACCCGGAATGCAGGAATTGCAGCCGGTTTACTTTGCCTGCTGGCAGTACCGGTTTTAATGGCCAGCCAGGAATGGGACGACCACGACCGCAGCAATAAGTTATTGGCGAGAGACCTTGCAACTGATTATCTTGAAAGCTGTGCGCCTAACGCCATACTCATCACTTTTGGCGACAACGATACTTACCCGCTTTGGTATGCACAGGAAGTAGAAGGTATACGGCCGGATATCAGGGTTATCAACAGTAGTCTTTTGGGTACCGACTGGTATATTAATGAATTGAGGTACAAAGTAAATGAGAGTGCGCCGATTGATCCTATATGGACGGCAGCCCAAATTGAAGGATCGAACCGCGATGTGATATACAATGCACCAAAGCCTGGCGTTGATCCAAATCAATTTATGGACTTATATACCATGATGAAAGATTATGCAGGAAGTGAAGATCCAAATAAAATGGAGCAAACCAGGGACGGAAATTTGATTAATGTATTCCCATCTAAAAAAGTAAAAGTTCCGGTAGACATCAACGTGGTAAGGCAAAATGGCACTGTAAACGCAACCGACAGCGTATTAAGTGAAATGACTTTTGAAATACCAAGAAGCGCCTTATATAAAAATGATGCTGCTATTCTTAATATCATTGCGGCAAATAAATGGAAAAGGCCGATTTATTTTACTTCTCCTTACGGTGAATTAGGTTTTCAGAATTACCTGCGCCAGGATGGACTTACCTACAGGTTGGTACCCATCAATAACGCCCCGGTAAATGAAGAATGGGCAATAGATAAAATGAATAACAAATTCAAGTTTGGAAATGCCAGTAAGCCAGGTGTTTATTTTGACGAAGAAAATCGCCGCCACCTTAACAGTATCAGGCTTGCTTATGCGCAGGCTGCCGGCGACCTTGCAACAAACGGAAGATTGGAAGATGCCAAAAAGATGTTGAATAAGTGTGATAAAATGATGCTGGAAGAAAATATGCCTTACGGTATGGTAGGCCGCAGCCAGCAACATAACCAGATCTCCATGCAATTTTTGTTGGCTGCTTACAAAGCAGGCGACGCAACCCTTGCAGCAAAGGTTTCAAAAAGCCTTAAGAAAGATATGGAGCAGCAAATGGTTTATTACCAAAGCCTGTCTGATAGCAAGAGAGATAACCTGAGTTTTGAAGAAGAGCGCAATGAAAATCTCCTTAAGAACCTGATGGGCTGGGAACAACAGTTTAAGAAACAGGGCCCGGCAACGGAGAACCCGGTTCCATTAAATACCCAGCCGGTGCAGCCAACTCAAAAAGATTCAACAATACCGTAGATCACCCTGATCAAATAATGTTGAAAGCCCTGTGATTTTTTTCACAGGGCTTTTTAATTAACAAACCAACAAAACAGCTGTGTATTTTGTTACGTAAATTGCAGGAAGTTTACAGTATTAAATGTTTAGCTGTGATTCACCGCTAAAATATGTGAACTGTTGAATCTGATTAAACACCTCAGCATATGCGTAGTTTCAATTTTTCCCAATATGATCCATCTGAAAACGAAAAAACAGGTTTCGAAAAATTACTCGACCTTTTTCTTCAATTACTAACGCATACCAGTGGCGATTTTAATGAGGCCATGCAATGGCTGAATGAGCTTGACAAAGAATACAAACTCACAAACAACGAGTATGGTATTGGTGATTTTTTAGAAGACCTGAAGACGAAAGGCTACATAGATAAAAATAATCAGACCGGAGAAATAAAAATAACTGCAAAAACAGAGCAGACGATAAGAAAAAGTAGCCTGGAAGAGATTTTTGGAAAGTTGAAAAAAACAAAGTCCGGAAATCACCAGACCTTTAAACCGGGTGGAGGAGATG
>JANOCC010000070.1:0-34425 GCA_031411955.1 Ferruginibacter sp.
GCGTTTATTCGAAAGCGTGGGCAATTATGCCAAAGTATATTTTGCTGCCAATAAACCACTAATATTAAAATCTTTGAATGCATTGGAAGACAGGCTGGATGAAAAAACGTTCTTCCGTGCCAACCGCAAACACATCGTTAATCTCCGTATGATCGACAAAGTGGAGCCATATTTTAATGGTGGCTTATTGCTTGATCTGAAAGGTGGTGAAAAAATTGAGGTGAGCAGGCGGCAGGCAGTAAAGTTTAAAGAGATGATGAGTTTGTAGGGAGGTGAGGGTATAAGGTTTAAGGGTTTAAGGGTTTAAGGGTTTAAAGGTTTTTAAATGTTATCTTTTATTTTAGTAGAGAAGAAGATAGGCCTCTCTTTTTTATGAGCTGTTGGTTGGTAAGTATAGATGTGTAGAATTAGCGGATGCTTAAACCTTTACTGGTACACTGTGAATTGCCGCTGCAATTTCTTTAATAAGAGATGCATCTTTCTCAATAGCATTTCCTACAACGATCATATCGGCACCGGCCTTACAATTGAGGTAGGCTTTTTCTGCATTTGTAATTCCACCTCCAACAATTAATGGTACGTCAATGCAACCGGCTACTTTTTCGATCATAGATTCTGAGATCGCTTTCTTTGCACCACTGCCGGCGTCCATGTAGATCAATTTCATGCCCAGCATTTCTCCCGCCATAGCAGTGCACATCGCGATCTCATTTTTATCTGCAGGCAACGGACTGGCATTGCTAATATAAGAAACGGTTGTTGGCGCACCGCCATCAATTACCATATATCCTGTAGACATGATCTCCAGTCCACTTTGCTTTACTACAGGGGCCGAAACCACGTGCTGGCCAATCAACAATTCAGGATTACGGCCGCTGATGAGTGAAAGATATAATAATGCATCTGCATACTTGCTCACCTGCGACGGGCTTCCGGGAAAAAGAATGACAGGAATATTGCATTTTTTCTTAATTAACTGTACACATTCATCAAGATAGTTAGAGATCACAAGGCTGCCGCCTACCAACAGGTAATCAACTTTAGCTTCCATTACCAGTGGTATCAATCTCTCCATATCAGCATCATTCACCTTATCAGGATCGATCAATACAGCAAAAGATTTTTTATGCTGTCGCTTGCGTTCTTGTAATGAATGATAAATTCCTTTCAACATGTTCCTGGTTCGTTTGATGCAAAAATGTAAAATTTTTTGCTCTTACCGAAATATTAACCTTACTAAAGAGCCTAAACGCTGTAAATTCCGTTGTTTTATTGGTAATTTTGAGAATATGCCCGATATAGTTACGGAAATAAAGTTTAAAACGGCCAGAAGTGGCGGAAAAGGTGGCCAAAACGTAAACAAAGTGGAAACTATGGTTGAAGGGTACTGGCATGTTCAACAATCTGGCTTGATAAACGAAGATGAAAAGAAACTTATTTCCGAAAAACTAGCTAACAAAATAAATACAGACGGATATTTACAGGTAAAAAATCAAACTGAAAGATCGCAACTCGCCAATAAATTACTGGTGATTGAAAAAATGAATACCCTTGTAATCAAAGCATTGATTATTCCTAAAAAAAGGAAGCCTACCAAACCAGGAAAAGCTGCAAAAGAAAAAAGGCTTAATCAAAAGAAAATAGCCGGCGAGATAAAACAAACCAGGAAAAAAGTGGCTCAGCATGACTAACAACTTATTTCAACAAAAAAAATCCCGTTTGCTATTTTTGATGCAAATAGCAGTACTGATAGTTACGCTATTATCATTTAAACAACTGCAAACCAACCAGGGCAGGGTAAGAATTTCCTTTGTTAATACTGCCAATGGAAAACCAATTGTATTAAGAGATTCGGTTTACAATAATGTTTTTGGTGAGCAATACAGCATAAGTAAACTAAAATATTATATCAGCGATTTTCAGGTTGCCGGAGCCAAGCAGCAGCCTGAAAATGATTCGTATCATTTAATTAATGCCAGGGACGAGATCAATGCCTTTGAAATATCACTAGAAGCCGGTCAATACAGTAGCATCAGTTTTTTACTGGGTGTGGATAGTACAAGTAACTGCAGCGGGGCACAGGCCGGTGCTTTAGATCCAATGAATGATATGTTCTGGACCTGGAACAGCGGATATGTTATGTTTAAGATGGAAGGCACTTCTACAGCCTCTACGGCCGACCTTAAACGCATTGAGCACCACATCGGCGGGTTTAAAGGAGAAAACAGCGTAGTTACCCTGATAAAGCTGGATATACCGCAAAAGCTATCAATAAAAGAAAATGCTGTAACCGAATTGACAATAGAAACTAATTTGGATAAATACTGGAAAAATGCCGCCGATATCAAAATCAGCGAGCACCCGCTTTGTACAACCACCGGTGAACTTGCAAAAAAAATTGCATCTAATTTTGCCGGCCTTTTTTCTATACGGAAAATAAATTATCAATAGTGAAAATTAAGATCAGCCTGTCAATATTCCTGCTCTGCTTTGCTTCCCTGCTATTGGTAAGTGCATTGGAAAACGACGGCTATGGGCCCTATGCTCCTGATCCTATTACATTAAAAATACCTGCGGGATGGCCCAAACCACCCACTAATATTTTCTCGAAAAATAAATTGACAGAGCAAGGATTTCAGTTAGGTAAGAAATTGTTTTTTGAAGGAAAGCTAAGCAAAGACAATGAAACGAGTTGCGCCAGTTGCCACCAGCAGTTTGCGTCATTTGCAACCTACGATCACGATCTTAGCCATGGCGTACACAATAGTTTTAGCACCAGGAATGCACCTGCTTTGGTAAACCTTGCCTGGATGCGGGAATTACATTGGGATGGTGGAATAAACCACCTTGAAGTGCAGCCGCTGTCTCCTATTACTGCTGACAATGAAATGGGCGAAAGATTGGATAGTGTTTTAATAAAACTAAAAAAAGACAGCAGCTATCCACGCATGTTTAAAGCCGCATTTGGCGACCCCATGATAAACAGCCAAAGAATATTGAAAGCGATTGCTCAATATACCGGAAGCCTTGTAAGTAGCAACAGCAAATATGATAAAGTAAAAAGAGGAGAAGCTAGTTTCAGCAGTTATGAACAAATGGGATATGAAATTTTTAAATCAAAATGCGTGAGTTGCCATCCCGAACCTTTGTTTACCGACAATAGTTTCCGAAACACAGGTTTTGCATTAAACAGGTTTAATGACATTGGCAGAATGCGCATCACCGGACTGGCTAAAGATTCATTAAAATTTAAAGTACCTACGCTTCGTAATGTACAGGTAACTTTTCCCTACATGCACGATGGGCATATTTTCAGCTTATACCAGGTAATGGAGCATTACAGGTCGGGTATTAAAAGCAGCCAGCCAACGCTGGACAGCTCTCTACGTAACCGGATACCCATGACCGATAGAGAGAAAAATAATGTAGTGTATTTTTTATATACGCTAACAGACAGTGTTTTTATAAAAGACAAAAGATTTGCACCCGAGCAAATTGTAATGCGCAAATACAGCAACTAAACTATTGCTTTCTTTTAGCTTTTAATGTTTCCAATACCTGCTTTTGAATATCGCTATCTGATATCTGTTTGGCTTTGTTTTTATTATTAGATTCAATTTTATCTTCCAGCTTTTTACGGTCTTTTTCATACTGCTTTTCCTGGTCTATTAAATCCTCTAATTTTTTCGCATTCTTCGTAACTGTCTCTTCCTGCTCCAAAATCTGCTGCTCCAGATCATAAATGGCAACGATATTGCGCAAACTATCCATATAAGTTTTTGCGTTTGCTATGATACCTGATTCTGATTTTCCTGTAATAAAATTGTCGAAATCTTTTGAGATCATCAGCGTAACGGTAGACAGCTCTTTATCCTTTTTACTTTTCCTGTCTACAGAAAAATACAGGTCGTAAGCACCACCGCCCAATGCGGCCAGCGTTACGCCTTTATACAACATAAAACCCTTCGTTTCCTTTCCTTTATAACCAAGCTTTTGTAATGTATCGTTGATAGCAGCAGCTATCACCTTTTCCGGGAATGGCACATCGGCTACTATTGCATCTCTTTGTATTTTTTGGTATTCAATCGATTCCAACCGGCTTTGAGCGTGAGCACTAAAAGAAATCACTGCAAATAAGCTAAGAAAGATAAAGGTTCTCATGATTATTTTTTTACAAAGATAGTTTTTGTAAATAAATATTCAGAATGATGGTAATACATTAAATGAGCTTTTGAAAAATTATTTTTTTATCTCTCGATTAAAATTTCCGTCGATTATTTTAAAATTATAAAGGTAAATTTGGCAACTAAAGAAATTCAATATTGAGTGAAATAAAAAAATTAGCCGGGCAAACGATCTGGTATGGTGGCAGTACAATAGCAGCAAAGTTCATAAATTACCTGCTTACTCCTTTTCTTACTTATACGCTTCAGCATCCGGAAGACTATGGTAAGATCGGTATTATCTATTCTGCCATCACAATTTTTAATGTAATCTTCACCTACGGATTTGAAACAGCCTATTTTCGGTTTGCATCTAAACCGGAATATAAAAATTCTGTTTACAATACAGCCTCATTATCCATAATCATTTCCACGGTAGTGCTTACTTTTTTGCTTTGGAACAACCAGTCTATTCTTGGAAATATTACGGGGTTATCTGCTTTTCCACAAATGATCCAATTAAGCATTGCAGTAATTGCACTGGATGCTCTCACGAGTATTCCATTCGCAAGGCTAAGGGATCAGGGAAGGCCCAAAAAATTTGCTTTTGTAAGAATTACCGGAATTATTGTAAATGTATTCTTTACCTGGTTTTTTATCAGTTATTGCCCCAACCAGTTAAAGCAAGACAGTAACAGTTGGGTAAGTATGATATTCAACGCTAAAACAAATCCCATCGTATATGTGATCCTCGCAAATGTGATTCAATCAACTGTTACGCTGTTACTACTTTTTAGAGAGATATTTGAGATCAGGTTTAAATTTAATCTTAAACTATGGAAAGAAATGATGCTGTATGCTTTACCATTACTGATTGTTGGTATGGGCGGCATGATAAATGAAACCTTCGACAGGTTAATGCTTCGGTGGTGGCTACCGGGTACAATAAGTTACCGGGAAGAACAGGTAGGTATATACAATGCCTGTTATAAATTATCGATCCTTATCACTTTGTTCATACAGGCATTTAAGATGGGTGCTGAACCTTTTTTCTTTAAACAGGCTGAAGCGGCTAATCCCCAAAGAGTATATGCACGTGTGATGAAATTTTTTGTGATCGTAATCAGTGTAATGTTTCTCGTAGTTAGCCTGTATATGCCGGTATGGAAATATTTTATCGGCCCCAAATACTGGGCAGGTCTTTCGGTAGTTCCAATTCTTCTACTTGCCAATATGTTTCTCGGTATTTATTATAATTTATCGGTTTGGTATAAGCTTTCGCATAAAACTTTGTCGGGAGCCTACATCACCCTTATCGGAGCTGCGCTTACATGTGTTTTAAATTATATTTTCATTCCACACTTTAGTTATATTGCCTGTGCGTGGACAACTTTTTTCTGCTATGGAACTATGATGCTGATTTCTTATAACCGGGGACAAAAAGAATACCGAATCCCCTATGCCTGGAAAAAACTGCTGGCTTATATGGTGATTGCGGTATTACTCTTCTTCATTCATTCGGGTGTAACGGCTATTAGCAGCAAGCTATGGCTGAGCCTTTCTTCGGCAACAGCTTTGTTAGCTTTGTATTGCTGGTTTATAGCAACAATTGAAAGAAAAGAACTTGAAAAATTGCCAGGCATTGGAAAATATTTTATTGTACCGAACAACAAAAACATTCCATAATCATTAATCATTTCCCTTTCAAATCCTTTGAATGGGGCGATCTGTTCAATATTGCATTAACAGGCATTGTTGAATTCATATTGTGAGATTGTTCCTTTTCCTGTTGAGGCAGCAGATAGTTTTCTGTTTTATAAATTGTCTGCGCCCTGTTAAAATATTTCCAGGTGCCTATTCTCTGCTCACTGCGATCGTATTGGCCAACCTCTTTAAACTTGTAATAATTTCGATAACTTTTAGAACTAAATCTCCGTAAGGAAATTTGATCAGTTGATACATCAGCATCAAAGTAGCGAAACCTTAAATGATTAAAATCTTTGCTTCCTACAGCATAAAAATCCTGCATCAAATCATTTGAATAAAGAACTGTTAGAGAATCATAACCGGCTGTAATTTTCAACTCCTGGAAATGATGCAAAAATTTGAACATATCTGCAGCAAAATGTTGAAAATCTTCTTTCAGCAACACTTGCAATGATCTGTTTAAAACGGGGCTGGCAATGTTGTTACGGTGTTCCTGATAATAGGTCCACATGCCTTCCTTTTTGTATTCTACCAAAGCAGGCGCATTATATAACATTCTCATCGCTTGCGGCTTGCTAATATGTATGTTGCGATCCTGGCTAATACTGTTGTACAGCGATACTTCGCGGGAAGTAATAGCTGCAGCATTGAGTGCGGTTAATTCAATATTCTGAAACCACAACAGGTTATCGGGATTATAAATTTTTTCCACACCCGTTGCCAACAATCCTCCACCGAAAGTATAAATAGATGTTTTTACTGTAATTGAATCCAGTGGTGTGCGAACCGAAACAACAGAATCACTAAAGTTGTAGTTGGTTTTTGTTACTGCATTACCATCTTTAAATAAAATTTCTTCTACCAGTTTACCCGAACGGTCGAATCTTTTGCGGATACCATTCAACTTATCATTACGCCAATTTTCGGTGCGGCATAATATGTTAGTTCCCTGGTAGTATTCATACCATTGCCCCGTTCTGTTTCCGTTATTAAAATAGCCAATTATCCAGGGCATCCCTTTTTCAAAATTTTGTTCCCAACGGCCATTCAAAATACCGTTTGCTCCCTCCCCTCTACACCAGATATTAGCCGGATCCCGATGTTTGATCTTTTCTCCAGCCTTGCTATCAAAATAAGCTGTGATACAGGCAGGCTTTTGTGGAATCTCATATTTGTTTGGAAGTTCAAAGGCATTGGGCATATAATAATCATAAGCGCCCTGTATTAATTTCAGCTCCTCCAATGAAAGGCCCGATGAAAGTTGCCATTTAAACAAGCCAGGAACATTTATATCCTTCACCCATGCATAATTATTCTTTGCTGCAATCTGATTCGCTAAAAACTCCTGCCCGGTTTGCTGTAACAGATACGCTACAGCACAATGTGTGCGATGGCGATCAATAAAAACAGGAATGCGTTGAATGTTATCGTAGTTAACTGGAAAAATTCCAGCGATTCGGTAACTATCCAGTATCCTGATCATGTTAATCCTGCTTTTTAACTGTGTTGAATTAAGTTGATTGGTGGGATTGGTTCTTAAGATAAACAGTACGCTCGTGAGATGAGCCTGGATATACTGCCTGTCTGAACTAAAAATCTGGGCTTTATTTTCAGGAACCCTGTCTTTGTATTTACTCCAATTGAAATTGAATGCGTAAAGCTGGTCATAGAAGGTAGATGCCATTGCGGGACGTACCAGCGAAAGCAAAATAATAGCGGTAATATATTTTTTCATGTTATTAATTTTTTTATAAAATCAAAAATAACAGTGAAAAAAAAATCTATTTGAAGTACTTGGTGAAACTGCTGTTTAGCTTGGTGAAAAAGCCATATCATGTTCGTTAAAAAGAAAATAAAATATCAATTGGTAAAAAGTTACAACACTAAGTATTTTGGGAATCACGAAATAATTCAATCAATTGCTTTAGTTTGTTCTTAATAATAATCCGTACAGCACTTTCTTTTCTGGCTCAGTTAATTCTCCTACTGCAATTGATTGCAAAAAATGTTGCCGAAATGCCTGTATGGCTGCAACAGAATTTGATATACTATATCCTATAATTCGCAAAGCTGCAATCGGATCAAAATTTTGGGGAAGGCTCATATTTGTTGTATCGGTATACCATAAACCGTATCCGCTTTCTGCAAAACGCTTCCAGGGGAAATTAATGTTAGGATCTATTTTTCTTCCGGGAGCAATATCAGCATGAGCTATAAAATTGGCTGCAGGAATATTATATTTATTTTTAAGAGATGCAAGCAGTAACTGTAGGGTTTTAAGTTGGCCTTCGGTAAACGTATCAATTCCGTTATTATCAAGCTCAATCCCAATAGAGGATGAATTAATGTCCGTTGTATTGCCCCATTTCGCTGCCCCGGCGTGCCAGGCCCTCAGGTAATCATTTAGCATTTGATGCAACGCACCATCCTTACAAATTACGTAATGGGCACTTACCTGTGTAGAGTCGCGTGTAAAAGTGAGCAAAGTTTTCTCACAACTACTTTGAGCTGTATGATGAATGATCACAAAATTTGGTTTGCGTAAACCGAAGTTGGTAGTTCCCACCCATTCATGTACAGCAACCAGGCTATCAGATATTTTATTATCAGGTTTACTGCTGATCATTTTAGCCATGGCTTCTGCCCGTGATGTGTACACTCTATTGGTAGCAGCAAAAGGTTTAGGCGAGCAGGCTGCCAGGCCCAGCATTAAATTTAAAAGCGACAGTAAGCTCCACAGGAAAGTTCTCATACATTTATTTACAATCAATTTTATTAAAACTAACATCATCATTAAACTGTAAGGACTCTGCATTAACAAAAAAAGAAGTGTCGTTGCGTACTACTGTTTCACCAAATCCTTCAATCAATTTGCTGTTGGATATTTTAAAAAAAACCTCACGTACAGAAACCGTTCCTTCCGATTGAAAGGTATAAAAAAGCCTGACGTTATTGTTAAATAATTTACCCTTGATAGTACCGTTACTTTTATCCTTCTCAAAAGGTTTAATAAAAAGGCTACCCGTAATTACGTCACCTGCTGAATTCAATTGGAGCATCGAAGTATCTCTTTTTAATACCATTTGATAACAACCATTATAAGTACCAGGTGCTGTTAATTTTGATTCTGTAACATTTTCCACTGCTGTGGGTTTATTGGCAGTATCAGTTTGTAAACAACCTGCAAAAAGCAGGAGGCAACACAGGCTAAACAGGCACACTAAAAATTCTTTTCTCATAACATTCTATTTACTTTAACTGTAATAAAACTGTGCCATTAAACGGCATACACTTTGTACTTTGTTAGCTATTCATCAAACTACAAATTACAGCAATGAGCATTGAAAAAAAAATACAACCGGAACCAGATCCATCTATCAGTGAAAATGAAAGGGACATGTTAAATAAAACGCTTGATGCCGATATGACATCAGACGATCTTGTACTTGAGAGAGCTGCCCTGGACAATAAAGATGAAGATGGAGACCTTTTGAATGAGCACAGTTCGGCAGATGATATTAGTGGAGAAGATCTGGATATACCAGGCACTGAAGAAGACGATGAAGATGAATTGATAGGTGAAGAAGACGAAGAGAATAATGGCTATAGCCAGGCAGATACAGAGTAATTAAAATAAATCAGGCCCGAAAAAACGGGCCTGATTACTATTCTCAAAAGGGTTATATAATTTATCCTGCTTATAGGGAAATTCATACATTTGAATTTAACAGACATTCCGATAGGTTGATTCGCTGCTTGAAAAAATTAATTTGTTTCTGTACTGGTGAAAGCGGCAGTGGTAAGGTGTTTTCCTTCTTCAATTTCTTCTATCATGCTTTTATTAAAGGCTTCCAGATCGGCCGGGCTGCGGCTTGTTATGAGGCCATTATCTACCATTACTTCTTTGTCTTCCCAAATAGCGCCGGCATTTATCAAATCTGTTTTAATAGATGCAAAGGATGTCATATTCCTGTTCTTCAACATACCGGTTTCAATCAGTAATTGCGGGGCATGGCATATCGCGGCTACAGGCTTTCCGGTTTCAAGAAAGTGTTGGGCAAAATTAACATAAGCAGGATGCCTTCGCATCTGATCGGGATTAATCACACCTCCCGGAATTAAAAGTGCGTCATAATCTTCGGGATTAGCGTCTTCCAGTTTAATGTCAACGGGCAATTCAATAGACCAATGATCGTGGCTCCAGCCTTTCACTTTCCCAATTTGTTTAGAAATAAGGAAAACTTCTGCACCAGCAGCTTCCAATGCGCTTTTAGGCGAAGTAAGTTCAGACTCTTCAAAACCATGGTCAGTAAGGATGGCTACTTTTTTATTTTTTAAAGATGACATAAAAATATATTTTGTATGAATAATAGTTACCATAACGTTCAAAATCTATTCCATTCGCTTTGCCCTCAATTTGGCAGGGTTTATGATTTAATCCCACCCTATATTGTTGATAAAATACCTCAACATTATATTCATAAATTCTTTTTATTTAATCAATAAGTTTAAATCAGTATGATCAGCACCCAGGGATTTTTCACAGATATATTTAAAAATGCCAGGGAAAACTCTGTAATAATCATGAATACCAAGGGTGAGATTTTAGATGTAAATAAAGGTTTTATTGCAGCCTTTGGTTATAAACTGAAAGACCTTTCCGGTAAACATTTCCGGATACTTTTTACAGAGAAAGATCGTGCCGCAAAAAAGCCGGAAAAAGAAGTTACTGTTACCCTTTCCAAAGGTTCCAAATCCGACAATAATTACCTCCTCAATAAAAAAGGCGAAACAATTTGGGTAATGGGAGAATCTGTATTGGTAAGCAACATAAATAAAGAAAAGTTTATTGTTAAGATTATACAGGATATACATGCCCAGAAGAGGCTCGAGCATTTCTTAGTTGAAAGCGCCGATTTCCTTGATATTATTTTTGATTCAATAAAAGACACTTCGCTTATTGTGCTCGATTCTTCTATACGGATCATAAAAACAAACAAAGCTTTTTCAAAAATGTTTGGGCTAGGTTCTATACCCGAACCAGGAACGAAACTTTCGCTGGTTGAAAATAGTTTTTGGAGAGGAGCAGAAATTAAAACTAAATTATTGGATCTTCTCGTAAATCAGAAACCAATTAAAAATGAGCAATTTGTTCTGAAAGATAAAAAAGGAAAAATAGCATCAATAAGTATCAATGCGAAGCTAATGGTAAAAGAAGGCCGGGAAAAAAGAATATTGCTCGTTCTGAACTACATTAGATAGTATGTGGCTCAAAACTTGTCGATATATCATAAACAGTATTAAATATGATATTGATAGTAATACTCGTGTTTGTTGCCCTTATTGTATTATCAATGAGATTTATGAACATAAGAATACCTTTTATTTCCCGTGATAAAAAATCTATGGATAAGAAAATATCAAAAATAGATCAACAACAAGTTTTAAAAGACAGTTTGGTAGAAAAAGCCATTGATATCACCAGGGGAAATTCACGTTTTTTAAAGGGGGAAAAAATCGAAGAGCAATCATAAAATATTAAAAATTAACTTACGGTTCCACTATTTACCTGCAGCAAACCGTTTACAGCATCCATAATCTGTCCACGGGTAAACGGCTTTTCCAAAAATAGATCAGCACCATTATTAAGTGCTTTTTCCTTTTCGGAATGAGAGTGAAATGCAGTAATCATCACAACCTTTGTAAGCGGATGGTTTATTTTAATAGATTCAATGAAATCCAGACCCCTGCCATCGGGCAGGCTGTTATCTAAAAATACAAGGGAAGGCTCATGTTCGCTAAGAAATACTTTCGCCCTAGAAAGCGAATTCACGTGTTCAAGTTCAATATTTTCTCCCTTGAGCATAATGTTTAATAAAAAACAGATATCACCTTCATCTTCGATGATCAAAATCTTCTTTACATTATCTTCCTGAAAAGCAGTATTACTCATGATTTTGGCTTTTAAATATCCTACGTACAATTTATTTGCCAATTTGATTTAATCGGTGCGATAACTTCCTTATATTACCTAACCGGGATTTTTTTTTCATTAAGTGGGTAAAAGATTCCCGATTATATTTAAAAAGCTTAATGATATTTACTGTACCGAACTGGTACAATTCTTTATATAAAAGAGTAAAAAATAAAGTATGATGAACAATTTTCCTGATAAAAACGAGATAAAAAAAACTGACGCTCCGGATTTACCGGAAAATGAATCAGTGATGCCAGAGAATAATGTTGTAAACGAAGAGGAGGATTTGGATGAATTAGTACACAACACTAAGCCAAACTCAGTTTCTACTGACGAAGAAACAGATCTGGATGATGCTGTTCATAAAATTACTCCTGTAATGAACGCTCCAGAAAACGAAGAACGTGACGGAGATGACTTAGTACATGGCAATTAACCCGCCAATGGATTATTTCTCTAACGCATTGATTACGTTCAAAAAAGCATCGTAGACTTTGTGCAATTCTTCTGTATTTGTAATTTCTCTGTCTATATTTAGTTCAAGTGCTGCATGCTTGTCTGGTTGCTCGTAATAAACTATGTGGAGATTAAATTCCCCTAAAGTCTCAAAAACCCGCCTGGTAGCTTCATCAGCAAAAACAGCCTTAATTCTTTCTGCGTCATTGGTTTTTACAATTAATTTGTTATCAAATTCTTCAAAACCTGTTATAACATCCTCTATTCCAAAAAATTTACCCAGTTTATCGATAAAATCTTCGTTGTGTAAAACAAACCTCAATTCCTTGTTATTCGATTGAAGCCTGGCGCTAAGGGTTGTGAACTGGAGCGGAATGGGCGTTGTAAGACTGGTTGTTTGAAAACCCGATTCAAAGCCGCCTCCGGGATCAACTTCAATATTTAAAAAAAGGGTTCTGTCATTATCCTGAACATTTGCACTGTATGAAAATGGAAATTCCATCGTGTCCAAATCCTTTTTGATTTGATCCCAAATTCCGCCCTCTTCGCCTGCTTTGATAATTTTATATTTATTCATAGTTGAATTTCATTTTGTAGTACAAAGGATTTGCCACTTGTAAAAGTTACATCTTTTTGATCAGCTTATTAAAAAAGGGCCAAGATAGAAATCTAGCCCCGCTGTTTAAATCTAATATCCTATGAAAAACCTGCTGCTAAACTAGCATAAGCCGGAATCATATCTATTTTGAACTAATAAACGGAAACTATAAAGCTGCAAACGGTTAAATCAATAAGAGCTGATATGATTGTTTACTCGTAAAACAACTTCAAACTGAAGGAAAACTTTAGAAAACTGGCAAAAAAAAAGGGACCAGGATAGAAATCCAGTCCCGCTTTAAAATCCAATATCCTATGAAAAACCATAATGAAGATACTTATTTGCTTTTTATTTAATAGTAGTATTTAGTAAACGGTAAGTCCAGTTTAGCTAACGGTAAAAAATGATGTAGTTGCTAAAAGATCAGGTGACAAATTGATTTGCTTACTTGAATAGTGATGAAGTTATTGCAGGGTTGTATTAAATAAAAAGCAAAAAAAAGGGACCAGGATAAAAATCCAGTCCCGCTTTAAAATCCAATATCCTATGAAAAACCGAAGCGAAGGTAAATATGATTATGGCCACAAACAATACTTAAAAGTAAGTATATGGAAACAATATCTTTCTGATAAAACAAATTTTTTGAAAGCTATGGATGAGTGGCTAATTCCAGAACTTTATGGAAGTTCTACGGGAATCCAAAAAAAATAAAATACTTTAAAATATTGGTATCCTTCATTCGTCTTCATCAATATAAATGGAGGATAGCCGCACCATAACGATACCAATGACTGCTGAACGCAACAATTATATCACCCGTATTATAAACGGCGTACGCAAACAGTTGTTGAGTTTTATCAAGCAACGGGTTAGTAATACTGAAGATGCGGAAGATATTCTGCAGGATGTCTTTTTCCAGTTTGCAGGAAATACCGAACCGATAGAGCAGGTAACGGGCTGGTTGTATAAAGTAACGAGGAACAAGATAACAGATAGCTATCGAAAACAAAAACTCCCTTTAGCAGATGATCTATTTGGAAATGCCGGTATAGGAGATGATATGCTGAGCTGGCAGGAATTCCTGGTACCCGGCGACAGCAATCCGGAAACCAACTACCTCCGTAATCTTTTCTGGGAAGCCCTACAATTAGCGTTGGATGAACTGCCGAAAGAGCAACGCGATGTATTTATTAAAAATGAAATGGAGGGAATTCCATTTAAAGAAATGGAGGCACAAACAGGTGTAAGTGTGGCCACACTTATCAGCCGTAAAAGGTATGCAGTATTACATTTACGCGATCGTCTTGCCGTATTAAAAGATGAATTATTAAATTATTAACATACAGATTGTTAACTGATCATGATGATCAAAACATTTTGTTTCAAAAAAAAATAACATGAAAAGTCAATTCTCAATTAAGAAAAAAATAATGATATTTTTTCTGGTTATGATAGCCGCGGTTGTATTTGGCGCGGTTGTAATGCTACTATGGAATGCGATCTTACCAGAAGTTATCGGCGTTAAAACTATCAGCTTCCTTCAGGCAGTAGGAATATTATTGTTAAGCAAGATTTTGTTTGGCGGTTTTCGCAGTGGTTATGGCCCGAGAAAAGAAAAATGGATGGCGATGCAGCAAAAAATGGCTGCGATGACGCCGGAAGAAAGAGAAAAATTTAAATCGGAATGGAGATACCGCTGTGGCAACAGGTGGAAATCAGGTATAACAGAGAGTGAATAAAAAATTGCCACGGGTACACAAACAATATTATTAGCCAATGATTATGTAATTGTGTATTCGTGGCTTAACTAAAAAATAAACCAAATGCAAATCCTCGTTTTTAAAACCAACATAACAAACTCAAACAGAATAACGGATATCGGTTCTACGCTTAGTGTTCATCCAAATATCATCGGCTGGAATATAGACCTTGATGATTCCGACAA
Source organism: Ferruginibacter sp. (assembly GCA_031411955.1). Taxonomy (GTDB): domain Bacteria; phylum Bacteroidota; class Bacteroidia; order Chitinophagales; family Chitinophagaceae; genus Ferruginibacter. The sequence goes on from JANOCC010000070.1 coordinate 14,847, forward strand.
TATCCTTAGAATTGTGTCGAATAATATTGAGGCAGCAGAAATAGAATCGCTTGTTTTAAATGCAGGATATTATTGTGAAGAACTGCAGTAAATTTTTTTTTGAAATATTTACATGTTCCTTCTATACTGTCCGCCAACACTGTACAATGCATTAGTTATCTGCCCTAATGTACAATACTTTACCGTTTCCATTAGTTCTTCAAAAAGGTTCCCGTTGTTTATAGCTACCTGTTGCAGCTTTAACAACATAGTTTCGCTTTGCTCTTTATGCCTTGCTTTAAAAGCTTCCAGTGTAGTTATCTGAAATTCTTTTTCTTCTGTAGTAGAGCGTATCACTTCGGATGGCAAGATGGTAGGAGAACCTTTTTTACTTAAAAAAGTATTGACACCAACAATTGGATACTCACCACTATGTTTTAATGTTTCATAAAATAAACTTTCTTCCTGTATTTTATTTCTCTGGTACATCCTTTCCATCGCACCTAATACACCACCTCTTTCAGTGAGCCTGTTAAATTCTTTCAAAACAGCTTCTTCTACCAGGTCGGTTAATTCTTCAATCAGAAAAGATCCCTGGTTTGGATTTTCATTCTTTGCTGTTCCCAGTTCCCGATTGATAATTAGCTGTATGGCCATCGCCCTGCGAACACTTTCTTCGGTAGGTGTTGTAATCGCTTCATCGTAAGCGTTAGTATGCAAAGAATTACAATTGTCGTATATGGCATACAAAGCCTGCAGCGTTGTACGAATATCATTAAAATCAATTTCCTGTGCATGCAGGCTTCTGCCGCTGGTTTGAATATGGTATTTTAATTTCTGGCTACGGCTGTTTGCCTTGTATTTATTCTTCATTGCTTTTGCCCACACCCTCCTGGCCACGCGGCCAATAACGCTGTATTCCGGATCCATTCCATTACTGAAAAAGAAAGATAGGTTTGGAGCAAAATCATCAATGTTCATTCCCCTGCTAAGGTAGTACTCTACGTAAGTAAAACCGTTGGAAAGCGTAAAAGCTAATTGTGTAATAGGATTTGCACCGGCTTCCGCAATATGGTAGCCACTGATGCTTACACTATAAAAATTCTGTACACTTTTATCTATAAAATACTGTTGCACATCACCCATTAGCTTTAATGCAAATTCTGTAGAAAAAATACATGTATTCTGTGCCTGGTCTTCTTTTAATATATCTGCCTGAACGGTACCTCTTACTGATGATAGTGCTTTTGCTTTAATACTTTCATACACATCGGCAGGCAATACATCTTTTCCACTAAGGCCAAGTAACCTTAACCCTAAACCGTCGTTTCCTTCCGGCAGACCACCCTTCAATTCTCCGTTAACAGGCGTTACTGCTTTACCATCCACACCAGTGTATCTTGGCAATCGTGAAATATCATACTTCGCTTCTATGATGCTGTTTACCCCGGCACTTAAACCATGTGAAGCAATATACTTTTCGCATTGTTGATCGATGGCTGCGTTCATAAAAAATGCCAGCAATATTGGGGCCGGGCCGTTAATGGTCATGCTCACTGAAGTTTTCGCATCGCACAGGTCGAAACCACTATATAGTTTTTTTGCATCGTCCACCGTGGCGATGCTAACACCGCTATTACCAACTTTACCATAAATATCGGGGCGATGAGCCGGATCTTCTCCATATAATGTTACGCTGTCGAATGCAGTACTGAGGCGTTTGGCTGGTTGGCCAACACTTACATAATGAAAACGGCGGTTGGTTCTTTCCGGGCCACCTTCGCCGGCAAACATGCGGGTAGGATCTTCCCCCTCCCTTTTAAGTGGAAATACTCCTGCTGTAAAGGGAAATTCTCCCGGAACATTTTCCTGCAATTGCCATTTCAAAATGTCGCCCCAATCACTGTAACGGGGCAGATATACTTTTGACAATACAGTTCCAGACAGACTCTTATAAGTAAGCGGCTGTTTGATCACTTTATCTCTAACCTGGAATTCGTAAAACTCTCTTTTATAACGTTCCTTCACACCCGCCCAATTGCTTAATAATTTGCGGGATTGGGTATCTAACTGTTCTTCCAGCGAAGTTTTTAAATTTATTAACTGCTCTGTAATATTTTCTGATTTATCGTTCATTACAGAAAGTGCTTCCAGCGTTCCGGATACCTGGTACAACCTGCTTGCAACAACAGCCTGTTCGTTTACGTGCTGATCAAAATCGGCAATGATTTCTGCTATCTCGGATAGATATCGCACTCTTTTAGGAGGTATGATCAACGACTGGCTGGCAGTATTCTTTATGTGTTTGTGGTGGGTAATAGCTCCACGAAACTGAACGCCGGTTTTTTCAGCAACCTTCTCCATCAACCTTTCAAAAAGTTCATTAACGCCGGCATCGTTAAATTGTGCGGCAATGGTTCCCACTATGGGAAGTTCTTCATCTTTTGCATCCCATAAAGTATGACTGCGTTTGTATTGCTTGCGCACATCATGTAATGCATCGAGTGCGCCTGCCTTATCAAATTTATTCAGGCAGATAACATCGGCATAATCGATCATATTTATTTTCTCTAACTGAGAAGGTGCGCCATATTCAGGCGTCATAACGTACATGCTAATGCCGCAGTAATCTAAAATAGATGCATCACTTTGCCCTACGCCGGCGCTTTCTAAAATTATAAAATCATATCCCGCCTGCTTGCAGATATCAATCGCCTCTTGCACAAATTTACTGAGAGCAACATCACTTTCCCGGGTGGCTAAACTGCGCATATAGGCCCTCGGAGAAGAAATGGCATTCATCCTTATCCTGTCGCCCAAAAGCGCTCCGCCTGTTTTCTTCTTACTGGGATCTACGGAAATAACTGCAATTGTTTTATCATCGTATTCATTTAAAAAACGGCGAACAATCTCGTCGGTTACAGATGACTTTCCTGCCCCACCCGTTCCCGTTATGCCTAATACAGGAATTGTTTTTGCTTCCCCTTTAGCCTCTATTTTAATAGCTTCATTAGCTGCGCCATTTCCATTTTCTACATTTGAAATTGACCGGGCAATCTTCCTGATATCTTTTGATTCTCCCAACAACAGTTCTCCTATGATGGGTAAATTTCCATTTAAAGGAAAGTCGCACTGCCTTATTACATCTTCTATCATTCCTTCCAGCCCCATTTTTCTACCATCGTCGGGGCTATATATTCTAGTGATACCATGCTTATGTAGTTCTTCAATTTCATCTGGCAAAATAGTGCCCCCTCCTCCTCCAAAAATCTTGATGTGTCCACAACCATTATCGTCCAACAGATCTTTCATGTATTTAAAAAACTCTACATGACCGCCCTGGTAACTGGTGATTGCAATACCCTGTACATCTTCCTCAATAGCACATTCAACTATATCGGACACACTCCTGTTGTGCCCCAGGTGTATGATTTCGGCACCTTTGCTTTGAAGAATACGGCGCATGATATTAATGGCTGCATCATGCCCGTCGAACAAGGCTGCCGCAGTAACGATTCTTACTTTATTAATAGCTGTGAAACTCATGAAAATAATTGCTTTACTGGTATAATGATCCGATAGCTCTCTGGCTTTCACTTTAAGGGAATAGCCGCTGCTAAATTACAAATTAAACCAGCAATTTGCTAACGGTTGTTAGCACATTTTAATTATTGGCAGCTTTCAGCAACTTCCTTATATCAAATACCAATCCTGCAGAAAAATTAAATGGCCGGTAATCTATAAAACTCTCGTCTAATAAAACGCTAAGGCCTGCCTGAATTTCGATCCTGAAACCCGGCAATTTGTTGAAGCCGAATGAACCAACAAAGGCCGGCTCGAAGAATACAACAGCATAACGGTTAAGGCTATCCAGGTTAAATCCCATCTTTTCGTTCTGGCTGTAATTAGTATTGATATTTCTAAATTTTAATACGCTCACCCTGGTTGCAATAGATCCTGCAAATACTTCTTTGGCACGGAAAGTAATGGATGGCTCCAGGTAAAATTTTGCAAGATCGGTGTTGTAATACCTGCTATAGGGAAGCTGGGCCTGGTCTACCCCATTGTCTTTAATAGTGGTTTTTCCAAAACCTCCGCCTGCGAATGCCTGCAAAAAAACCCGTTGACGTGAATCGAGTGCTGTATAAAAGCCTGCGCCAAATTCAAACATACTGCGCTTGTAGCGAATAGCGCTGCTGTTAAAAAAACTGTTGTTCCAGGTTGAATTAGTTTTTTCTCCCCGATAAAAGTAGCTTCCCTGGATGGCAATATTATCACTTAATGCAACTGCCCCCTGAACATCAAAACCCTGAGAAGTATTTTTTGTGTACTGGTTATCAGTATTATTAGTTTCAGATGTTACACCGTTCGTAGAATAAGCAGCAGCAACTTTTGAATCGCCCTTTTTAGTTAACAACGGAACATTGTGGGCAGTTGGGCTGTAAGCGTACCTGGGTGTATCACAACTTGTAAAAATAATGGCAGCTAAAAGGATTAAAAAAGAAATTCTCATGTTATATCATTTTAAAAGTAAGGGTTGCAAAATCATCAATAGAAAGTGCTTCCGCCCGTTTATTAAATATCTCATCAGTGAGTGTTTCCTGTGTAAACTGAGCTTTAACTGCATTACGCAGGGTTTTACGCCGTTGGTTAAACGCTGTTTTTACCAATACCCAGTAATCTCGTTCAGACCTTACATTCAAGGGCGTTTTGCGTACCGTTAACCTTATTACACCGCTTTGAATTTTAGGTGGAGGATTAAAAGATTGTGCATCAACATCAAATAAATATTCCACATCATAATATGCCTGAACGAGTGCACTTAAAACACCATAGACTTTGTTGCCAGGTCCGGAAGCTGCCCGCTGCGCTACCTCCTTTTGAAACATTCCAATTACTACGGGCACATTTTCCTTCCAATCCAGCACCTTGAAAAGTATTTGCGTGGAGATATTGTAAGGAAAATTTCCTATAACGGTAAATGGCTCATCAAAAGGCTTTTCAATATCAAGAAAACTTTTATGGATAATTTTATTTGCAAGCTCAGGATATTTTTTTTGCAGGTAAGCTACTTTTTCATCATCCAGCTCTACAGCTTTAAAATTTATGCCGGGCAGTTTGATCAGCTCTTTGGTTAATGCGCCACCGCCGGGTCCCACTTCAAGTAAATTACCGAATGGATGCTGTTTAAGCGCATCCACAATTTTCTGGATGACCAATTCATCTTTTAAAAAATGCTGCCCGAGTGATTTTTTTATTGTATACATTGGCGCAAAAGTAGGCAATCAGATTTTCAGGGGTTATTTTATCCTAAAAATAAAAGGCCTTCCTTATTTAGAAGGAAGACCTCAATATATTAAAAGTAGCTGCTTGGGATTATAGTTTAATAAACCTCTCGGTTACAATCACTTCATTTTTACTGTTTACGAGCTTTAGAAAATATACCTGGGCTGGCAATTCGTTAACGTTCATCTTAATGTCATTTCTCCCGGTTTCCACAATGCTGGTTTGTTCTAACACAGTTCGCCCGGAAACATCTGTTATGCGAAGTATGAAATTATCTCTACTCACGCTATTGCTGATTTTTACAGACAATTCCTTTTTTACGGGATTTGGGTAAATACTGGTTGCTAACCCTTTTTGTATTGATACCTTTATAACGTTTGTATACGAGGCTTCGCCAGCTTTGTCTATTTCCTTTATCCGGTAATAATTATTACCATTATGCGGATTATTGTCAAAAGAAATATAAGGCGGGAGTGACCTGATATTTGCGATTGTGGTGAAACTGCTGTTGAGATCTGTTGCTCTTTGCACTTCAAAATGGTCGTGCAGAATATCTGTATAAGCTTCCCAATTTAATCTTACGCTGTTATTGCTTAGTAACTGTGCATTGAAACTATTAAATTTCACTGCCAGCGTAGTGATACTGGTAGTTTTAATCAGCTTTAGATCATCAATATTAAAGCCATTATCTCTTTCAAAAGCAAAAGAGCTGGCATCGTTATCTGAGGTAAACCGAAGCCTGAAGTAAACCGTTCCATCCGCGACAAAATCTTTGAGATCAAATAATTCCCGTGTCCAGTTTTCACGAATGCCGGTTAAAGCGGGTTGTCCACCCAATGTACCACCAGAAGTAGTATTGTCTTCGCTTACCATGTTAGAACCGCAAATAGGAACCCATGTGCTGCCATCTCCCGAAACCTGCACCTGAAGTTTATCACGAAAGTTTTCTGCCCTGTGCTTTACCCAAAAACTCAGGTAAGCTTCCGTAGCATCGCTAAGGTCTAGTGTGCTTTTGTAAGTAACAGTTCTGGTACTGCTTGTTGTGTAATTTCCTGTTGGAGATTCCGTCATAGAATGCGTTCCGCCAAGAGCGGCTGCAGTAGTGAAGCCCCAACCTGTTGGCCCCGATGGACTAATGGTGGCTGTCCAGTTAGTGCCAAAACTACCTTCCATATTATCTTCCAGTAAAGTTAAGGGGTTATAAAATTTTGTTACCGTATCATAACTGGTAATGCCACCCGATTCTACTTTCCATGCAAATTTTATTTTCTGACCGCTTATAAATGTGGGAGGTAATTTATAAGTTATGCTGTCGATGTAATTATCATAATAAGCAGCCAGTGATTTTGCAACCGGTGCTCCAACAGAATCAATATTCAGAATTGGGATCAGGGAAACCGTAACCGGATTTGCCCCTAACCCTACCCGTTTTACCTGGAAGCTGAATTTACCTGTAAGTGAATTTATAGCAATATCATTCCTGTCTGCAATATCATATTGATCGCCGGCGGCAAATGCCAGTTGAATATTTTGAAACGTGAGTTCTTTACAAAGCTGCATGATTTGAGAAACCGGAGCCCAGAAGCTTCCACCGCCTGCTTCACCCGTCATACCATATATTTTACCTTTTGATCCTGTACCTATATCTCCCAATAATAACCAGTCTTTAATACCACCGGCTACTTCATAATTCACTGTTTCCGGGCTATTGCCGGCGCGATGGCCATTGTACATACCCATCAATGCAGGTACATAAGTATAATATGCCGAATCCTCATGATTCAGTGGCGCATGCAAAGAAGGTCTTCCGTATGGAAGGGAATAATAGGGACCATAACAATGCTGGTCGATAGCATTTATAAACTGCCTGCTAAATACAAAATTCCTCAATGCCTGAGTTTCCGGTTCAGAAAATGCACTGGTACCGTAGTAAGTATCATCTGTTTTATCGTTGGAACCGCAGGAACTTGTAGCGCCGGCACAATTGCCCCAATCCACCCCATAATTTCTGTTAAGGTCTACCCCTATGTTTGAAGCACCGCCGCCGGTATTTCTTCTGCTCTTACGCCAGAGGCCACCGCCGCTGGTAGGATACGAAGCACTGGCTCCGCTATAATTATACATATACCCATCAGGATTTAAACAGGGAATTATAAAAATTTCCCTGTTATCAAGTAATTCTTTAATTCTGTTGTCGGCGGCATAATTCTCAGCCAGGTATTGCATGAAGAAGATCATACTGGTACCACCAATTGCTTCCCGTGCATGTTGCAAACCTGTATAGAGGATCTCAGGTTCATTCTCATCGGTACCAACGTTATCACTCAATTTAATTCCGTAAATAGCATTTCCATTGGCAGAATTTCCGATTGAATAAACGCTAACTAAACCAGGGTATGCTGCAGCAAGATTATTCATTTTACTGATCATTTCTGCATAAGTAAAATAACCAGGATTGCCAACGGCGGCACCAAGCCTCAATGATCCACCTGTACCAAATGATGCAGGCGTGCTGATAATAGAACTTAATTTTTGACAACTCGTACTTTGAAAAGCTGCAACATTATTTTCCGGTACTGCGTTTTTATTCTGATCTATCGTATGCCGCACTACATCGTCAATAAGAACCTGGAACGGATAACCAGATGAACGGAGCCTGTTCATTTCAGAAGAATTTAAAACTACTACAAGTGCATTGCCCTCGTACTCAAAATGATCTACATTAAGGTTTGTTCCAATGAAGTTTTTAATTGCAGGAGAAGTAACCGGGATCTTTACTTTACTATATTTTTCCTGCGCAGTGGCAGAAAGAAAAAAAAGGGCAACTGTAAAAAATAGTGCCCATAATTTTTTAATACTCATAATGATATTTTGTTGTTCTGGATTGCTGGATTATTTCATAACAATTAGCGTAGTAACAAAAATTTCGTTGTTTATTTTAACCCTTACTTTGTACATGCCATTGCTTAACCTGTTAATCACAGGTAAATCTAATTCATTTGTTCCTTTTGAAATTTTTACAGTCGTTTCAAATGTACTACGACCGGTATAATCCAGAATATTTATCATGGCCAGTCCGGAAACGGCAGATTCAATATCCAATACGGCGGTAGCATTGGCTGGGTTAGGAGAAACGCTGATAGTTGTACCTTTTTTGAAGTCAATTTTCTTTACATTACTATATTCAACTGCACCTGAGCTTTTTGTAATTTTAACTTTATAATACGACGAAGGTTGTTGAGGCTGTGCATCAAGGAAGCTATAAGTAGCAGGTACACTTCCACCATACGCAGGTTTACTGGTAAGTGTTTGCCATGTGGATGCATCGTTACATCTTTGTAATTCATATAAAGTATTATTATTTTCCTGATTCAGGTTCCAAACCAGGTTTACTTTTTCTGATGGCAGTTTTTGAGCTTTCAATGTTACATTTTGCTCAGGCAATAATAAACTCACCGAGATCATATAGTCTTCAATTTCGCCATTATCAAAATAGCCGTTTGGTTTTGCAGTTGTTAACCCCTGGTCTATAGTGGCTATACGAATTCGCATAAAGGTACTGGAGTACGCGGGCAGGGTTGTGTTGATGCCTGTCCATAACAAAGTTATATTTTGAATTGATAAGCTGCTGGGTATTACCAGGGATGTGCTTTCAGAAGTTTCAAATATTCCGTTACCATTGGCATCAACCCATCCAACTACGATGGCATTGCGTCCGGTTCTGTTAAATGCTTTTACTGGTACGGTAAAATTTGACACCCCGGTTGTTATGATCTGTAATCCTGTTACGCCATCTTCTTCAGCACCATCTCCGGTTGCATCAGCAGAAGTTTTTTTAACCCATTCTATACCTGCTTTTAAGGTACCTAAACAAACACTATCATTTTTTTCATGAGTACCGGGGTCTATTCCAGCCGGATCATAAGAAGCAGGTGCATCACCATAATCAGTTTTTGGTTTAAATGCCTCTCCGGCATCGCCCCAACTACCGGTAACGGCTACACCCTGATATCTCATTGTATACAACCTCGTATTATCTACTGTACCATTTCCATTATATGGCACAACCGTTCCAGAGGCAGAAGAGCTGGGCGAACCACTGTTGTACATCTGGCCAGTCCAGTCTACACTAACCTGCCTTGGTACCAATGTACCGGGTGAAGGATCTATATTTATACAAGATCCATCTAATAAATTTTTATGATAGAAATCAGTTTGTCCTGAAGCACCATCAAAATCGAATAATATTCCATCATTAATACCGATATCTCCCCAATCATGCAAGCCAGTTCCATTGCCATCGTCGGCAGGTACTGCATAAGCCTGTGCAATAGAAGTTGCGCCGTATGAAGCGTTAAAGTCTACCTTCCAAACAATCGATTCCCTGTTAGATCTATCATCTCCCATATTGGTACCTTCAATTCCTACATAGTAAGCATTATCAAAAAATGCGGCAGCTCCGGATTCTACACCGCTTTCAAAGGTGGGAATACCTAAAGTATTTACATTATTAATAAATATGCCTAAAGTGTCCATATCATAGTCGTACCTACGAATAACTTTATCAGTAGATGGAGACCCTGTTAAACTATAACTGTAATAAACCATGTGGCGGTATGGGTCGTAAGCTAAAGAGTTAATATTAGTATGGCCATTGTCGCGAAAAAGATAACGGGCTACGCCGTTGTTCACATTTACATAGTAAATAGTATTGTTGAGTACCGCCAAAAAGTAAGATGGCTGTCCTGCGAATGGTTTGGATACATTATAGTAATCCATCGGAAAAGTTCCGGCCGAACAGGCAGACACGTCAGACACATAAAACGATCCGTCTTCACTGGCATCACTACTGGTATTGGTAACCGTTAAACTAAAGCTTGTAACCGGGCCTGTGATATTAATGTTTGCTGTTCCGTTGGCTGCTGGAGTATTATCGGCGTTTCCAACTGTGCTACCCGAGGAGTTTATTAAAGCAAGAGGAGTATTATTCGTTGTTACAGATAAGATACTTCCTGCTAATAAACTCACACCTACATTGGTTCCCAGTGCACCGTTTAATGCACTTACTGCAATTTTCTGCGACCTGTCGATATCAGAGAGAGTAAACTTTACATTCTGTACCGGATTCTTAAAAGTGAAAGTAATAATTCCGTTATTCCTGAACCTGATATCGGCTCCATTACCATAAGTACCGGTTTCTGCGGTATGCGTTGTTACATCACCTCCCACGTTAACGCCTGTATAGTTATGGGTTATAGTTACAACCTGCGTACCAAAAGTAAACCTTTGATTTTGAGATTGCGCCAATGTTGTAAAAGCTGTTGGGGTTACATATGCACCTGAATTAGGAATAAAATCCAGGTAATCCCAGTTTAATGTGTCCCTGGTAAAACCAGCAGGGCATTGAGCATTTGATGTTCCTACAAAGAGCAGGCAAATCACAATAGAAAAAACGTATTTCAAAAGTATATTTCGTTTCATATTCCGGATATTAAAATTTAATTTATGTTGCTTTTAGTAAGGCTTATTCGCAAGCATAATTAATATTTTGATTTAAATTTTACCAGTCCCCAAAGGAGATTATCTTCAATTTTCTGTTGGGAATCACCTGCCAGGCACTTGATCTTTAGCTGCAATTGATTGTGAGTAAACTGTTTCATAGCTGGATTTTAGTAAAACTTATTACACATCATATAGTATAACGACTACATAGCAAAAAAAGTATATGGCAACTATTTCAAAATTAAAAACATTGATGAATTCGTAACATCACTTAGGAGTTTTACGATATACTATATAATGCAACTGTTTTTGTACTATAGAAACTGTTAATATAAGATGTTGTATTTTTACTTTTTTAAAAGTATTATATCAATGAATCCTTATACAGAGAATAAGCCTATAATAGGCATCAGTTGTGGTGATATTAATGGCATCGGGCCGGAAATCATACTAAAAGTGATGAACGACAACCGGATATTGGAAATATGTACGCCTGTGATCTTTGCAAATAATAAAGTGATCAATTTTTACCGCAAAGGTCTTCCCGATATAAATATTAATTTTTCTGCCGTAAAGGAAATTTCTAAGGTAAATCCTAAACAGGTAAATGTTTTTAATTGCTGGGAAGAAGATGCTGCTGTAACACCCGGACTGCTGAATGATGTCGGTGGTAAATATGCAGTGATCAGTTTAAACATGGCCGCAGAAGCCCTTAAAGCTGGCAAAATCGACGGACTCGTTACTGCGCCCATCCACAAGAAAAACATACAATCGGGTAATTTCGACGTTACAGGACATACTCCATACCTGAAAAAACTGTTTGGTGCAGCTGATGTTGTAATGTTTATGATAGCGGAAAATATGAAAGTTGCACTTTTAACGGAGCATGTTCCTCTAAATGAAGTTGCTAAATATGTTACAAAAGAGCGGATCATCAGCAAACTTCAGCTGATGAATCAGTCATTAAAAAAAGACTTTGGTATCAATAAGCCAAAAATTGCCGTATTGGGATTAAATCCACATGCAGGCGATGAAGGGTTAATTGGAAAAGAAGAAATTGAAATCATTAAACCAGCCATTAAAGATGCTAAACAAAAAGATATTTTTTGTTTTGGCCCTTATCCGTCAGATGCATTCTTTGCAAGAGGACAATACGAAAAATTTGATGCGGTACTGGCAATTTACCACGACCAGGGATTGATCCCATTTAAATCACTGGCTGTTGGAGAAGGTGTAAACTATACAGCAGGCCTAAACGCAGTTAGAACCTCTCCCGATCACGGAGTAGCATTCGACATTGCAGGAAAAGGCATTGCAGATGAATCGTCGTTAAGAGAAGCGATCTACAAATGCATTGATATACTGCGAGGCAGAAGAGAATTTGCCAACCAGAATAAAAATCCACTTAAAAAAATGGGATCAGTAGTTATTGCCAACGCAGTAGATGAAAAAATAACGGAAGATTAGGTAATTATATAAAATAGCGATAATTACAATACGGTTATCAATTAACGAACACCGCATCGGCCACGCCCTTATTGATAGAATAATTAGCGAATGTTATTTCGGCCCTTCCTTTCTTATTTTTCATATCTTCTTTTGGCTTCTTCTGCTCAGTGCCATCATCAAAATCGAATGTTACGCCTTTTGGCAATTTGTAATCGCGGGTATTGAAAGAAAAAATGATCTTATCAGGTAAACTAAATGCGGCATATTTTCCATAAGTAAATTCAAGTTCGTAAGTGCCGTTTTCTTTGGTTGTGGTTTTAGCTTTTTGAATAAGACTGGTAGTTTCATCAATATATAATGTACTTAATACAATATCACTGTTATCATCTAACGGCAGAAGTTTGATCACCCTAACCGGCATTTTGCCAACTTTATCAATTCCAGCATCCAGCACTGTGTACTTATCATCGCTGATAATACCCGACATGTTCAGGTTAACTGCTCCCTTGGGAATAAAAGAGATACCCTTTTCGCTCTTCACTTTTAAACGATTGGGCTTCTTAAAATAAACCTTCACATTTGCGATTGGTACTTTAAGAAATGCCACATTGGTTTTCATTTTACCTGATGCCTCATAATCACTCACTTTATCGATTTTAATTTTAACTGATTGCAACAACGCATTTACATCCTGCGCATTGGCGGCAAAAGAAACACCCGTTAATAAAAAAAACACAACAACAATATATCTTCTCATTTTATTTATTTGAACATGAACCTTTCCACTAATTTGATCATGGAACGATAAAAATTAAGCTATGATAAAATATCCTTTCTCTTAAACGCGATAACCGCAGCCGAAAGAAAAACAGCTATATATGCCATCAAACTGAACAGGCTGTTCCTAACAGCCGGCCAGTTCTCCATAGTGCCTTTCAGTGTTTCCCCGTCTTCGGTAGTATTAATATAAAAAAATCCTTTCCATCCCACGAGGTATGAAGTAAACAGGTATGGCTTTGCATATCTGTCTATTATCGGTACATTAATATTTGAGATAATGGTACAAACTATCACTATACAAACTGTGGCTATGATAGGGCCAATACTGTTCTCAGCAAAAACAGATAGCAGTAATGCAAGAGAAGCTATAACGGTGAGGGCTACTGCCGCATAACCAAATGCCGCAAAGTATCTCCACATAACATCATCCTGTGATATTTGCAGAATCTGCGACATATCTCCTTTCGACCTGAATATGATCATGTCATCTACCCCAAAAATAAGCATACTTAAAAATAAAGCCATAACGGCCATCCATACAAGCAGTAAAACTGTAAAGATCACAGAAGCCAGGAATTTAGCCATGATAACCTGTAAGCGGCTAACCGGCTTGGTTAGCATCAGCCTCAACGTACCCATGTTAGCTTCACCGGAAATAGCATCGCCGGCTACCAGCGCCACCAGTATTGGCACCTGCACCAACAACGTATTAAGAATTATATAGCACATGAAATAGCCGTTGATGGCTTTCGATTTATCAAACTGAAAACTATCCGTTACATCCTGGGCCATAAAATCAAGATACGACTGCCCGTCTGCCTTAAAAGCGAACTGAAAAATAAAAACGATGGCTGTTATGGCAATAAAGGCGATGTAGGTACGGGACCTCCTGGAAATTTTATATAACTCAATTTGCAAAAGGTTCCACATTAGATTCATTGTTTGTAAGCGATAAAAAATAATCCTCCAGTGAATGGCGGGGTTGAAGGGTAATAATACCAATGCCGGAACTGCTCAAGCTGGTAACAAGTTCTGGTATTTTGTTTTTATTAATATCTACCTGTAAAAAATTTCCGGCAGTACGGCTGCTTATTTTATACCCCCATTCCTTTAGCCTGTTGGCAGCAAGGGTATTGTTTGTAGTATCCAGCAGCACTACAGTATGTGAGGGATCCAGGAGGTCGGCAACTGCTCCTTCAGACACTTTTTTACCCTTATGTATAATGATCATGCGATTGGCGATGAGCTCAATCTCGCTAAGCAAATGAGAAGAAACAATCACTGTTTTTCGCATCTCGCGACTCAACTGTAATATGAGGTTGCGCATATCTGCAATGCCTTGAGGATCGAGGCCATTGGTTGGTTCATCCAAAATGATGAGTTTTGGATCGTGCACCAATGCGATTGCGATACCTAAACGCTGCTTCATTCCTTGGCTGTAAGTTTTCGCTTTGCTTTTACTTCTGTCGGCAAGCCCAACCATATCTAATCTGTCCATGATCAGTTTCCTGGTTACTTTTATGCCGCTCATTTTTGCAAAGATGGCGAGGTTATCATAAGCGGATAGATATTTATAAAGATCCGGCCTTTCTATAATAGCGCCGGTTTGCTTGAGTATCTCATTTCGATGAGAAGCGAGGTCTTTACCAAAAATCCTGATCTCGCCTGCTGTTGGTTTTATCAAAGTCAACAACATACGTATGGTAGTAGATTTACCTGCTCCATTTTGGCCAAGGAAGCCGTAAATGTCAGATTCATTTACGGTAAATGAAAGATCATCTACAGCATTTACCTCATTAAATTTTTTGGAAAGATGGTTAACTTCTAATACTATACCCATGAAATTTTATATGAAAGCTCAAAGGTAAAACGGTTTAGGTGATAAAAGGTTCAAAGAAACTATAATGTTTTAAGGCTTTTTCGGGATCATATAGGATTGAAGCGCCTGAACATATAGTTCAAACGCTTCAGTTCCTTTAGCACTTATTTTACAAATTGTAAGCGGGTACTTATCCCGGAATTGCTTTGTTACTTCCAGGTAGTTTGCTTCCTTCAGTTTATTTATCTGTACACTTAAATTTCCTGCGGTTGAGCTCGTCTTTTCCTTTAGGAACGTAAATTCTGCCTCCTTTACACTCATAAGGATACTCATTACGGCTAATCGTAATTGTGAGTGTAAAATAGGATCAAGTTCTTTAAATTCCATATAAGTGTAATATTATTTGCATTGAGCTAAAAAGTACTCTGCCGATGACTTTCCCCAGGTTGGATCAATAGCTGATTGTGGTTTAAAATCATTGAACATGGTTATAGCTTTTTCAAAAATTTCTTTCGCCGGCACTTTACCACCACCGAATGCCTCAGGTGTATAAAATTTAGACTGAGCTTCCAGGTAAATCGGACGCGGGTTTGTGGGATCAAGTTCTTTTGCTTTACTGATATTTTCAGCCGAAGCCTGTCCATATTGTTGCCACCTAGTTTGTGGGTCTACCATCATATGAGCAGAAGCGATCATACTGCGAATGACATGTGTTTCAGAATTTGGTTTGCCTGCAATTGTTTCTGCCTTGCCTATCAATTCTTCTGCTTTGTCTGCAAATTCATCTGCTTTAGATCTGTCTTTCACCAGGTAACTATTCATTACTGTGCAATATGCTGCGTAATAGTAAGGAAGCCATTGTGTTTTTTCGGCATCTGCAATTCGGGTAAAATTATTTGCCAGGTCCGTCATATCCTGCTTTTTAAGTGATGAATCCAGCAAAGCAATATTCTTTTGCATGGCTGCTGTAAACTTATCAGCTTGTGCAAACAGCAAATAACTGAATGAAATCATGGAGATCAATAAAAGTGCTTTCTTCATTTTTGATAATTTTTAGTTTTAAAAACAGTTTATAAGTTGTTATTGATGGCATCCTGTGTTCTATCTATTCCTATACTGATAAAACAACCAATGTAAACAAATCTTCGTGATGGCGGAAGTATGGGCAGTTTGCGATCTGCTACTGCGGCATAATTGTAACCAAAAATCTGATTTTGGCCCAATATATTTGATACTGACAATACCAGTACTGTAAATGACTTAGAATTTGTTTTCCCGAGGCTCGGTATGTAATTAAGGCTAAATCCCAGACCATTGTAATTGATGGTACGGCCTTTATCGTAAATATAATTATTTTGACTGGCATCCTTCCTTATCTGGTAATAAGGCCTGCCGGTTGCGAAAGTGTAACTGGCATTGAAGCCTGTTTTCCATTTAACTACAAACTTCTTCATAACCAATGACGCTGTGTGAGTGGCCGCAAATGAAGGCTGCATTTCGCCCGGGAAATTAAGAAAATCACGTTTGGTATCCAGGTAAGAATATGATATCCAGTAATCAAGATTTTTGATGGTTTTTTTATCTCTCCAAAAAAATTCCACGCCTCTGGCATAACCGTAACCGTTATTATTAGCAGCGAGTTCCCTTCCTCCTGCGGAAATCGTTTTAAACAGATCGTCGTAGCTTTTATAAAAAACTTCTGTTCTAAAAGTACGCAGGCTGGATGTACGCTGGTATTGTAAGATATAATGTGCAGACCGGGCGTAGAAAAGGTTACTGTTAATCGAAGGAAGATATCTTGTTTCCGGTGTTTGATAAAAAAGGCCATAAGCAAAAGAAGCCTGGCTATTATCTCTAAATTTATATGCCACTGACGCACGGGGCGCTACATTCCATCTGTGCATCAGTTTAGAGTATTCTGCCCGGCCACCAATTTTTGCAGCTATATTGTTTGTGATATAAAAATCTGTTTCAGCAAATGCCGCAGTGAGATTCTCTTTTAATGTACCACTAAATTTTGCTCCATTAAAAGAAGTGAAATCAGTTTGTTCTTCACTATAAAAATGATCAGCTCCAAAACGAACAGCATTCAACCCTTTCAGCTTCTTTTCTAGAACAAACCTGGCCTGTGCATATTGTGCTTTACTTAGGATATCTGCGTTTTTTCCGGAAAATAAAGGGTCATTAACGATCTCTTGTTTTATATTATTTTCATTCTGTAATTCTGTTTTTATTTTATCCCGGTTGGTACTGAAACTAATGCTTGTATTTATCCTCCAACCATTACCAATCTTTTCTTTCCAGCTTAAATTGTGGTAAACATTAAGATTCTTTAGCGAGAAAGCATCCTTTAAACTTAATGAATCAATATCCTGTGTTCTAAATCCAACATTGCTCCAATTGAGGTAGCCATAGTATTTTACAAAGCCGTTCTTTGTCTTGATCCTGAAATTCCCATCCACTTGTTGATCAATAGGAATAGTAAAATAATCCTGCCTTTGTTTAATTACATTGAAAGCAAGCCACAAATTGGTATAGTTATACGTTAAACCCCATGACGATTTTTTATTTTTTGCTAATTTTTCAATACCGCCGCCGCCGCCAATTACAGAAAGAGCGATATTAGCGGAAGTCCTTTCGGGAAGATCATTTGATTCCAAAATTAAAGCAGAAGAAAGCGCCTGCCCATATAATGCCGAATATCCACCAGAACTAAATACGGTCCCTTTAAAAAGAAATGGGTTAAATCTTCCGCGTGATGCGATGCCTGGTACACTACTGTAAAAAAAATTATTCACCAGGCTCCCGTCAATGAAAATCTTACTCTCGGTAGCGGTTCCTCCTCTTACAAATAGGCCTCCCGTTTCGCCTACCTGCTGGGTTCCGGGTAGCGTTTTTAAAGCCCCGGTTATATCTCCTTCGGCACTTGCAGTAGTAACAATATCTATTGAACTCAAAACAGTTGTCTTTTTAGCATCACTGGCTTCAAATGCCCCGGCAGTAATAACCACTGCTTTCATTTCAGTTATTAGTTCTTTTACTAATATAATGAGGTTTATCTGAGCGTCTTCAAGTTTCACATTTTTGCTATATGATGAATAACCTGACATATTGGCTTCTATTATCTGGTTGCCAGATTCGGTGGTTGTAAAGGTAAAATTACCCAGGGAATCAGTAGTTGTTCCGTCGTAAGAATTTTTGATAGTGATACTTGCACCGCGAAGAGGGTTGTTTTTTGTATCAGTCATTTTTCCTGAAATTTTTACCTGCGCATAAGATTTTAAACCTGCCAAAAAGAACCCAATTAATAAGAAATGTTTCATTCGTAAAATTTGACGTAAACTTAAATTAGTTTATAATATAAACCAAATATTTTTATTTTATTTCTGCCTTAATATGGCCATTTGGGATGTCTAAAAAAATAAATATTTAGTCATAATTTATTAACATACAATTCTTAACAGATATATATAATTATCATATAATGCAATTGATCATTCGCAAACTTATTCACATAACTAAAATTTAATTTTTTTATGTGGCGGCAATTTGTAATTTAGCAATAGAATTTAATGGGTTAGTAAGTAACAAGGGCCGGCAGAAATGCTGGTCCTTTTACTTTTTATCAACTCCACTTTTTTTACTTCACTGGTTTTTTATTTGCATCATTCGGCAATCATTTTTGTAAAAAAAAGATCGTAAAAAAAAATTAAAGCAACCTGTTTCATGATTGCTTTTTACAACATTCATTTTTTTTCTTTTAGCTTTTTGCTTTTACATTTACCGCATGAGTAAAACGAAGTCAGCATTTTTTTGTCAGAACTGTGGTTTTGAAAGTACGAAGTGGGTAGGCAAATGTCCTTCATGTGCAGAGTGGAATACTTTTGTTGAAGAAGTAATAGTAAAAGGAAATGATAAAACAGAAAAAGACGATTGGAAAGAACTAAGTGGTAAAGGAAAACTTAAAACTGTTTCAATAAATGATGTGAGTAGTGCCGAAGAAAAAAGGATCGTAACCAGTGATGCTGAATTGAATCGTGTATTAGGTGGTGGAATTGTTTTGGGAAGCATTGTATTAGTAGCAGGTGAACCTGGCATAGGAAAATCAACTTTGTTTCTGCAAATTGGTTTAATGCTTAAAGATGTAATTACTTTATATATAAGTGGCGAAGAAAGTGAGCAACAAATTAAGATGCGTGCAAACAGGGTTGGAAGATCGAATGATGATTTTTATCTTTTAACAGAAACCAACACGCAAACAATCTTTAAAGAAATAAAAAAACTAAAACCGCAGGTAGTTATAGTTGATTCTATACAAACACTTCAATCTCCGTTTGTAGAATCGTCTCCCGGCAGCATTAGCCAGATACGTGAGTGTGCAGCAGAATTACAACGCTATGCAAAAGAAACAAACACACCTGTTTTTCTTATCGGTCATATTACAAAGGAGGGTAGCATCGCCGGGCCTAAGATCCTGGAACATATGGTAGATACCGTGTTGCAGTTTGAAGGAGACCGGCACTATGCCTATCGCCTGTTGCGTACATTGAAGAACAGGTTTGGATCTACGTCTGAGCTTGGTATTTATGAAATGACTGGCGAAGGAATGCGGGCAGTAAATAATCCCAGCGATATACTCATCACCCAAAAAGAAGACCAGCTAAGTGGCATTGCCATTGCCGCCACCATTGAAGGTATCCGACCTTTACTTATTGAGACCCAGGCATTGGTTACACAAAGCGTTTACGGTACACCGCAACGAAC
>JANOCC010000071.1:0-54725 GCA_031411955.1 Ferruginibacter sp.
CTTTATTTGTATAGCCCCGGTTCTTTAGCTAGAAATTCACAACCGTTAATTACGTTTGTGCCGGGATGAGGCTTTAATTGCCTTAATAAAGAGCGAATGAATCTCGATGTGTTGATGAATTTTTATAAGAATGACCCCCGCTGTTTTAAAATTGCGGACAGGATTACTTTATCTAAACCCACACACACGCATCTTTCAGGTCTTCATGGTAGCGCTTCTCAATTCCTTATCGCTGCCGTTTACAGCCATCCTGCTGTTGCCCAAACCAACCATCTTGTTGTTTTAAGAGATCCGGAAGAAGCTGCATATTTTCAGAACACGCTTGAAAATATTACTAATGCACTCGATATATTTTATTTCCCTTCTTCTTTTAAAAATAAAAAAAATTACCAGTTGCTCAACAGCAGCCATGTAATGCTTCGCACAGAAGCCTTAACCAAAATAGCTGCCGGGGGAAATAAAAAGATAATCGTTACCCACCCGGAAGCCATGTTTGAAAAAGTTGTACTTTCCAAAACACTTTCAGCCAATATCATCAGCATCAAACAGGCTGATGTATTGGATGTTAATGGCATGTTGGAAAAATTTGTACACTATGGATTTGTGCGTACAGATTTTGTTTATGAGCCCGGACAATTTGCAGTTCGTGGCGGTATTCTAGACATCTATTCATTTGGTAATGAGAAACCATACCGAATTGAATTATTTGGAAATGAAGTAGACAGTATCCGCATCTTTGATCCCGAAAATCAGCTAAGCGAAAGGAAATTACTGCAGGTAAATATTATTCCAAATGTTGAAACACAATTCGACGGTGGCGAAAAAGTTTCTTTGTTGGAATTTTTACCGGAGAATACGGTTGTTTGGATGGAAGACTGGAACTTTATCAAAGAAAAAATAGAACAACAGGAAGAAGACCTGGAAATATTTTTGGAACTGGTAAATGCTAATAATAACCAACAGTCTTTAACCGAAGATGAAGATGAGCTTAACCGAAAGGCAGATATCAATGCAACTGAGTTTGTTAAAGCAATAGAAATTGAGAAAGAAATAGCACAAAAACATATAATTGAGATTGGAAGCAGATCTAATTTTCCTGATAAGCAATCTTCGGCAATCAATATTCAATTTGCTACAAAAGAACAACCTGCGTTTAACCGGCAGTTTGATCTGTTGATCAGGAATCTTCAGGATTATGAAAATAAAAAATACAATATTTTTATTTTTGCCGACAACCCAAAGCAACTTGAACGGTTACATATTATTTTTACTGACCTGAAGGCTGAATTGCAGGTAACAGCAATACCAGTATCTATACATGAAGGCTTTATTGATGACGACCTTAAAGTAATTTGTTATACTGACCACCAGGTTTTTCAACGCTACCATAAATACCGCGTTAAACAGGCATTTAGTAAAAACAAAGCACTCACACTTAAAACACTAAGGGAACTACAACCTGGCGATTATGTTTCTCATATAGATCACGGCGTTGGTGTTTATAGCGGGCTTCAAAAAATTGAAGCCAATGGCAGAATGCAGGAAGCTGTAAGAATACAATATAAAGATGGAGATCTGCTCTACGTTAACATCTCATCTCTTCATAAAATAAGCAAATACAGCGGCAAAGAAGGCAGCATCCCAAAAATGAATAAGTTGGGAAGCGATGTGTGGAACAAATTGAAAGAAAAAACAAAGAAGCAGGTTAAAGACATTGCTACTGACCTTATCAAATTATATGCACAAAGAAAAAGCCTGCAGGGGTTTGCTCACAGTCCAGACAACTATATGCAAACCGAGCTTGAAGCAAGCTTTATCTATGAAGATACTCCCGACCAGGCTAAAGCCAGTGAAGATGTGAAAAGAGATATGGAAAAGCCTGCCCCCATGGATCGGCTGGTATGCGGCGACGTTGGATTTGGTAAAACGGAGATTGCCATTCGTGCTGCGTTTAAGGCTTGCTGTGATGGTAAACAGGCAGCTATTCTTGTTCCTACTACCATACTAGCCTACCAGCATTATAAAACTTTTGGAGAAAGGTTAAGAGACTTTCCGGTTACAGTTGATTTTCTTAATCGTTTTAAATCGGCCAAAGAAAAAAAGGAAACTTTAAAAAGAGTTGAAGAAGGAAAAGTAGATATCATCATTGGAACACATGCATTATTAAGCAAAGATGTTAAGTTTAAAGACCTCGGAGTTATGATCATTGATGAAGAACAGAAATTTGGTGTTGCGGCAAAAGAAAAATTAAAACAACTGCGTACAACGGTAGATTCTTTAACACTCACTGCAACGCCTATCCCAAGAACATTACAGTTCAGCCTGATGGGTGCCAGGGACCTGAGTATCATCAATACACCACCACCTAACCGCCAGCCAATACAAACCGAGGTGATGGTATTTAACGAAGACGCAATCCGTGATATCGTTTATTATGAAACAGAACGCGGCGGACAGGTATTTTTCATTCATAACAGAGTAAAAGGCCTAGCGGAAATGAAAGGCTTTATCCAGGGCCTTTGCCCGGATATAAGCATTGCCTATGCACATGGCCAGATGGAAGGCGATGAACTGGAAGATACTATCCTTGATTTCATGGATAAGAAATACGATGTGCTGGTTTGTACTAATATTGTAGAAAGCGGTGTAGATATCCCCAATGTAAACACCATTATTGTAAACAATGCACACCAGTTTGGATTAAGTGACCTTCACCAGCTGCGCGGGCGTGTAGGCCGCAGCAATAAAAAAGCATTCTGTTATTTACTTGCGCCTCCAATGAGCACGCTTCCACCCGATAGCCGCAAGCGTTTAAGCACGCTGGAACAGTACAGTGATTTGGGTAGTGGTTTCCAGATAGCAATGCGTGACCTGGATATCCGTGGTGCCGGCAATATGCTGGGTGGCGAACAAAGCGGTTTTATTGCCGAGATCGGTTTTGAAATGTACCAGAAAATTCTGGATGAAGCTATCAGGGAATTAAAAAGGAATGAGTTTAAAGATCTTTTTAAAGAAGAAATACAGCAGCAGGATGATTTTGTAAAAGATTGTACTATTGATACCGACCTTGAAATTTTGATACCAGACAGTTATGTAGAAAGTATCACCGAAAGGCTCAGCCTTTATTCAAGGTTAGATAATTGTGAAACAGAACAGGATTTACAGGATTTTCATACGGAGATGACAGATCGCTTTGGGCCAATACCTGCAGTTGCAGAAGATCTTTTTACAACAGTGCGTTGCAGAAAGATCGCAGTAGAACTTGGCTTCGAAAAAATGTTCCTTAAAAACAACACACTTAAATGTTTCTTTGTAAGCAATCCGGATTCTCCCTATTTTCAAAGCAATACGTTCACCGGTATCCTCTCCTTCTTACAAACAGGCACCAATAAGGGGAAATTAAAACAGGTAGGAAAAAATGGGATCCTGGTGGTAGAAGATATTAAAAATATGACTGAGCTTTTTACCTTCATCAATCGCATGCTGGAATCTTTAAAATAATTATCATCTTTTCTGTCAATTGACAAACAACAACAGGTTCCCTTCTACACATTTTCTAAAAAAGCTGTTAAATCAAAAAAGCTGCCCCATTAGGAACAGCCTTACTTAAATTGTTGTTGGAATACTACCAGCCTTTTTTAGCAACGCCGTCTTTAACAGCTTCCAGTGCTTTTGCTTCTGCAAGCATTGTAGTCATTTTATTTCCTTTACCATCATCGCCCTGGGCCATATATCCGCCGCGGGAAGTTTTGGTTATCACCGCATTTTGCATGGGAACATTTTTTTCCTTTGTTTTCATGCAATAAGCTGTTAACATGTTTGCCATTTTAATAGAATTTATAGTGAAAAATAATGGGTTGAAGCTAATCTTCAACCTGAAAGCTACTTAAAATATTGGTTTTGCCAAAAATTACTAGCTAAACTGCCGCATTAGAAAACTAACATCTGTTAATAAGTATTATAAAAAAAACAGACATGAAATTAAAATTGGGGCATAAGCCCCAATTTTAATACTCTTATAAGCAGCATTATACGTCAATTTTGGCGTACTTAGCGTGTGTTTCAATGAATTCCCTGCGTGGTGGCACTTCATCTCCCATTAACATGCTGAAAATGCCATCTGCGGTTGTAAGGTTGTCTATGGTAACCTGCTTTAAGGTTCTGGTAGCGGGGTTCATGGTGGTTTCCCAAAGCTGTTCAGCATTCATCTCTCCCAAACCTTTGTAACGTTGTGTATTTACACTATCATCTTTTCCCTGTCCGAATTTTGCAATAAGGGCTTTGCGTTCCTCATCCGTCCAGGCATACTCTTGTTCTTTACCTTTCTTTACCAGGTATAACGGTGGTTGAGCAATATAAACATTACCGTTCTCTACCAGTTCTTTCATATAGCGAAAGATGAACGTAAGTATAAGTGTCGCGATATGGCTTCCGTCCACATCAGCATCCGTCATAATGATAAGTTTGTGGTAACGAAGCTTAGAAACGTCCAAAGCTTTTGCGTCATCTAATGTGCCAATCTTTACGCCCAAAGCGGTAAACATATTACGTATCTCTTCATTGTCGTAGATCTTATGTTCCATCGCCTTTTCTACATTCAGGATCTTACCACGCAATGGCAAGATGGCCTGATAACTACGGTCGCGGCCTTGCTTGGCGGTTCCACCTGCCGAATCCCCTTCCACCAGGAACAGTTCACATTTACCCGGATCCCTGTCAGAGCAATCTGCCAGTTTACCAGGCAATCCACCGCCGGTTAATACACTTTTGCGCTGCACCATATCGCGGGCACGCTTGGCCGCAGCCCTGGCCTGTGCAGCAAGTATTACTTTTTGAATGATCGTTTTTGCATCACGCGGATTTTCTTCCAGGTAAGCTTCCAGTACACGGCTTAAGGTGGTATCTACAATACCCATCACTTCACTGTTACCAAGTTTTGTTTTTGTTTGGCCTTCAAACTGCGGCTCCGGTACTTTTACCGAGATGATAGCAGATATACCTTCACGGAAATCATCTCCTTCAATAGCAACTTTTGCTTTTTCAAACATGCCTTGTTTATCACCATAACTTTTAAAAACCCTGGTAATAGAACGGCGGAATCCGGCCACATGTGTTCCACCTTCAATTGTATTGATATTGTTTACATAGCTGAAAATATGCTCCTGGTAACTGGCATTATATACCATTGCCACTTCAACCGCTACATTACTTTTTTCATCGTATCCATCGCAATAAATGGTTACAGGGATCAGCGGCGCACGATTGGCATTTTTATCTATTAATTCTACAAACTCAACAATGCCGCCCTCGCTGTAAAATTCTTTTGTATAAGTAGACCCATCATCTTCTTTCTCCCTAAGATCGTTTAATACAATTCTTAGTTTACGGTTCAGGAATGCCAGCTCTCTTAAACGGCCTTCCAGTATATCTTTATTATATTCTGTTGTTGTAAAAATGCTGTCATCGGGCCAAAATTGAACGGTAGTGCCGGTGGTATCGCTTTTGCCGATCTCACGAACCGGATATTTTGGGATACCGATGCCATATTCCTGCTCAAACTTCTTTCCTTCGCGATTAACGGTTACTACCAATTTTGTACTCAACGCGTTCACACAACTTACCCCAACACCATGCAATCCACCAGAAACTTTATAAGATCCCTTGTCAAATTTACCGCCGGCGTGCAAAACAGTCATTACCACTTCAAGGGCACTCCTGTTTTCCTTTGTGTGCATTCCTGTGGGGATACCTCTGCCGTCGTCCTGCACAGTAATAGAATTATCTTCATTGATGGTTACCGTAATGTTTTTACAATACCCTGCAAGCGCCTCATCAATGGAGTTATCTACCACTTCATATACCAGGTGGTGAAGCCCTTTTACACTGATGTCTCCAATATACATGGCAGGGCGTTTCCGTACTGCTTCCAAACCTTCTAAAACCTGTATGCTGTCTGCGCCGTAGCTGTTAGTTGCAAGGGAGGTTAATTCAACTGTTTCTGTACTCATATATGCTTCAAAATCTCTTTAAATGAATAAAATTCGCAATCCCGCGAAGTTACGGAAAAATAAGGGTTTAAAGCAATTAATTGAGGTCGCGTTCCGATGTATTTTGTGAACATTTTTTTAACTTTTTTTACCAGCATTTTATTACTTATCCTCATCGTTGTTATTCATTCCCAAATATCCTGGAACTCAAATGAACAACCTATCAAATGGCAAATTTTTTGAACCGGAAGTTCCCCGGTATTAACTATTGCACCGGCAACAGCACGTTAATTTTAGCCAAAATTCTTAAAGAAAATAAAATTAATGTTCAAACATCATAAATCCTCCGCAACCTGATGTATATTTGCATTGTAAATTTTCAATGGATCATACAACAGACATATTAAGCTTAGCCTACAAACAGTCATTTCTGTATAACGATATGGAAGTATTACTGGACGTGGAAAAGAGTGTTCCCGGCTCGGTAAAATATGCTATCAAAAGGTATAAAAAGCTAAACCAATGGAATGTAGAAGATACCGGGGTATTGCTGTACCATTACGAAAAAAACAATCCAACAGAAAACTACCTTGAGCTTAGGTTTTGTGTAAGTGGCAATGTTTATTGCAGGCAGAAACAGACCGAGTGTGATTATTGCAAACTGAATGCTTCCCGCGGCTGCGTAGAAAAAGTAGATAGTGTAGACGTGTTAAGCTTCACATTTTCTCCCTCCTATTTGCATCAATTTGCCAAAGCGCATAAAACACCGGTTACTTTAACCGATAATGTACTGTCCTTTACGCATACGGCTTCATTTTCTAAAGCTTTGCCGCTTTGTGGCAAAACCAGGATGGCTATTGAAGCTTTGCTGAATCATACCTACACAGATACACTGGAAAATATCTTCATCAACGCACAAACTCAGATCCTGCTTTTATATAGTACCGATTGTATGTTGGGTGAAAAAGAAGAAAGTAGTTTTACTTGTAAATTCCTTGCAAATGAAGCAGACAGGGAAAAGATCATTAAAGCCAGGGAGATCCTTTTACAACATATTGGTGAACCAATCACCATCAAGGCACTTAGCAGAAAAGTAGCCATCAATGAATGTTACCTTAAAAAAGGATTTAAAGAAATTTTTGGCACTACCATATTTGATTTTTATCAAAGTCAGCGTATGGAGCATGCCAAGTATCTTCTTTATGATAAAGGATTAAGTGTAACAGAAGTATCTCTTTTATTAGGTTACTCTTCCATTTCACATTTTAGTACCGCTTTTAAAAAGCACACCGGCATTAAGCCTTGCGAATTACTTCTGAGGTAATTTTATAAATCCCCAATTCCAGATGTAGTTTTTACATTTCCTGTTTGCGGTTCAATTCTATTAATGTTTTTTAGTTGAAGGCAAATTCATAGCAGCCGTTTTTTTAATTTTTATAGTTGCTTTTCCTGACTTTCTTGTTTGCGTTAAATCGGCATTTAAAAGTAGCGGTAAAAAGGGGCAACTTCTATATTGAAATAAGGCGATAATATCCCAAAGTGGAAAACCAATAATCTTTAACCGCCTGTATAAAATGATCACTTTAATAGCAGTATTTACAATAAAAAATAGGCTAACTTTTTACAGATAGCCTCTTTTCGTATTGCCTGCATTCATATTTACTAAAAAATAACCTTGGAGGTGAATTTTCTTTAGCATTGATTTAAAAAAACCGGAAATTCACATGTAAAAAGCTTTGTAAGGTTTATTTTTTCAAAGAAACGGGAGCAAGACTACTCCCGTTTTACCCTAATAAAACCCTAAACCAGCAAAATTTTTATTCAGTAATAGTTCCTTCCTCACTTATCAATAATTCTTTTGTTGTATTATCTGAACTTAATATCTTAACCCTGTAATATGGAGCAACGCCGGGCAACTGCATCTTATCTGCTTCGGTGATTTTTGAACCCGGATACTGCGTTGAAATTGCCAAACTAAGATTTTCCGCTATGGTCTGCGGAGCGATTGCGATTTTAGATTTGATCATTGTACCTGATCCACTAAATTCTACAGTTTGCTTTAGGCTATCGGCATTCGTGAATGTGGCAACGTAATTACCGCTATAATTTTTTTTCCAGCTGTTATCGTTGGTAACAGTGTACTGACTTTTAAAAGAGGTATTAACATTCTCGGGAACCTGCACTTGCTTTACCTGAACAGGTTTCTTTTTTTGTGCTTGTGCACTACTGGCAATTAAAACCGACATAAGAAATACGAAAAAAGAGTTTTTCATATAATAATATTTTTATTTGATAGGATTTAATGATAACTCCGATGTTTAATCGAATATTATGCCAAGCAGGTATTTTGTGGAAAAAACAGTGAAAAAAGCTGTCCTTTTACAATAACAAGAGACCGGAGAACGGCTTTTCCAACTGGTTTATACCACTGGATTTTACTAACTTTGCAGCCTTATTTTAACTACAAACACGTTCGAAAGCAATATATGTCAGCCAGATATAAAGAATACCATCAGCTTAACTTACCAGCCATAGGCCAGGAAATGCTGGAAAATTGGGAAAAGTCGAATGCTTTTCAGCAAAGTGTAACGCTTAGAGAAGGAAATCCCGCTTTTGTGTTTTATGAAGGCCCTCCAAGCGCCAATGGTATGCCGGGCATTCATCATGTAATTTCCAGAACATTAAAAGACCTTGTTTGCCGCTATAAAACAATGCAGGGTTTCCAGGTTAAAAGAAAAGGCGGTTGGGATACTCATGGCCTTCCAATAGAATTAGGGGTGGAGAAAGAACTGGGCATCACAAAAGAAGATATCGGAAAAAAAATAAGTGTTGAAGACTATAATAAAAAATGCCGGGAAGTAGTAATGAGGTTTAAAAGTCAATGGGATGGCATCACTCAAAAAATGGGCTACTGGGTAGATCTGGACCATCCTTATGTAACTTTCGAGAACAACTATATTGAAACGCTATGGTGGATCCTGAGTGAATTATACAAAAAAGGATACTTGTATGAAAGCATTAGCATCCAGCCCTACTCTCCCGCTGCCGGCACTGGCTTATCATCGCACGAATTAAATCAACCCGGAACATACAAGGATGTAAAAGATACGAGTGCAGTTGTTATGTTCAAAATAAATAACAATGCCGAATTAAAGATAGCCCATGTAGAGGGTGAAGTATTTATAATGGCCTGGACAACAACACCATGGACATTACCCTCTAACCTGGGTTTAACGGTGGGGCCGAATATAGAATATGTACTGGTTAAAACCTTTAATCCCTACACCTACCTGCCAAATAATGTGATTCTGGCAAAAAGCCTGGTAAGCAAATATTTTAAAGCTGATGTTGAAAACGGGGATTTTGAAAATTATAAAGAAGGCGATAAACTGATTCCCTGGAAAATAATTGCAGAATTTAAAGGCAAAGACCTTGAGGGCATCAGCTATGAACAATTGCTGCCGTTTGAAGCAAACAGCCTTTCAGAAATTGAAGCACAAACACCGGGTTCAAAACCATTCAGGATTATTACGGGAGATTTTGTGACCACTGAAGACGGAACCGGAATTGTACATACTGCACCGGCTTTTGGAGCCGATGATTACAAAGTGGGAAAGAAGAACAACCTTGGTATATTGATCCTGGTTGATAAACAGGGGAAATTTATAGAGGGTGTGGGCGAATTTAGCGGGCGCTACGTAAAAGATTATAAGAACGAACCAGGTTATGTTGATGTAAATGTGGACATTGCAGTAAAATTAAAAAAAGAAAACAGGGCATTTAAAGTAGAGAAATACGAACACAATTATCCGCATTGCTGGCGCACAGATAAGCCAATTATCTACTACCCGCTCGACGCGTGGTTTATAAAAACAACTGCTGTTAAAGACAGGATGGTAGAATTAAATAAAACCATCAACTGGAAACCGGCTTCCACCGGCACCGGACGCTTTGGCAACTGGCTGGAAAATATGGTAGACTGGAACCTGAGCCGCAGCCGTTTTTGGGGCACTCCGCTTCCGATATGGAAAACTGCAGATGGTGAAATCCAAAAATGCATCGGGTCTATTGAAGAACTTAACATCGAAATAAAAAAAGCGGCAGAAGTTTTGGGCGGCGAAACCAATAAACATTACCTGCACGAAGGCATATTGGATCTTCATAAACCCTACGTTGACGACATCATCCTGGTGAGTGATGACGGCCAGCCGATGAAACGCGTTCCCGACCTGGTGGATGTTTGGTTTGATAGTGGAGCCATGCCCTACGCACAATGGCATTACCCCTTTGATAATAAGGAAACATTTGAACAAAACTTTCCGGCAGATTTTATTGCTGAAGGTGTAGACCAGACAAGAGGATGGTTTTATACCCTGCACGCATTGGCGGTTTTGCTGTTTGACAGTGTGGCTTATAAAACAGTTGTAAGTAATGGTTTGGTGCTGGACAAAAGTGGCAACAAAATGAGTAAGCGCCTGGGAAATGTAGTTGACCCTTTTAAAACGATTGAAACCTATGGCGCAGATGCTACCAGGTGGTACCTGATAACCAACGCCTCGCCCTGGGATAGTTTAAAATTTGACGAAGAAGGTATTAAAGAGGTGCAACGCAAATTCTTTGGTACTTTGTACAATACCTACCAGTTCTTTGCACTGTATGCTAATGTTGATGAATTTAATTTTAGCGAAGCCTACGTTCCATTATATAAACGTCCGGAAATAGATCAATGGATCTTATCATCTCTAAACAGCCTGATAAAAACTGTAACTGAAAACCTTGATAATTATGAGCCTACGCAAGCCGGCCGGGCAATTGAAGAATTTGTAGATAACCATTTGAGCAATTGGTATGTAAGGCTCTGCCGCCGCCGTTTCTGGAAAGGTGAATATGAACATGATAAGGTATGTGCTTATCAAACGTTGTACGAATGCCTGGAAACACTCAGCAGGCTTATTGCACCTGTTGCACCTTTCTTTGCGGATTGGCTATACAATAATCTGAATGCAGTAACAGGAAGGTTTGATGCAAGTTCGGTTCATCACGCTTATTTTCCTAAGGCAGAAGAAGCATCAATTAACCTGGGGCTGGAGAAAAGAATGATGCTCGCCCAGGATGCCTCTTCGTTGATATTATCATTGCGTAAGAAAGTAAATATTAAAGTAAGGCAACCCCTCCAAAAGGTTTTTATACCTGCTGCCGACAATGCCATGGCATCTGATATAAAACTGGTAGAAGATATTATTAAAGCAGAAACCAATATAAAAGAAGTTGAGGTTCTGGCATCAGATAATGATTTTATCCGCAAAAAGGCAAAGGCTAATTTTAAAACCCTGGGCAAAAAGCTGGGTGCAAATATGAAATGGGCTGCAGCGGTAATTGAAAATTTTGATAACGCAACGATAGAATTGGTGCAGCAGGAGGATTATATACTAAACTCAGAAAAAGTAGCAAGTGGCGAAGCTCCCATCATCATTAGTGCCGAAGACCTGGAAATAATTACCGATGAAATTCCAGGTTACGAAATTGCAGGAAAAGGGTCATTAACTGTTGCCCTGGATATCGGTATAACCGAAACCCTGCAAAATGAAGGCAATGCCAGGGAGTTTGTAAATCGCATTCAAAATCTGAGGAAAGAAGGACATTTCGAACTAACTGACAGAATATTGGTTAGAGTATCTGAAAATGCCGCATTGCAATCATCTTTAATTGAATTTAAAGATTATATTTGCCGCGAAATTTTGGCAGATTCTCTCGATTTTTTACCCCAAATAAACGGTGGTACCCAAATTGAAGTGAACACAGTTTCTTTAACCGTAAATATTCTTAAAAAAAGCGAGTAGTATGGCAACTAAAAAGAAAGTAGTAAAACCAGCTGTGAAAAAGGCTGCCCCGGCAAAAGCAGCTTCGAAACCAGTAAAGAAAGCGGCTCCTGCAAAACAAACAGTTAAGCCGGCTGCAAAAAAAGCAGCGCCTGCCAAAGCTCATGCTGCCAAACCCGCTGCAAAAAAACCGGTTGCTAAGCCGGTTGCAAGTAAACAAGCAAAACCAGTAGCCAAAGCGCCGGTAAAAAAAGCTCCGGTTGTACCAGCTAAGGCTGTAAATAAATCTTTGCCAAAACCAACTGCTAAACCTGTATCAACACCAGCGACAAAAAAACCTCCGGTAGCTGTTCAAAAACCGGTACAAACACCCATGGCAAAAAAAACCGAAGAAAAAAAAGCACCAGTTAAGGAGGCAGCAAAACCTCCTGTTTCTGCAAAGGCAATCGCTAAGAATCCGAAAGATATTAAAGTAGCACCGCCAAAACCTGTAGTGATCCCAAAAATTACTACAAAAACTTCCCGTAAATATTCTCCTGATTTTACTAAATCTGTATTAGACCAGGTAAAAAATGACCCGGGAGCACCGATTATACGTTATAACGATTCGGATTTAACTGAATTCCGGGAACTCATCCAACGTAAACTGGAAGCAGCTAAAAAAGAACTGAATTATCTGCAGGGTTTAATTACCCGCAAGGATGAAATGGGTGGAGATGAAAGCGAGAATCGTTACATGACAATGGAAGATGGCAGTTTAAGTATGGAAAGAGAGCAGCTCAGCCAAATGGCCAGTCGCCAGATAACTTTCATAGATCACCTTGAAAAAGCGATCATGCGTATCGAAAATAAAACTTATGGCATTTGCCGCGTAACCGGTAAACTTATAGACAAAGCAAGGTTAAGGGCTGTGCCTCATGCCACATTAAGCATAGAAGCAAAAATGGGAATCGTTAAGTAACAAAATATTTTAAAATAAGCTGGATGCGGGTATAGTTATATGCCCGCATTTTTATTTTTATCAAAGGAAAAGTAAAGCATTGATAACTATAGTGATATAACTGCACTAATAAAGAAGTGTAAAAGTTCCTTTTTTATCCAGTACTCTTCCGGACAATACACTGTACCTGCAGATCCATACAAAAGTTCCCAAAGGCTGAATTTTCCCCTGCCATTTTCCGTCCCACCCGGCACCATTCACTTTTGTTGTAAAAACTTTTTGACCCCACCGGTTGAATACTATAAAATATTCGAGCATTGCTCCACCAAGAACCTGGGGAATTAAAATATCGTTTAACATGTCGCCATTGGGAGTAAAAGCAGCCGGCACATAAAATCCACCGCCAACCGTAACTGCAGAGGCATGTCCCGGCAGGCTATTGCCACAGGCAGTGGGCATAGCGATCGCGATCACGCTGATAGTAACAGATTCGCCAAATTCAAGAGAAGATACCGTATAGTCAAGTGAGGTAGTAACGGGCAAATAATTGATGCCATCAACAGAAACCTGGTAGCCTGCAGCCCCGGCAACGGCCGGCCAACTGAAGCTGATACTGTTCCCAGTTATATTTGTGGCAGTTACCCTGGGTGTATCAATACCTGCAGGCAATAAATTTACCAAAACAGGAGTGCGTACACTCGGACAATTACCATCAAATGCTTCTACATAAAAACTGCTGTTTGTTACTACTGCTCCGCTGCTAAAGCTACTACCCGTTTGCAATAATGTACCCGCAGTTTGCGCATCATACCAGGAATACACAGAACCGGGAATAGGATTCTGCACCTGCAGCACCACTGTTGAACCCGGGCAAATGGTTGCCCCCTGGATTACCGGGGCAACAGCAGCATTCACAGTAACGGTAACCGCAGTTCGGATGCTGCTACAGGTGATTGTAGCCGCTTCCAGGTAATAGGTAGTGTTGGCAGTTAACACAGGCGTGGTAAAATTATATCCATTGGCCAGGGCAGTACCCCCGGTAGCTGCATTATACCAAACATAGGCCAGCCCAATTTCTGGCGTTACAACGGTTAATGTTGCCGAAGCTCCGGTGCAGATAGTGGTATTATTTGCAATTGGAACTGTAACGGAGGTTATAGTAACAGTGACGGCAGTACGAATACTTACACAGGTGCCACTCACTGCTTCTACATAAAATGTAACAGACGAAGAAACAGGTGAGGTACTCAATGTAACGCCTGTACCTATTGGGATACCGCCGGTTGCAGTATTAAACCAGTTATAGGTAAAGGAAACATCAGGATTTTGAACAGAAAGAGTCACAGGGCTCATTGGACAAATAGAAACCCCGTTGGCTACAGGTGCCGGAATTGTAGTAATATTTACATTCACGGCCGTTCTGATACTGGCACAAACGCCGCTTATGGTTTCTACATAAAATGTAGTTGCAGTTGAAATGGCACCCGTTGTAAAGGATATGCCTGATGCAAGAGCAGTACCACCAGTAGCAGATGCATACCAGTTATAGGTGAAAGCCGCATTTGGATTTACCACGTTAAGCGTTGCATTGCTTCCGGGGCAAACGGCTACTGCGTTAACAACCGGAGAAGCAGGAGAAGCCGGCGATGTTAAGGTTATTGACTGAGACGCCTGGCAAGTTCCCTGTGTTACTGTTAGGGTGTACGTTCCCCCTGTTACATTTATAAGATTTGCGGTAACCTGGCCCGACGGCGACCATGAATAGAGGTATGGCGGGTTGCCTCCACTGATAGTGGTAACAACAGTTCCTGAATTAGGATTTGAACATACGGGTTGCGTTGCCAGCATATTAATTACAATGGTATCAGTGGCATAAGTAAAGTATTCGTCATGGTGAAGAACCACATCAGTATACATTTTACCATTGGCTACCGTTAAAGGATAAATGCTGGTGCCCGCAGCAGGAAAAGCAGGGTCGGCAGATACGATCAAATTTTTCGCTCCGGCAGGAAGAGACGCCTGTTCGGCTGCAATGGTAACAGGAATATCCGCACCTGTTTTACTCACTTTCCAAACCCGCTGCATGCGTTGGCCCCTTCCACTGAATACGCACTGGTCTATCGTGGTGGCGGCACCGTTATCTCCGGTAAGCAGGTAAATTCCATCTGTATTAAAAGTATTTGTGTTGGCTGCATTTGTTAACGGGAAATTACCAGCGCTGTATTGCCCGTTGTACAATGTTAGCAAGCCGGTAGTGTTAACTGATTTCGACTGCTTTTGACTGAGCGAAGACGCGTCGTCCCTGCCGATACCGGTAATATTGAAAGCATACCCGCTGTTGGCAGCACGGTTCCAGGTAATGCTGCCGTTTGATGCCGTATAATCATTGGCGTTAGCGGCTGCCTGGTTTAAAGTAAAGCCGTATTTTACGGCCAGGTATGATTCTACTTTATTTCGATCGGCGGCTGACAGTGTTCCGGAATAAATAACAAGTTCAGCCACATCTACCTCAGCTGGCAGGTTAATTAAATTCTCATTCCCGATCACGATCTTATCATTAGCAAAGGAAAAGTCTCCCGGACCGGGAATTGGGAGTGTATTATCTATTGCACCATTCAACCGGTTAACTGACAAAGTATTGTCTGCATAGCAGGTAGATAAAGTATGCTGACCGATGATATTAGTAATTCCAACATTTTGACCGGCAGTGGCTGGTACGGCTTTAGGAAAATCAAACCTGATGGTACCTCCCGCATTTTCAAATCCTAGCCGGCCCGTTGAGCCAACCTGGTCGGTTTCCCACTTAAGCCATACAATTCCTCCATGTAAATTAAATACCTGGAAAACAGAAACATTACTATTGCTTACAAGTGACGTTCCGGCGAAAATATTGAGGCTGGACAATGAGTTTGTGAATCCATCAAAACGGAGATAAGGGTTAAAATTGATCCCTGCTTCAATTATTGTTGGGCCAGTTTGCGTACTAGCTGTTCCTGTTAAAGACTGAACCGTAAAATTGCCCGTAACATTTGCACCCGACAATTCCTGCCATTGGCTTACAATATTTGCAGCACTCGTTAAGCCGATATCCGACCTCAACCACATAGTATTACCACCAGCAACACCTCCCGGAGATTGAGCATTCAGATCATGACAGGCAAACAAAAGAATTGTGAGGGAAATTATTAAAAATCTCATGCTTAAATATTGGCAACTGTAAGATAACTAAAATCCACGTTTAAATTGGAAGATGTACAGTTTTAAGGGCAGCTTTGCTTTTTAATGTTACTACTTTATTATATGCGGCATCAACAATCAGTTATACGCTTTTAACTTTCAGGTACATGCTTTTGCTTATTATATGCCATCAATCAATTAACAGAGCAGCTTTAAAATATTGGCGCTTACACTAATCAACAACTATTTTACTTCCTGCATATCTACTAATCTTTTGTAAAACCCATTTTGAGCAATTAGGCCATCGTGGGTTCCTCTTTCAACAATTTCACCTTTCTGTAAAACAATGATCTCATTTGCATGCCGGATTGTACTAAGCCTGTGAGCAATTACAATTGACGTACGGTTGCTCATTAAATGGTTAATTGCATCCTGCACCAATCTTTCGCTTTCGGTATCAAGAGAAGAAGTAGCTTCATCGAGTATAAGTATGGGCGGGTTTTTTAGTACAGCCCTTGCAATCGTCATTCGCTGCCGTTCGCCACCACTTAATTTTAAACCACGGTCGCCAATATTAGTTTCATAGCCATCTTCCTTTGTTTCAATAAACTTTGCAGCATTGGCAATTACGGCGGCCTGTATGATCTCATCGCGGCTGGCATTGTCTTTGGCCAGTGCAATATTATTGGCAATGGTATCATTAAACAAAATGGCTTCCTGGGTTACTATCCCCATTTGGCTGCGGATACTGTGTAAAGTATATTCCCTGATATTAATATCGTCTATTAAAACTTCCCCACTTACTGCATCAATAAATCTCGGGATCAGATCGGCCAGCGTACTTTTTCCGGCGCCGCTGCTGCCAACTAATGCAATTGTTTGGCCTTTCTCAATGCGTAGATTGATATTCTTTAAAATGGGTGTATCCTCGTAACTGAAACTTACATTCTTAAACTCAATAGAATGGTTAAACGCAGTAAGTTGCTTAGCATTTGCTATTTCTTTAATGCTAACGTTTTCATTGATCATACTCTCAATCCTTTCAATACTAGCTGCTCCTTTCTGAACATTATAAGAAGCGCTGGATAACGCTTTTAAAGGTTGTATTAATTGCGTAAAAATGGCAATATAAGCCAGAAAATCGCCTGCATTTAACGTAAAAGACGGATCGCCACTTAGTACAAGCCTGCCGCCATACCAGAGAATACACAAAACAGCTGTTACGCCCAGTGCTTCAGAAACAGGAGAAGCCAGGTCGCGGCGCCTGTTTGCTTTATTCTTTAAATGATACATCGCATCATTTTCCATTTCAAATTTCCTTTCCATCTTTTTCTCCGCGTTAAAAGCTTTTATAATGCGGATCCCACCAAGCGTTTCTTCTATGGTTGAAAACAACAATCCAAATTGCTGCAATACCTGCTTATTTTCCTTTTTAAGAGAGCGGCCGATCCTGCCAAGTATAAAACCAGCTACGGGTAAAAATATAACCAGGAATAAAGTGAGCTGCGGACTTAACATTACCATGTAAATAAAAAATAGAATGATAGTGATTGGCTCCCTGAAAATACTTTCCAAAACGCTGATAGTACTCACTTCCACATCGTTAAGATCGTTGGAAAGCTTACTCATGATGTCACCTTTGCGCTGTTCACTAAAATAACCAATGGGCAATTGAAGTATTTTACCATACATACTACTCCGCATATCATTTAAAATATGGTTGCGTATCGGATTTAAAAAGTACATGCTTAGATAGGCGAATATATTTTTCAATAAAATTGATGCAAAAACTACCATACAAATTATCATGAGGGCTTTAATGTTTCCGCCAGGCTCATTCAAAATGCCGTACACCCATTCTTTAAAATGATTAACAGGGTTTAGCCGGTTAAAAAAGCCTGTACCTGATACGGCTTTAAAAGCATCGCCCTGTTTAAAGATCAACATCAAAAAAGGGCTGAGCAGCCCCAATGAGATCACGCCAAATAAAGCCGATAATACATTAAAAGTAAAATAAGTTGCTACCAGCCCAGGATATTTCCTGATATATTTAAAAATGGTTCTTAAACTCTTCATCTGTTTGCAGAAATATAAAAAAGGATATAAACGTACAAAGTAAGTAATTTTACAACGATTAAAGTGTAAACTCATGATTGAAGGTAAAAGGCAAAAACAAGTAGCTGCAGTATTGGAGAAAGACCTGAATGAAATTTTTCAGCGCTTGGGACTGGCCATGATGGATGGCGGTATGATCTCTATTTCTTCTGTAAAAATTACTCCCGACCTGTTTGATGCCCGCATATATTTAAGTTTTTTTAAGGTAAAAGATCCTGTTGCTGCATTAAATACCATACAGGAAAGAGGTTGGGAAATAAAAAAAGAATTAACGGCCAGGGTAAGGCACCAGCTTAGAAGTATGCCGCAGCTTAATTTTTTTATAGATGATACGCTGGATTATGTTGATAAAATGGAGCAGCTTTTTAAAGATATCAAAACGCAGGATGATAAGAATAAACCTTAATGTTGCTAGTAAGTAATAAATTGAGAAGCAGCGTAACGATGCAACGATCCTTTTTTTATTAGCTGACGAACTGATAAACTCACAACATTCATTTTAACTTCAGAAAACACATGTACCTCGATTTTGCATGGCGTTATTTTAAAGCAAAGAAATCTGCGAATGCCATCAATATCATTGCGGGTGTTACCACCTGTGTTATCGCTTTTGCCACCTGTTGCCAGGTACTGGTATTAAGCGTTTTTAATGGTTTTGAAGACCTGGTAAAATCATTATACTCTTCCTTTTATACAGATCTGAAACTCGTGCCGGCTTCCGGTAAAACATTTGTGATGGATGCGGCCCTTATCACAAAAATTAAAACACAGCCTTTCGTTTTTCAGTCGTGTATGATCGCCGAGGAAAATGCCATGTTGCAAAATGATGATGCCCAATCGCAATCGTTGCTACGATTAAAAGGAGTTGATAAAAATTTTGCCCAGGTTAGCGGTGTTCCTCAAAAAATGAGTAAAGGAAAATTTGAATTAGGTGATACAGAAAATCCTACCATTGTAGTAGGTGCCGGCGTTCAGTATGCTTCTGCTATTACAATAAACGAAGCTTTTGCGCCTCAACAACTGGCGGTGATACTTCCCAAAAAAAATATCCAGAGTAACGATCCTATGCAATCACTTAGTATCGGCAACGTTACCGCCACGGGCTCATTCGCCATTCAACAGGATTTTGATAATGGCTATGCTATAACTAACATAGACTTTGTAAAACAGCAAATGGGATTTTCGGCAGATGAGTATAGTTCTGCAGAAATAAAGTTAAAGGCCGGAACTGCTATCAACGATGCTAAGGACTTGCTACAAAAACTGGTAGGCACAAAATATATTGTACAAACCAGGTACGAACAAAACACCAATCTTTACAGTACTATGCGGCTTGAAAAATGGGCTATTTATGCCGTATTAACGCTCATTCTCATTATTGCCGCTTTTAATATGGTAAGTGCATTAACCATGCTGGTGCTGGAAAAAAAACAAGATATTGCCATTTTACAAAGCATGGGCACCACATCGCAACTGATCAGGAAAATATTTTTAACGGAAGGCATTTTATTAGGTGCGCTGGGTGCAACCTGTGGTATATTGTTAGCCGTGCTGATCTGCTTCTTACAGGTAAAATTTAAACTGATCAAATTAAGGGGAGGATCATTCTTAATAGATTATTTTCCGGTAAAACTAATCGCTGCAGATTTTTTCCTGGTAGCAGGAACTGCCATGGCCATAGCCTTAATTGCATCCTGGTTTCCGGCATATAAAGCATCTAAACAACCCTTGCAGCTCAGGTAACGGAAGCGGGTATATGATAAAACTTAAAAAAATATTTACTGAATCCGTTGAAGTTTTGCCGAAGGAAAATATAGCGCTTAACCCGGGTTCGATAAGCTTAGCCTGACAATTTTTGAAGTTATTGTAAAAGACTTGAATTCTCCTTTGATTTGTGCTCACCGTCATCATCTTCAGAGTAGGCGTAAACAACTTTACAATCCATTTTACATGTGCACAACATGAAAAAATATTATCAGACTGTTTTCACGCTGCTATAATTCTTACAGCTTATCCAAGGCTTGGTAAAGTTGCCTCCTCCACAAGATTTTCACGGGTAATAGCACAACACCAGAATTTTAATAATCCCCCAGTGTTTCCGGCAATTGTGCCAGGGCTTTCTTTAACTGTTCGTCATTGGGAGCAATACCATGCCATTCGTGGCTACCTTCCATAAAATCAATCCCTTTTCCCATAATAGTTTTCATCAGGATCACTACTGGCTTGCCTTTTCCGGTGAGTGATTTGGCATTTTCCAATCCGGCCACAACCGCTTCCATATCATTTCCTTCCATTTCCGTTACTTCCCAGTTAAAGGCCGCAAATTTTGCATGAAGGTTATCTAA
The DNA here is from genome assembly GCA_031411955.1 of Ferruginibacter sp. Taxonomy (GTDB): domain Bacteria; phylum Bacteroidota; class Bacteroidia; order Chitinophagales; family Chitinophagaceae; genus Ferruginibacter. Next base: position 20,384 of record JANOCC010000071.1, read on the forward strand.
ACTCATCACTTGTTTGGTTGGACCATCAATTTGCTGGCCATTCCAATCTATGGTTGAAATCAGGTTGTCAACTTTTTTATGTGCCGCAAACATGATCGCTTCCCAGTTCTGGCCTTCATCCAGCTCACCATCCCCATGCAGGGAATACACAATATTATCGTCGTTATTTAGCTTTTTTGCCATAGCAGCTCCAATAGCAACACTCATTCCCTGGCCAAGTGAGCCACTGGCAACCCTTACACCAGGAAGATCTTCGTGTGTTGTTGGGTGGCCCTGTAAACGACTGTTGAGCTTTCGAAAGGTATTTAATTCCTCTATGGGGAAATAACCACTTCTGGCCAGGGCACTATAAAAAACGGGTGATATATGCCCATTACTCAGAAAAAACAAGTCTTCCCCAATTCCATCCATTTTAAAATCAGGATTATGATTCATTATCTTAAAATAAAGTGCCGTAAAGTATTCGGTGCAACCAAGCGATCCGCCCGGGTGCCCGCTTTGCACTGCATGCACCATTCTAACAATATCGCGGCGAATTTGGGTAGCTATATCTTTAAGGTTATTCATCACTATTAATATTTTGTATTTCTAAATTTTGTAATTTGCCTGCAAACCTACTTTAATTCAAGTCATGTTCAAAGAAAATATGCCTCTGGAACGAACCTTGATAATAAGTTGTGGATTAAACCGTTATTTTATAACTGTAATCGGTTAAGTTCGCAAACAAAAGGTAGTTTTGATATAAATAACATAGTAGAGAAACATCGCATTTGTTTCTATTTAAATTCTTTATCCAAAACTTAATTAATACTTTTGTAATCACTGGAACAATAAATTCGGTATGGATAATATTTTACTTAGTTCGGCTTTGGCTTTCATTATCACTTTTTTTGCTATACCAGTTATTATCCAGGTGGCAAAGGATAAGAAGTTATTTGATGAACCAGATGAGCGTAAAGTACACAAAACAGTTATTCCTACTTTAGGCGGATTGGGCATTTTTGCCGGTTTCATCATTGCCACGTTAATGGGTGTGCCAGCTGGCATCAGCTCAGAACTTCAATATTTTGCAGCTGCAGCCATTGTTGTATTCTTCCTTGGTATAAAAGATGATATTTTAGTTTTATCTGCCAGTAAAAAGTTTATCGGTCAATTGATTGCAGCCGGCATCCTTATCAGGTTTGGCGGTGTTTCTCTTAACAATATGCACGGCTTACTAGGAGTTTATGAAATTCCACACATTGCCAGTATGGCACTTTCCTTATTTACTATTATCGTAATTACCAACTCATTTAACCTGATTGATGGCGTAGACGGCTTAGCCGGTAGCCTGGGAATATTAACAACAATCGTTTTTGGAAGCTATTTTTTCTATATCGGTCAAATCACTTATGCTGTAATTGCATTTACTATGGCAGGTAGCCTGATCAGTTTTTTAATATATAATTTCTCCCCCGCAAAAATATTTATGGGTGACACAGGGTCTCTTTTACTTGGTTTGGTGAATTCTATACTTGTTATAAAATTTATTAACCTGGCGGGCAGTTCCAATGTTTCTTTTCCAATTGAAGCAGCTCCTGCTGTTGGCTTTTCTATACTGATGATTCCTTTATTTGATACTTTAAGGGTGTTTGGATTAAGGATCTTCGACCGGAGGTCTCCATTTAGCCCGGACAGAACACATATTCATCATTTTTTGCTGGATCTTGGCTTTTCCCATAAAAAAATCACCCTTACCTGTGTATTTGTCAACATTATTTTTATTGCAATGGCGTTTAGCTTAAAAAGCCTTGGCACTTCAACTGTTGTTGCAATTTTAATGCTTACAGCATTTGCTTTTATTGGCATCATCTATTTCCTTCGCCAAAAAACCAAATCAGTGGTTATACAGAAATCTGCTGAGAAGGAACTGATAAAATCTCACAAGATACTCACCCTGGTTTCTGATACGGTAGAGGTAGACTGATCTCTGGAAATTATTTGCTATTTGTTTTTCCAAACGCACACTTTATTTTTTCGTAATGAAGGTTGCTTACTTAGTTGTTAGTTTACTCATAGATTTTGCCAACCTCTAATAGCTAACTTTTTTATACTTTTGCAACCAATTCTAATTATTATGGCAGCAGACCTTCAAACAATATTGTCGGAAACAGAATCAACAATGACGAAAGCCATTGCTCACCTGGAATCGGAGCTTACCAGAATAAGGGCAGGGAAAGCTAACCCCTCTATGCTGGATGGCGTAATGGTAGACTATTATGGCAATCCTACCCCGGTGAACCAGGTGGCAAATGTAACAGCTATGGATGCCCGAACACTATCAGTGCAACCATGGGAAAAGAACATGCTGGCGGTTATTGAAAGAGGTATAATAGCAGCTAATATTGGCATTAATCCTCAGAATGATGGCAATATTATCAGGCTTTTTTTGCCTCCCCTTACAGAAGAAAGGAGAAAAGAATTAGTGAAACGTTGTAATGTTGAGGGAGAAAATGCCAAGATCTCTATTCGTAATATACGGAGGGATGCCATCGAACAAATAAAAAAATTACAAAAAGATGGCCTAAGCGAAGACGAATGTAAAGATGCTGAGAAAGAAGCGCAGGATAAAACCGACAGGTTCATTGTACTGATAGACAAACACCTGGCGGCAAAGGAAAAAGAGATCATGTCTGTGTAGCCTTTTAAATAATTAAATACAATGCACTCATCCCGTGAGGCCTGGTTTTTCATGTTCTCTGTTCCTTTGTATACTGTATTAATAGGAACAGAAATTTTGCTGAGCAACTGGAACGGCGGTAAACTGTATTCATTTAAAAGTACGGTTCAAAATATTTATCTCACACTACTTAATGCAGGGCTGGATCTTATACTGCGCGGGCTATTTTATATAGCTGTATTAGTTTGGGTTTATAATCGCCATTTCTTTTCAATAGAAAACGCGTTTCTATATTGGTTTATCCTATTCATACTGGAGGATCTGGCTTTTTATATAGAACATAGGGTAGATCATTATTGCAGGATATTCTGGGCTGTGCATGTAACCCATCACTCTTCAGAAGAATTTAATTTAAGTACCGGCTTCCGCTCGTCGGTGTTTCAACCCGTTTACCGCTTTCTTTATTTTATTCCTATCGCATTTTTAGGATTTCATCCCCTGGATATTGTTTTCATGTACTCCATTACCCAAACTTATGGCATCCTTGTTCATACGCAGTACATAAAAAAAATGCCTGCCTGGTTCGAAAAAATATTTGTAAGCCCTTCCCACCATCGGGTACATCATGCCAGCAATATAAGGTATCTCGATAAAAATATGGGAATGTGCCTTATTATATGGGATAAATTATTTGGCAGCTTTCAGGAAGAACTGGAAACAGACCCAATAAAATATGGGCTTACCAAACCCATTAACAATGATAAAAATCCCGTAAATGTTATTTTTCATGAATGGCAATCAATCTCAACAGACCTGAAGAAAAATGTTCCTCTGGGCACTAAACTAAAATATCTTTTTATGCCTCCCGGCTGGAGCCACGATGGATCCTCCAAAACTGCCAATGAATTAAGAAAAGAGTTGACTTTGAAATGATTGAATCTTCCCGATAAAAAACCAAATTACCTAATTTTGCAGCATGGAAATTTTCCCGGTAACAGATGCGGCAACAGCCTCCCTTTTTTTAAAAGTGCCTTTAGTAATTTATAAAAATGATCCCAATTGGATTAGGCCGCTTGATAAAGATATTAATGACGTATTTGACAAAAGCAAGAACAAAGCTTTTAGGTTCGGAAAACTAAAACGCTGGATCTTAAAAGATAACGAAGGTAATTTAGCTGGTAGAATTGCCGCTTTTGTAAATACAAAATATAAGAACAAAGGCGACGAATTTAAAGTAGGCGGTATTGGTTTTTTTGAATGCGTAAATGATGCGGCAGCAGCGGAATTGCTACTAGACAATGCCCGTCACTGGCTTATCAGTGAAAATATGGAAGCCATGGACGGACCTATCAATTTTGGCGAACGCGACCGCTGGTGGGGCTTATTAACAAAGGGATTTACAGAGCCGCTCTACTGCATGAATTATAATCCCGCTTACTACCAAAAGCTTTTTGAAAATTACGGGTTCAAGGTTTTTTTTAACCAGATTTGCCTGGGCATGGAAGCCAAAAAACCATTAGATAAAAAAATATGGGAAAGACATGATGCGATTGCCGCAGACCCTGATTTTAGTTCAAAATTTATTAAAAAAAATCAGCTTCCGAAATTTGCAGCAGATTTCACCGTAGTGTATAATAAAGCATGGGCAGGCCACGGTGGTTTAAAGCAATTAAACAAAGAACAGGTAATGCTGATGTTTAACAAAATGAAACCTGTAATGGATGAAGAACTGGTATGGTTTGCTTATTATAAGGAGGAACCTATTGCCATTTTTATAAACCTTCCCGATCTCAACCAGTGGTTTAAATCTCTAAATGGAAAATTTGGACTGTTACAAAAGTTGCACTTTTTATTGCTTCAAAAATTTAAAGCAAATAAAAAATTTACCGGAATTGTTTTTGGTGTTGTACCGGAATTCCAGGGACGAGGCGTAGACGCCTTCATCATAGCAGAATCTGCCAAGGTAATACAAAGGCCAAATGTACATTATACAGAATATGAAATGCAATGGATAGGTGATTTTAACCCAAAAATGATCAATATTGCTGAAAGCCTGGGACATGTAACGCGTACCAGGAACCTGATTACCTATCGCTATATTTTTGACAGGACCCGGGAATTTAAACGCCACCCAATGTTGGGATAATTGGTAACTTGTGGATTGAAAAGCAATCAACGCTTTTCCCGATAAATTGATTTAAAAATTTATGCCTAAAAAAACGGAAAATAATAAAATGCCAGAAGCAGAACTCAGTACTGAAAAATTCGTTGTTTCTGCAAGGAAATACCGTCCGCAGAATTTTAGTACGGTAGTTGGGCAGGCGCATATTACCACTACATTAAAAAATGCCATCAATAATAACCAGCTTGCGCATGCTTTTTTATTTTGTGGTCCGCGTGGTGTAGGTAAAACAACCTGTGCACGCATACTTGCCAAAACGATCAATTGCGAAAACCGAAGCAGTGATGGCGAAGCATGTAATACGTGCAACAGCTGCGTAACTTTTGATAATGGTACATCATTAAATATTCATGAACTGGATGCTGCCAGCAATAACTCTGTAGATGATATTAGAACCCTGGTAGAACAAGTGAGGTTTGCGCCACAGGCAGGCAAGTACAAAGTGTATATTGTGGATGAGGTTCATATGTTAAGTGCATCGGCATTTAATGCTTTTTTAAAAACGCTGGAAGAACCTCCTCCCTATGCTATCTTCATTTTAGCAACCACCGAAAAACATAAGATACTCCCAACCATATTAAGCCGTTGCCAGATTTTTGATTTTAAGCGTATAACCATTAACGATACTGTTGAACACCTGCAGGAAATTTGTGGTAAAGAACATATAGCTGCCGAAAAAGCCGCGTTGCATGTGATTGCTCAAAAAAGCGAGGGGTGCATGCGGGATGCTTTAAGTATTTTAGATAAGATCGTAAGTTTCACCGGAGGAAAACTTACTTATGACAATACATTAGAACACCTGAATATACTGGATGAAGATCATTATTTTAACCTGTTAAACCATATGCAGCAACAACAGCTGGCAGATGCTATGTTGTTGTTTGATGAGATCAATCAAAAAGGTTTTGAAGGCGATACTTTACTGGAAGGATTTGCAGAATTTACGCGTAACCTACTCGTAAGCAAAGATGCAAAGGCTGCTGTATTGCTTCAGGTAGCGGATGACTTTAAACAAAAATACCTTCAGTATGCCCAACAAGTTTCTACAGGCTGGCTGATAGCGGCACTTAATATTTTAAACGAGGCTATTATCAATTATAAACAGGCTCGTAATAAACGATTACACATTGAGCTTATTTTGATTAAGCTTACTTACCTGCAGCAGGCTGTTCAGCTAAGCATTAACGAGGAAGGGCTCCATAAAAAAAAAGTAGCTGATACAACAAAGGCAGTAGCGTTCAGATCATTGCCCATCATTAAAATGAAAGAACAGGTTGTAATAAAAAAACCTGTTAGTGAACCGCAGGCTACTTTACATATAGAATCGGAACAAAAAAAGGAACTGCAGCATAAACCGGCAACTACAGCAAAAACAGCCGAACAACAGGCTAAAAATACAACGCCTGAAAAACCAGCAGGTAAATTTGGCTCGCTTGCTAAGATCAGGGAGCAAATGGCCGAGCAAAATAACAGGGGGAACCAGAGCAAGCCATTAACATTGGAAAATCTTCAGGCCGCCTGGAATATTTTTATTGAAACACTGGAAGTAAGGAAAAATCATTCTGCCGTAACCAACTTTAAAATGGCTACGCTGCAAATACTGGATGAAAACGGATTTGAGATTGTTACCCAAAGTAATATACACCAGAAATTTATAGAAGCAGAAAGATCTGGTCTCATAGACTATCTCCAAAAACATTTTAACAACAGGTTACTTAAATACCAGGTAAAAATTGAGGAAAATGAAAATACGGTAGAGGAAATTGGAGAAAAACCTTTGAATAGAAAACAACAGTACCTGCAATTGATAGAGCAATATCCGTACATAAAGGAATTAAGGGAGCGGTTAAAACTAGAGCTGGATTAACCTGCGTTTAGTAGCTTTATGGTATCAGTTAAACTTATCCGTTTTTAACTTAATTTCGGGATTCAAAATTTATATAAAAGAAAAAGAATATGGCAGAAGTAATACGCATGCCCAGGTTGAGTGATACAATGGCGGAGGGCAAAATTGTGGGATGGAACAAAAAGGTGGGCGACAAAGTGAAGGCAGGTGATGTATTGGCCGAAGTTGAAACAGATAAGGCTACAATGGAACTGGAAAGTTATAATGAAGGAACTTTACTTTATATAGGAGTTGAAGCCGGCAGTGCCGCAAAGGTAGATGGCATTTTAGCCGTGGTAGGCAAAGAAGGAGAAGATTACAAAGCTGCTCTGGGAGCGGCAGAAGGTACTCCAGCCACTTCAGATAAGGCAACAAATGCAACTGAAGCAAAGCCAGAAACAGCTAATAAATCTAAAGCCGAGCCTGCGACTGAACAAAAGCAACAAGTAAAATTACCAGCCGGTGCAAAAGAGATAAGGATGCCTTTGTTGAGTGATACCATGACGGAAGGAAAGATCGTTTCCTGGAATAAAAAAGTTGGTGATACTGTTAAAGCCGATGATGTATTGGCAGATGTAGAAACTGATAAGGCAACCATGGAAGTGGTAGGTTATGAGGAAGGCACTCTTTTATATATTGGTGTAGAAGCCGGAAAAGCTGCTAAGATCAATGAAATTATTGCAATCGTTGGCAAACCGGGAACTGATGTGAGTGCTTATATAGCAGCAGAAAAATCGGGCAGTAATAATGCAGCAAGCCAAAAAACGGAATCTGACACAAATGCTACTGCCGAAAACGCAGCAGCCGCCATTTCAAAGGAACCGGCAACCGACTTAAAAACCGAAAGCGCTGATTCCAGAATAAAAGCTTCTCCGCTTGCAAAAAAAATTGCTGAAGAGAAAGGATTTGATATCGGAAAAATAAATGGAAGTGGTGATGGTGGCCGTATTACTAAAAAAGATGTTGATGGTTATAAACCTGGCTCAGAAGAAAAACAACCGTCCGCTGATATTAAAACTGCAACAGCAACACCTGCAGCCAGCGTTGCAGCCTTTACAAAGAATGGACAGGAAGGGCATACAGATATTCCACTAACGCAGATGCGTACCGTTATTGCCCGAAGGTTGGGCGAAAGCATGTTTAGCGCACCGCATTTTTATCTTACCATGGAAATAAACATGGACAATGCCATTACTTCCCGCAATGCAATGAACGAGGTAAGTCCTGTTAAGATCTCCTTTAACGACATGCTGATAAAGGCTTGCGCCGCTGCACTTAAACTGCACCCGGCAGTTAATAGCAGCTGGATGGGTGATTTTATACGACAAAACCATCATATACATATTGGCTCTGCGCTCGCATTGCCTGAGGGCCTGATTGTGCCGGTAATAAAATTTGCCGACCAGAAATCACTATCACAAATTGCAGCTGATGCAAAACAATTGTATCAAAAAGCAAAAGATAAAAAATTACAGCCGGTTGAATTCACTGGCAACACCTTCACTATTTCAAATCTTGGTATGATGGATATTGAAGATTTTACTGCAATCATTAATCCTCCGGATAGTTGTATACTGGCAGTAGGGAAGATAAAAGAGGTAGTAGTGCGGAAAGGAACAGAATTTGATGTAACCAACATAATGAAAGTAACATTAAGTTGCGATCATAGAAGCGTGGATGGTGCAGTTGGTGCGGCTTTCCTGCAAACGCTTAAAAAATACATGGAGAGTCCTGTTACGATGCTTGTATAATAGATTCCCGTAATAAATTTAAACGCCGGTTAAATTAGCCGGCGTTTTTTTGTTTATAGACCGTTTGCCGACGAACCTGTTTTCTCCATAATTTGATGATAAAAAATATGGCAATTAAATAAATAAAAACAAAATAAATCAACCAGCATAGTTAATTTTCAATATGTTTTGAAAGTTCAGAATAGATACATATCTTTATACTGTAATCAAGTAATCATGAAATTATCAGAGGCCAAACTACAATTCATCAGCAGCTGGGGAGCTTTTGGCACCCAATGGGGCATAAATCGAACTATGGCGCAGATACATGCCTTGCTACTCGTAAGCCCCGATCCTATTACACAGGATGAGGTGATGGAGCAATTAAGTATTAGCCGTGGAAACGTAAATATGAATATCCGTGACCTGATCAGTTGGAGCCTGGTTGAAAGAATTATTGTGCCCGGGGAAAGAAGAGAATATTTTAGTGCAGAAAAAGATATCTGGAAAGTAGCTACGCAGATCATTAAAGAAAGAAAAAAAAGGGAGCTGGACCCTATGTTAAAACTGCTTACCCAACTGGAAAACGTGGAGGGAGATAAAAAAGACAGGGAAACAAAGCAGTTTGTAGAAATGATCGCCAGCATAAAGAAGCTGGGCATGAGTGCAGATAAAATGCTGGACGTAACTATTAAAGCGGAAGAAAACTGGTTTACGGCAAGCATCCTTAAAATGTTTAAATAATACTATATCATCCCGCTAAATGCGGGATATTTTTTAGCATATACTTTCATATTTTTCTGAAATTTTAAAATACACGATCATGAAAAAATTTAAACTGTTCGATTGCTGGATTAACATTTCACTATTTGCAGTATTTCTAATTTATGCCCTGGTTACCTTGGACGGCGGCATTTTACTCACAGGATATTTTGTTATAGGAGGCTGGCAAGTACTAAGTATGGCAATTCACGAATACAAAGGCTGGTTCACGGAGAAAAAAAGCACCAGGAGATCTTATCACTGGATCACATTAATTAGTATAATCACTTTACCAGTAGGTTCTTTTATAATACTTCTTTTTTCTGCACCGGTAATGGCAGCTTATTATAGCTGGCTTTGTTATGATGAGCTGTATGTGAAAATGCAACGGCCGCTCAATTTACTAAAATGAAATTTATTCGATAACTCTTTAAATCAATGTTATGAACCAGATCATTGTTACTTACCTGCTTTATTTAGCCATTACATTATGCCTCACAGTTTGGGTTGCCCGAACATTATTTAAAAATGGGAAACTGTTTTTGATAGATATTTTTCACGGAAATAAGGAGCTGGCAAACAGTGTGAATAATCTATTACTTGTTGGATTTTACCTGATCAATATTGGCTATGCCGTTTACAATTTACAGATTGCCGAAAGCATCAGCAATACGCAGGAAATTATTGAAATGCTTAGTGTTAAGATCGGTCTCATCATTCTTATACTAGGATCCATGCATTTTATGAACTTGTTCATTTTTTTTACACTACGAAAAAAAGCGATAGCACATCAATCTCAAACAAATAAAATTACAGACTGAAAAAGTTCATTGGCAAATATCAGTTATACTACTGCAATTAATATTAATTTTACAAATGCCTGATAAACCCATCATATTATTCGATGGCATTTGCAACCTCTGTAATGCTGCTGTTCAGTTTGTAATTAAGAGAGACCCTACAGCAATTTTTAGTTTTGCATCGCTGCAAAGTAATTCCGGTCAAGAGCTTTTAAAGAAATATGATCTTCCTGTAAATGAGTTAAATTCTTTTGTGCTTATACAGCAAGAACAATCTTTTACAAGATCTACCGCAGCGCTGAAAGTGGCAAAACAATTAAAAGGACCGATAAAATTATTATATGGCTTTATTATTGTACCAGCCTTTATAAGAAATTTTGTGTATAAAATAATCGCTGTTAACAGGTACCGGTGGTTTGGCAAAAAAGATAGCTGCATGTTACCTACCGATGCATTAAAAGAAAGATTTTTAAATTGATAAGTATGCCTGCAAAAAAAACTTTGGTATTAGGAGCATCAGAAAACCCTCAACGATATAGCTATCTGGCTATACAAAAATTACAATTGTACAATCACCCGGTAGTTGCAATAGGGAAAAAGGCAGGAACGGTTCTTGGCATCAATATCGTTAATAAAGCCGAACCAGAAGAAGATATTGATACGGTAACACTTTACCTTAATCCAATTAATCAAAAGAAATATCTTGACTATATAATATCTTTAAATCCTAAAAGAATCATTTTCAATCCCGGAACTGAGAATGAAGAATTAGCTTCCCTGGCAAAAAAAAATGGAATAAAAACTATGCAGGCATGCACGCTTGTACTGCTTTCTACAGGTCAGTATTAAGTATTAGTAATTTTACGATAGTAAAAAAACATCTAAAAAAATCTCCTTAATACATACTAAGTGAACTTGGCCAGCGTTTCTGTAAGAGTTAATCAAGCGTACCTCTTAAACCGAAACCATGAAAACCTCTAAACTGATTTTCTGCCTGCTCCTTTGCGTAATCACAGCTGCAGCCTTCGCTCAAAAATCTGATCAGTCTAAACCCAAACTATTTACCAACTTCCCCGACGAGATCCAGGTATCAAAAAATTTACTGCAAAACACCATGAACGCTTTTGAGGGAGAACAGGTAGTAATCACTTTCAATAATGATTTTCATTTTAAAGGAATTGTGTTGAGCAACCTGAAAAAATATGACAACCTCCAGTCTGTACTAATCAAATCATCATCATTTGGCAATGCCGTTTTCCAGGTATCAAAAATCATCAACGATGATAAATCGATTTCATATACAGGTCGTATCATTAACCCGGATGCTTTTGATGGTTACGAAATTAAAAAAGATGTAAAGGATAATTACAGCCTCAAAAAATTTGAAACTAAAAAAATACTGGAGGACTGCGGTCTTTTATAATACGATCCTTACACAAAACCTATCCAATAATAACCGGGCCTTCCGGAGTTAAACCTTATCCAAATGAAAAACTTTACCCTTACCATGTTGCTAGTGGTATTACTCAGTTCGACAAGCGTTTACAGCCTGCCTAAACTCAGCAGTTACCCAACTGCCAATGCAACAATATTTCTCGATTTTGATGGTCATACTGTTGCTTCTGCCGGATGGAATAGCGGAGCCACCTTAAATTGCCTTGCGGCACCGCTTACGGATGCACAGATTACAGAAATATTCAATCGCGTTTCTGAAGATTATCGTCCATTTAATGTTAATATCACAACAGATTCGTTAAAATTTATTGCAGCTCCTATAAATAAGCGCATAAGGATCATCGTTACGCCAACAAGTAACTGGAGGCCAGGTGTTGGGGGTATCTCTTATATCGGTTCCTTTACCTGGGGAGATGATACGCCTGCATTTGTTTTCACAGACAAACTTGGGCCTAACAATGCAAAATATATTGCTGAATGCTGTTCGCACGAAAGTGGCCATACTATCGGTTTGTCACACCAGTCTTCTTATGACGCTGGTTGCAACCTTACGGCAACTTACAATACAGGAACAGGATCTGGTGAAACAAGCTGGGCACCGGTTATGGGCAACAGTTATTACAGAAATATGACAGGTTGGAACGACGGACCTACACCTTATGGATGCAACAACACCCAGGATAATTTAACCATCATCACATCTCAAAATGGCTTTACATACCGCAATGATGACTTTCCTGAAACAATGAACAGCAGTACTCAACTCCTTAACAACACAGGGATGGTAGTAGATGGACTTATCTCTACAAGTAATGATAAAGATGCCTTTAAGTTTGTGTTAAGTGCAACCGGAAATTTTCATATGGATATCACTCCTTATGCCATCACGGGAAACGACGGAGCCAATCTTGATGTAAAAGCAGTTTTATATGATGCATCCCAACAAGTAATTGCCACGTTTGATCCGCTTAATAAACTTAGTGTAACAATTGACACTTCATTAAATGCAGGTACCTATTACATAATAATTGATGGCTCGGGAAATAACAATACAAGTAATTACGGTAGCCTTGGATCATATAAGATCACAGGCATATCAGGACCCCTGGCAATAAGAAGTATAACGTTAACGGGTAGCGTTTTTAAAGAAAAGCATAACCTTAACTGGAATACCGTTACAGATGATGAAATTAAGAACCAGGAAATAGAATGGAGTGAAGACGGGGTAATATTTAAACGTCTCACAGTAGTAGCCGCCAATGCAAACGCCTATAGCTATGCGCCCAACAATATTACAACGTTGTACTATAGAATCAAGGCAACATCAGTACTTAATCAAACAGCTTACTCCAATATCATTTCACTAAGATTAAACTGGAGAGGATTACAACCATTCATCGTATCTACTTTCATTCGTGGCCAGATGAGTGTAAATGCATCAGAAAACTTCCAGTACCGACTGTTCGATGCTAACGGAAGACTAGTTACAACAGGTAAAGGAAATAAAGGATTTAATACAATAAATATCGATAACCGCTCAGCGGGCTTATACATAATCCAGTTATTCAGCACAAGCCATAAACAAACAGAAAGGATTATAAAACAGTAAGGTAGATTCATGTGTAAGTTAGGGGTCAACGTTAGGGGTTGGCCCCTTTTTTATTTACAAAAATGCGGTGTGCAGATCCTTAAATATTCTTCTATTTTACTTACACGTTATATTACTACTTATTGACATTTCCACATTCCCTGCAAGCCATAGCAATTTAGTAATACAAACCCTCCTGTTTTCTTCGTAAATTTAGAAAACCTATTTTTTATGCTATGGAGAAAATTTAACGGCGATGCCATTCAACTTCCCATTAAAGACGCTGTAGAAAATGCCATCAAAAGGGAACGGGCTTCAGGTTACAAGTTAAAAGTTTGCATAGGTACCGACAGCCAGGTAAAAGGCCGCGATACAGAATTTGCAACAGTGATCGTTTTTTTGCGTGAGGGACATGGAGGATTTATGTTCATTCATAATGAGAAAACAACACTTAAATACAGCATCAAAGAAAGAATGCTGGTAGAAGTGGCCAAAAGTATCGAGATTGCCTATGAGCTGTGCAATTTATTTACTGAGCATGATGTGGATATGGAAGTACATGCCGACATCAACACGAATCCTTCATTTAAAAGTAATGAAGCTTTGCGGGAAGCGATGGGTTATATTCTGGGAATGGGCTTTGCATTTAAAGCAAAACCAGAAGCCTTTGCCAGTAGTTGCTGCGCAAATAAAGCAGTGAATTAAACAACCTGGTTTCGTACATCAGGTTTTAGGCTGCTCTTTTAAAGATGCTGCTGCCGCTTTTTTACCATGTTCTTTTGGCGCAAGGGTTTCGTTTGTTTCATCTATAAATGAAAGTATCTTGTCTTTCCCAAGGTGTTTAACGGCACTTGTAACAAAATGTTGAGGTAAAAATTGCCAGGTCTTTTTCATTGCATTCAAAAAATCCTTCACATTTTTACTTACCGTTCGCTGGCTTTCTTTATCTGCCTTGGTAAATACAAGGCAAAAAGACACCCTCCATAATTTCAGTCCTTCTAAAAAATCCAGGTCAATCTTCTGGGGAGAATGACGGGCATCAATCAAAACAAAAACCATCGATAGATTTTCCCTTTTGCGCAGGTAATTCTCAATCATCTGTTCCCATCTTCTCCTGCTGCGGATACTTACCTTTGCAAATCCATATCCTGGAAGATCAACCAGGTACCATTTAAAAGTATTCACCTTTTTTTTACCGTCAGATTCGTCCAGGCTGCTTATGATCTCAAAATGATTGATTAATTGTGTTTTGCCGGGTGAGCCGGATGTTTTGGCAAGCTTATCATTATTACAAAGCATATTAATGAGACTCGATTTACCCACATTGCTCCTTCCAATAAATGCATATTCTGGCTTATCAGGCACCGGGCATTTTTCAAAATCGGGACTGCTTACTATATAAATGGCCTTTTTTATATTCATCTCACTTATTAATTAATTCACAAAAATACTCTTTCTAAAAACAATGACAGCTTTGCATTCCCTATAAAACTGCAAACTGCTTATCTTTACAACCTGATATGGCCAATTTTGCACATGATAATGTAGTTCCCTACAAAGATTCTGAACTCACGAAGAAAGAGCAGGTAGCCGGTATGTTTAACGATATTGCCGGCAGGTACGATTTCCTGAACCGTTTTTTGAGCGCAGGAATTGATTTAAGGTGGAGGAAAAAAGCTTTGGGGTATTTAAAAGACATTAAACCCGGCTTAATTTTAGATGTAGCCACCGGCACAGCAGATGTGGCGATAATGGCAGCCGATTTGCTACATCCCGATAAAATAACCGGTATTGATATAAGTGATGGAATGCTGGAAATAGGCAGAAAAAAAATAGAAAAGCTCGGTTTACAAAAAAAGATAGAACTGTTAAATGGAGATAGTGAGGCAATAAACTTTCCCGACAACTCGTTTGACGCTGTAACTGTGGCATTTGGTGTAAGAAATTTTCAGCACCTGGAAAAAGGTTTATCAGAGATCAAAAGGGTTTTAAAACCTGGAGGCAAATTAGTTGTATTAGAGTTTAGCCAGCCAGGCCTTCCTTTTGTAAAGCCGATTTACCAGTTCTATATGAAGGTTGTTACACCAAACATGGGAAAACTCTTTTCAAAAAACCGCGAAGCTTATAAATATTTAGACGAATCAATAAAAAAATTCCCTGAAGGAAAAAACTTTACTCAAATTCTCGATCAACTCGGGTATCAACAATCATTTAGCAAATCACTGAGCTTAGGAATATGCAGTATTTATTGCGGAGTAAAATAATATACATTATTTTGGCAGCACTTACCCTGCCAACTGTTGCGTTTACACAATTACGTGGCGACGAGGAGATCAATCTCCCCGACCATGATGACAAAAAATTCCACTTTGGGATCAATGTTGGTGTAAACAGGTCGCATTACAGTTTCACTTTTCATCCACAATTTATCAGTTCGGCCAACGACAGCATCTCTACTGTAGAAAGCATCAACAGTACCGGTATCAATCTCTCCTGGCTGGTAAATATGAGGCTGGGAAACCATTTTGATTTAAGAACCTACCCGTTAAACCTGGTGTTCACAGAAAAGGCATTTGAATATAAATTGAGAAAACCTGATCCCTTCCTTGATGAAGATAGCATCACAATAAAAAAAATACAAGGCATTACTTTAGCATTGCCACTTCAACTTAAATTTACCAGCGACCGTATTAATAATTTTAAAGTGTACATGATGGGCGGTGGAAGGGTTGAATATGATTTTGCTGCCAATGCAGGAGATAAAAAAGCAGAACGCTTAATAAAACTTAATAAGCTTGATTACGGTATTGAAGCTGGCATCGGATTCCATTTCTTTTTCCCTGTTTTTGTACTTACGCCGGAACTAAAATTAGGATGGGGTTTAAAGAATGTGCATAGCAGGGATCCCAATCTCAAATTTTCTAACGTGATAGATAAGATAAATTCCCGCACACTCACCCTCTCTTTAACTGTAGAATAGTTTTTAATTGATCTTTTAAAATGTGCTTTACTAACGTCTATGGCCAACTGCGATGTTAAGCATTTGCCCGCGCTTCACTTACTTCTGTTAAATTAATAATCATAAACCCTGCGGAACATATTTAGCCTTATGCCGCCGCTGATATAAGTAGAGTTATAATCAGATGCCGGCGTACCCGCAAAGCTGGCATTCCTTTGTTGTATACTTATTTCAAAAAAGAGGTTCTGCCGGAATTCATAGGAAACTTCCAGCAAGGCATTTAAAACGGACAACTTGTTACCGCTACCTACTTTAAAACCATTTTCACTACTGCGGGTTGTGTAATTTTTGTAGATATTTCCACCAAAATTTATTCCACTGCTATCTAAGCCTTTATAATAATAGATAGCCTTTGCCATAATGTACCATTTTGGTGCAGGCTGGTAACGAACTATACCAATCAACTCCTGGAAGTTGGCTCCCAGCGGATGCGCCAGCGGTTGATTGTAGTGGGTGTAGTTGGCAATGGTATCATTATGAGAATAAGTAAAAGGACGAACACGGTTAAATTCTCCCTGAAGATCCAGGTTTTTCACCCCAAACGCATCTATATATTTAGCGCCCAACTGAATTGCAAATTTATTAGCCCAATAAGTAGGATCATTCTTTATCCTCGATAAAATAAATTCATCAAACAATAACTGGCCATACAATTGAAAACGGTGTGCAATATTTGCTTTAAAATCAAAACCGGCAACAGCATTATCAGGGCTGCCTACCGTTCCTTCAATATGCCTGTAAAAAATGATCGGGTTCAGGTACTGAAAATCAAAGTGGTTTGTTCTGCCGAATACCACGCCTTCAAACAGACCTATATTAAGCCACTTGGTAACGTTCATGCTTAGGTGATGCATTGCAGCATATTTCCTGGGTATAAGGCTATCGCCGTTTTTAGAATACTGCGGCATCAGCTCCATGAATATATTCTGATAATTAAACTTCCAGATCTTTGTATTCAGCTTGGCAAAAAGATAACTATTGCCCCAATCACTTAAAAATAAACTTCTATGGCCGTTTCCAATAAAATTCTTATCGTATCCAAACTGGATATCAATGTATTTTGTTGCATTGAATGTAATGTAGCCTCTGCCATCAAAATAATCACGGGCTGTTACATCGCTTTTAAATGCCTT
Organism: Ferruginibacter sp.; assembly: GCA_031411955.1. GTDB lineage: Bacteria > Bacteroidota > Bacteroidia > Chitinophagales > Chitinophagaceae > Ferruginibacter. The sequence goes on from JANOCC010000071.1 coordinate 37,597, forward strand.
ATTAAATCCAACGCCGGGCACCGCCCTTGTGCTCTGAACTAATGAAGTAAAATAAGAAGGGCCGCGTTCCTGGTTATCAATAATAGTAGAAGAAAAACCTATTTTACGGCCAATCATTCCGCGAAGTGTGATCCCGCGGCTATTTAAATACAAAGTTTTATCATTGTTAGATTCATTACCAACATTCAACTGCAAAACAGGATTGATGGCCAGGAAAAAATCTTTGTTATTTACTTCAAAAAAATTAGAAGGCGATCTATAGAAGGTTTTTAACACAGGTAACCGGCTGTTGAAATCTTCTTTTGAACCGGTAACCCATTCTGCATTGTTTAACATTAAACTATGCATATTGTATTTATCCACTTTTGAAAGTTGCGGGTTGCGCCATCCTTTAGCTGTTTCGTTTTGCGCACTATCAAAATAGCCCTTGCTTACACTATCAATAAATTCTGCTTCCTGTATGATGTATTTCCTGCTAAAAGGCTTTAAAGAAGAGAAATTAAGATCAGTATTTCTTTGCTGCTTAATTTCCAGCCGGTCAATAAAATGAAATTCCTTGGCGCCTTGGTTTAAATAGGTTGATTGAGCAATTGCAGTTACTGGTAAAACAAAAGCTATGAGATTGAAAAAGGTTTTAATAATTTGCATCAGCATTTTTAATTTAAAGAATCTTATATTCAAGATATGCAAAAATATCTTTTTAAAAACATACAGGTTGTAAATGAGGGAAAAATAGCTTTTACAGATGTTTTAGTGGTTGGTGAACGAATAGAAAAAATATCAGCGCAAATCAGTTTAAAAGGAAATGTGACTGAAATTAACGGAGAGGGTAAACACCTTTTACCAGGAGTTATTGACGACCAGGTTCATTTTCGCGAGCCCGGATTAACACATAAAGGAAATATCTATTCCGAAAGCAGAGCTGCGGTTGCAGGAGGCACTACTAGTTTTATGGAAATGCCAAATACGATCCCCAATGCTTTAACGCTTCAACTGCTGGAAGATAAATACCGTATTGCATCTGCTTCTTCTATTGCCAATTACTCATTCTTCATGGGTGTAAGTAACAGCAACGCAGACGAAGCATTACGGGTAAACGAATACAAAGAAAGTATTTGCGGATTAAAAATTTTCATGGGAAGCAGCACTGGAAATATGCTGGTAGATAACCATTCTACTTTAAACAGGATCTTTAGTGAGAGTGAAATGTTAATAGCTACTCATTGTGAAGATGAAAGGATCATCCGTAAAAATTATGAGCAAATTAAAAGTAATAAACCCGTATTGTCGGCCTCGGACCATCCATTAATAAGAAATGAGGAAGCATGTTTTGAATCCTCCCTGGTGGCCATCAAATTTGCTCAGAAGTATAACAGCAGACTGCATATACTTCATATAAGTACAGAAAAAGAATTACAGCTATTTGGTAATATGATGCCATTAAAAGAAAAAAGGATCACTGCTGAGGTTTGTGTGCACCACTTACATTTCACCTCTTCCGACTACGAAAAACTGGGATACCAGATAAAATGCAATCCTGCCATCAAAGCTCCTGACAATAAAAAAGCTTTATGGGCTGCCTTGCTGGATGACAGGTTAGATGTTATTGCAACAGATCATGCTCCTCACCTGCTAAGTGAAAAAGAACCGCCCTACGAAAATGCCCATGCCGGCCTTCCGCTGGTGCAGCATGGCCTTTCCCTGATGTTTTATTATTACGCCTTTGGCTATATAACCCTCGAAAAGATTGCACAGAAAATGAGCCATGCTGTTGCAGACTGCTTTGGAATAAAAGACAGAGGATATATAAGGGAAGGTTATTTTGCCGACCTGGTGGTAGCAGACATGAACCAGACCCAACTTGTTACACAAGAAAATATCCTCTATAAATGCGGATGGAGCCCACTACTTGGCTTTAAATTTCCCGCAGTTATTACCAGCACCATGGTAAATGGAAAATTTGTTTATGAAAATGGCCGCATTGTTGAATCTCATAATGGACAACGACTTTTATTTAACAGGTAAAGAATATAAATGGAGATAGATAAAACCACGCTTAACGACCTGTCGATCTTTAACAATGATGAAGAATTTTCGGTTTTTAATAAACTAAACTACACACTTACAAGCAATGGTAAAGATCAACTACGCCTTAACCTGTGCGAACCATTAAAAAGTATTGAAGCCATTGAGGGCATTCAGCAAACACTGAAGCAAATTATTGAACAGGAAGTTCATTGGCCCAAACAAATCAGCAATGGTACTATCAAAGTGATAGAACGGTTTTATGAAAGTACATTTGATCCGTTACCGGAAGTAGTCTCTTCTGTTACGGCTTACAGCTATAAACTATTGCATGGGCCCGACTATTCTTTTGTAAAATTTTCTGCCATCCACTGTTTTGATTTTATAAAAGGGTTGCAATCTCTTGTAACATTATTACAATCCCAAACTACTGCAACTCCATTACACTTACTTTTAACTGAAACTGCTCAATTAATACAGAAACAGCAATTTGATGTAATAAACAATAATAAAAAGGCTTCCGATCTTTCTTCGCCTGAGGCACTGCAGCTGGCCAGATATTTACGGTATCATTTTAAACACAGCATGGCTAAATTACTTGCCAACCATGCAAAACTGGATGCCTGGTATGGCATGGCGATGGCAACAAAAAAACTACAACTCACTTTTCCTGTATTCTCCTCTTCACCTCTTCCTCTTATAGAGATCAATGGCCTTTCGCACGTACTGCTACAAAACCCGGTGGCTTATGATGTAAATTTAAACAGGGAAACAAATTTCCTTTTTTTAACCGGAGCAAATATGGCTGGCAAAAGTACTTTCATAAAAGCTGTGGGAACAGCAGTTTTCCTGGCACACACCGGCATGGGTATTCCGGCAAAAAAAATGGAACTGAGCCTTTTTGATGGGATGCTCAGCAACATCAATGTTATGGATAATATCATAAAAGGAGAAAGCTATTTTTACAATGAGGTACAGCGCATAAAAGCCACCATACAAAAAGTAAATGATGGCCGTAAATGGTTAATCCTGATAGACGAATTATTTAAAGGAACGAACGTACAGGATGCCATGAAATGCAGCACTACAGTAATTGAGGGATTATTGAAGATCAAAAACTCGCTTTTTATTTTGTCCACACATTTGTACGAAATAGGCGATGCATTAAAAGTTAATAAAAATATTCATTTCAGTTATTTTGAAACAAAAGTTGTAGATGATCAACTTAGTTTTAATTACCAGTTAAAAGACGGCATAAGCAACGACCGGCTTGGCTACCTTATCTTAAAAAAAGAAGGTGTGGTGAAAATGCTGGAAGACTTATAAATTATTTTCTCTACCTGGTTGCTTCCCTATTTCTTTTTGCCAATAAAAAAATTTAGATTTTATTTTTACGTTTTTTCCTCAACCTGATCGCGTTAAAACAACCGAAAACCTGGCTCATTACCTCAGCATCCTTTAAAGTTTTATGGCAACCTTTAATGATGCTTATAAAAACTTTTGGCAGCGCCGTGTATGGCGTAGAAGCCATTTCCATTACTGTTGAAGTAAATGTAACCAACCAGGGCCAACATTATTATATTGTAGGATTGCCCGATAATGCCGTTAAAGAAAGTTTACAAAGAGTTGAAAGTGCTATCAAAAGTAATCACTACTATATGCCACGCACAAAGCTGGTTGTAAACCTGGCACCTGCTGATATTAAAAAAAGCGGTTCTGCTTTCGACCTTCCTATTGCCATTGGAACATTGGGTGCTACTGAACAAATAGAAAATCCCGAACGGCTTTCAGGATTTGTGATCATGGGAGAGCTAAGCCTTGATGGTGCAATAAAACCAATTAAAGGCGCTTTACCAATTGCATTACAGGCAAAAAAAGATGGCTTTGAAGGCTTAATACTTCCTTTGGCTAATGCACGGGAAGCTGCGATGGTAAATAATATAAAAGTATATGGCGTAGAGCACCTCAATGATGTGATCGGCTTTTTTGCAAATGAAGCATCCATTATCCCAACATTTGTAGATATTAAGGAGGCATTTGCCCATTCCCAGAGCGAATTTGAAATAGATTTTTGCGATGTTAAAGGACAGGAAAACATAAAACGGGCGTTGGAAATTGCAGCAGCCGGAGGCCACAATGCAATCTTGATAGGGCCTCCCGGAGCAGGCAAAACAATGCTTGCAAAAAGATTGCCAACTATATTACCACCGTTAACTTTACTGGAAGCGCTGGAAACTACTAAAATCCATAGTGTTGCCGGTAAACTTCCCGAAAATGCAACGTTGGTGAGTAAACGCCCTTTTCGGAGCCCGCATCATACTATTTCTGATGTAGCCCTTGTTGGCGGAGGCGGAAATCCACAGCCCGGAGAAATTTCCCTTGCCCATAATGGCGTTCTTTTTTTAGACGAATTACCTGAGTTTAAAAGAACAGTGCTGGAGGTAATGCGTCAACCAATGGAAGAACGAAAAGTAACCATCAGCCGTGCAAAAATAGCACTTGATTTTCCTGCAAGCTTTATGCTCATCGCCAGTATGAACCCATGCCCCTGCGGCTATTTTAATCATCCCGAAAGAGAATGCACCTGCGGGCCCGGCATAGTGCAAAAATACCTGAGCAGGATATCCGGGCCTTTGCTAGACAGGATTGACCTACATGTAGAAGTAACACCAGTAGCTTTTAATGAACTTAGTTCCTTGAACACATACGAAAAAAGTGATGCCATACGGGAACGGGTAATTGCAGCAAGAAATATTCAGGCAGCCAGATATTTAGATTGTGAAGGTGTTTACGCAAATGCGCAGATGAGCAGTAAGATGCTAAAGGAAATTTGCGGCATTTCAACAACCGGACAAACACTTTTAAAAACTGCGATGGAAAAATTAAACCTTTCTGCCAGGGCTTACGACCGCATTTTGAAAGTAAGCCGTACTATTGCAGACTTATGCAATAGTGTAGAAATCAAACCCGAACATCTCGCAGAAGCTATTCAATACAGAAGTTTAGACAGGGAGGGTTGGGGCGGATAGATATAAAACAATAATTAATTATTTACGAAGGTTCAGGTCTTTCAATAGAACATATTTCACTCTCCTGGCGTTCTTGCACATCAGTCAACACCCTGACTTTACGTCACTTTCTACGAAATTGCACCATATTTGATACATTGAAACTTTTCGATATAATTTTGTAGTTAGCAATCCACTGCTAATTATACAATTACCATTGTCAGAATTAACCAACTGAAATATAAAAATAACTGCATGAAGATTTTATTAACCTACCTGAAGCCTTATAAATGGCTTGTTGTGCTCACTTTAACCCTCGCTGCCATCAACATTGGTTTTTCTTTGGTAGATCCAATTTTGCTTGGAAAAATGATAAACCTGGCCAACGGTCACCAAACGGGACCACAGCCATTTAGCTGGAATCGGTTTTTCAATTCATTTACCTGGCAGGAGCCTGGTGTATGGTTCCTGCTTACCTGCTCAATTTCTGTGGCGATGATTAGCCGGATAGCCAAAAACTTCCAGGATTATTTTCTAAACGTAATCATTCAAAAATTTGGAGCAAAAGTTTTTACAGATGGACTTCAACATGCGATGAAACTTCCTTACCAGCAGTTTGAAGACCAACGTAGTGGTGAAACCCTTTCCATACTTACAAAAGTGCGTACAGATGTAGAAAAATTCATGATCAATTTTATCAATATCCTTTTTGGTGTGATCATCGGAGTAGTTTTTGTTTTTGTATATGCGGCAATTTTTATCCACTGGAGCATACCTGTGGCTTATGTTGGTGGCATTTTCTTTTTAACAATAATCACCAATTTTTTAAGTAAGAAAATAAAGATCATTCAAAAAAATATTGTTGGAGAAACCACAGCTTTAGCTGGTTCTACAACAGAATCGCTCCGCAATATTGAATTAGTAAAAAGCCTTGGGCTAACAAAACAGGAAGTTGGCCGGTTAAATAAAAATACTTATAAAATACTCGGACTGGAATTAAAAAAAGTGAAAAGGATACGCAGTATAAGTTTCATACAGGGAACAATGGTAAACACTTTGCGCCAGGTGATCCTGTTCATTTTAATGTGGTTGATATTTGGTGGCAGCATGAACGCAGGGCAGCTGGTAACGATGCAGATATTCTCATTTTTTGTGTTTGGTCCGTTACAGGAAATTGGCAATATTCTTTTATCTTACCGAGAAGCTGAGGCATCATTAAATAACTTTGATACCCTCATGAAAAAAGCTCCCGAAACGGAGCCTGCTAACCCTAAACAATTAGGAGCTATTAAAACCCTCGCATTTAGAAATGTTGGGTTTAAACACCAAACTGCTTCTCACAAAGCGATAGATGATATTAGCTTTGATGTAACAGTTGGAGAAACGATCGCTTTTGTTGGGCCCAGCGGAAGTGGTAAATCAACTTTAATGAAATTATTGGTTGGCTTGTACAGGCCACAGGAAGGAAAAATCCTTTACAATAACCTGGATGAAACTGAAATACATTTTGATGACCTCCGCAATCAGATTGGATTTGTAACCCAGGACACCAACCTTTTCAGCGGTACTATACGGGAAAACCTAATGTTTGTAAATCCTTCGGCTACAGAAACTGATCTCAACAATGCGCTGGTGAAAGCATCCTGCACCGGCTTATTGCAAAGAGCAGAAAAAGGAGTGGACACCATGATCGGTGAGGGCGGCTTAAAATTATCAGGCGGTGAAAAACAACGGATTTCAATTGCCCGAGCTTTGCTGAGAAAACCTCATCTCCTTATTTTTGACGAAGCAACTTCTGCACTTGATTCGCTAACAGAAGAAGAAATTACCAATACCATCAAAGATATTTCTTCACTTAAAGAACAAGTCACCATTTTGATCGCTCACAGGTTAAGCACCATCATGCATGCCGACAGGATCTATGTACTTGAAAAAGGCGAAGTAGTTGAAACCGGTAACCATGAGAAACTTGTAGCAGAAAAAGGATTATATTATGCTATGTGGCGCCAGCAAATAGGTGAAAGGAAGGCCGTAAACATGGTACAGCCTGCAGTTTAGTAAAAGAGGCTGAAATAGCTATTTGCAGAGATGTTTTCAAATGCTATCCTGGCATTATTCAATTAACATGATGGGTATTCTGAATTAATTAACTTTGCATCATGACTAAGGAAAACCGCCCCACCCCGAATTATCTCTGGAGTATACTTACCATGAAATGCCCCAGATGCAGAAAAGGCCAGATGTACACTGACAATAATGCGTATAAAAAAATAACGCTCAAACATATTTTTGAAATGCCGGAACGCTGCAGTGTTTGCGGTCAAAAGTACGACCTGGAGCCAGGATTCTGGTATGGCACTGCCTATGTAAGTTATGCGCTGGCCGTAGCAATTTCTGTAAGCACTTTTGTTGCCTGGCTGGTGCTGATAGGTGTATCAACAGAAGACAACAGGATATTTTACTGGCTTGGATTTAATGCTTTTGCACTCGTTGTATTACAACCCTGGATGATGCGCCTGAGCAGGGTTATTTATATTCGTTTTTTTGTAAGCTATGATAAAAACTATGAGATCACCAAGCCTAAGGAATTTGACTAATTAAAAAACCTCCGCAACAGGTAACAGAGGCTGTATTTACTTGCTTTACTTCTTCAACATCATACTTAATGGCACATTCAATTTTACGCTGAAATTCCTGCCCATATTGTAAACCCCATTGCGGCCTGTTGCTAAATTTTGCGCTGCATATTTTAACCTGCTTAAATGGCTTTGGTACGCTACATCTGTAATATTATTTGCAGAAAGATTGATGCTAAATAATGTCTGGCCTTTTTTTCCTGTTACATTGGTTCCTATTCCTGCATGCAGTAAAGTGTAGCCTGCCGTGGCTGTTTCTGTGTTATAAGCAGTGAAAGGATTGTTTTGTGCGAAATTATTATCCAGTTCAAGTTTTATATAAAAACCAGTAAGTACAGTATTGATTTTTTTGAAATCAGCCCTTACTTCCGTAAGTAATTTTGGGGCAGGAATAAAAGGTAGATTGCGGCTTCCTTCAACTGCTTCTTTTAACCTTCCGGAAACAAACGAAAATGTATTTTGAAGATGAAGCCAGTGGAAAGGATGGGGATGAATATCCAACGTTATTTCCATACCGGAAAGAAAGGCCTTCCGCTGATCAAATTTAAATGCCGTGAGATCAGTTCCATCCACATTCACGGTAGAATCTGCACCATCTAATGCCAGCAATTTTCTGTAGAATATGAAATTATTGAAGTTGTTATAATAGCCCGCGGCATTGAATGAAAAATGTTCATTGTTAAATTCCACAGAAACATCAGCCTGCGTGCTGATCTCACTTTTGAGGTTTTTATCACCATACTCGTAACGGATAGTTCCTTCATGAGAACCGTTGGAAGCTAGTTCAGGAATACCTGGAGCCCTGAATGCCCTTGCAATATTTAATTTTAAGTTTATATTCTTATTAAGTTCGTAAGCTGAGCCTATACTACCCGAAAAGTTGGAAAAACTTTTTGTAAAAGCTTCGCCCTTTACAGATCCGCCTTCCAGCAGGTTGGCAACATCAATTTGCCTGGTATCAAACCTAATACCCCCACTCACTGTTAACTTTTTCAGATCTTTTTGAAAGAAGCCGTATCCGCCAATATCATTCAGGGTATAATCAGGAATAAGCTGTTCTATTCCCTTATTGGTATTCTGTTGGTTCATTCCATTTATACCAACAGAAGTTTTCCAGCCATTCACTTTTTTAAAATGCAATTGCGTGGTATAGGTGATCGTTTTCAGATCAAAAAAGAGCGCTCTTTCCAACAGGTCATCTGCATTTCCAAACTCTTCTCTTTGATTGTGTTGCCATGCAACGTTTACCGATAGACGCTGTTGGCCCAAATTAAAACTATTGTCAGTTGCCAGTTTAAAATGCCGGATATGCTGGTAAGGTACTTGCGGGACTGTACTTTTAAAATCATCGTTGCCGGCCCTTACTTCTCCTCCACCAGCCGCAGGCTTAATAAAGAATCCGGCAGCATCTCTTTCCCCTTCAATTAACCCTGCCTTCAAATTGAAATTACTGATTAAAAGATGACTGAATCCCCAATTACCACTATAGCCTACGTATCCACCTAAATTATGCTCATTGAATTTTGAATTGAAAACACGGCCATCATATCTATTTTTATAATCTGCAGCAGCTTTTACTGTACCATACATATTCCAGCTAAATCCATCAAGATTTCCTGCCAGGTTTCCATAAAAACTTCTAAGCCTGTTATTTGTTTGATAATTTGAACCAGCATTCAACTTCATGCTGTTTGTTTGAACAGGTACATTGGTAATGATATTGATCACGCCGGCCATAGCATCACTACCGTAAACGAGCGAAGCTGGGCCTTTTAAAATTTCTATCTTATTTACACTAGCCTCATCAACCTCAATGCCATGCTCATCACCCCACTGTTGGCCTTCCTGCCTTACACCATCATTGATAGTAAGTACACGGTTGTAGCCAAGGCCACGGATCAATGGTTTTGATATTGCCGGTCCGGTTGATAAGGATGAAACTCCCGCTTTACGTGTGATGGCTTCAATTATATTACTGGAAACTGTTTGTTGCAATTCCTCCTTTCTCATAACAGCCACCTGGAAAGGAACTTTTTTTACCTGGGTAGCATTGGTAACGCCGGTGACTATTACCGCATTATTTTCAACGATAGATTCTGCCAATAAAAAATCCTTCTTTGTTTCTCCCTGAATTAAAATAGTTTCAGCTATTGTAGCATAACCTATATGTGATACCTCAATAAGGTGTGTGGCTTCACTGATATTTGAAATACTAAATTCGCCTTTTGAATTGGTGTTACCTCCTGCTTTAATATCTGCAATGTAAACGGTTGCTCCTTCAATGGGCAATCCCGTTTTTAAGTCTTTTACTACCCCGCTGAAACTACCTTTTAAAATTATTGAATTGGCTATTGCGTGGTTATGAAAAGTAATGCCTGCTAATACACTTATAAATACTATGATCTTTCTCATAATTTGAAACTATGTTGTTGTTGATGAATACATGGCCACTATTAAGCATTATCATTTGAGTAATGCGCATTAAATAGTGTAAAAAAATAAACGCTTAAACAACAACCGGCGGGCCGCGTAGGCTGTAATAATAATGTGGAGTTGAAAGAAGAAAAGAAAAAAGACCCGAAGAAAACGGTTCAAAAAAATGAAAGAAGATTATATTGTTAACAGGATCTACTTCAATAAAAGATGTTGTTGCAACAATCGAATTAACATCGCAATTATAACCACCTGCATTAAATTGAAGCTGATTGCCCGTTCGGTTTGTTGGATGGTCTTTGTGATTGGCAAACAGGTTGTGCAACACCTGTTTTGGCGTAATGCTCAACATCAACGTACCTATTAACAGTACGCTGAAAAGCCTTTTTACAATAATATGTTGGGTTATATTTTTGATACGTTGTTGCAAATTACAAACTTTTACTTGAAGTTGGCGATAGTTTTTTTAGAAATATAAAAACAAGTTAAAAGTAGTAACAGATCAAAATTATTTCAACTGTAAGCAGCGAAATTTTATACAACATTATATGTTTGTACACATAACAGTTTCACAACTAAATCATTCTTCAATAATATTGCAGATTATTAAGTTATATTTTCAATTATACCTGCAATCCCTTGTCCGCCGCCAACGCAGGCTGTTACAATGCCATATTTTTTATTGAGCCTTTTCATATCATTGGTTAGCTGTATAGTAAGTTTACAACCCGTACATCCCAGCGGATGCCCCAGTGCAATTGCTCCTCCATTGATATTAACAATGTCAGGATTTAATTCCAGTGTTCTGATTACCGCAAGGGCTTGTGATGCAAAGGCCTCATTTAATTCCACCAGGTCTATCTGGGAAATATTCATTCCGGCCTGCCGCAATACCTTTGGCACCGCTTCAATAGGGCCAACACCCATTATCCTTGGATGAACTCCCGCACTGGCACAGTTAACAAGCCTTGCTATTGGTTTTAATCCGAGTTCGTTGATCATTCCTTCACTCATTACAATTACAAAGGCGCTTCCATCACTTGTTTGCGAAGAATTACCGGCTGTAACACAACCTCCGGCTGCGAATGCTGGTTTCAATTTAGCAAGCCCTTCCAATGAAGTATCTGCCCGTACGCCTTCATCAGTATCCACCACAAAATTTCTTTTTTGTTTTTTTCCTTTCTGGTCCAGGTAAATTTCTTCTACTGTAACGGGTAGTATACCTGATTTAAAATATCCTTCTTTAATGGCATTTCCTGCTTTTAAATGGCTGTTATAACTAAACAGGTCCTGGTCTTCCCTATTCACATTATATTCTTTTGCCACGGCTTCTGCAGTTAGGCCCATGCTTAAGTAAAAATCGGGTTCATCACTGGCAATGGCATATGATGGAACTGTTTTCCATCCTGCTGTTGGCACCAGGCTCATGCTTTCGGTACCGCCTGCAATAATACATTCTGCCATCCCGGTACGAATTTTTGCTGTTGCCATGGCAATACTTTCAAGTCCGCTGGCGCAATACCGGTTAATGGTAATACCTGGCGCATGAATGCCCACTGCCCTGGCAGAAATCATTCTGGCTACCTGCAATCCCTGCTCCGCTTCCGGAACTGCATTGCCTACGATCACATCATCTACACGGAGTGGGTCCAGTTGAGGAACAGATGCCAGCAAACCTTTGATAACATCTATGGCCAGGTCATCCGGACGGGTAAATCGAAAACCACCTTTTTTGCTTTTTGTAATAGCGGTTCTGTATCCTGCAACGATATAAGCTTCCTGCATAGTAGTAATTTTTATTCCACCTTTTATCGGAGAAAATGATCAATCATTAAATAGTTGTTTATGCAACCTTAATCAAAGTTATCATTAAGTATTCATAAAAAAAACTGAATTTTCTGTTCATTTTAATTCACGCTACTGAACATATAGATTGTGAAAAACTACTTTTTTCGCGTACAAAGCAATGATGAAACATTTTAGATGGAGTATAGCATGTTTAAGTGGGATCCGGTATAAAAAATAAAAATCCGGGTAGTCATCAACTTACAACTTGAAATAATCTTTTACTATGTTAATTTCGCAGCCATATGTACAAGATACTGCGTGCTGTGTTATTTTGGTTTGATCCGGAAGAGGTTCACTACTTCTCAATGAATGCGCTACGCCTGCTCTGCAGGATACCTTTTGCCAGGCGTTTACTCACTACCCTTTATACACCCAAAAACGATCATTTTACGGCATTGGGCATTCAATTCAGGAACAGGGTTGGGCTGGGGGCAGGCTTTGATAAAAACGCCCTGTATTTAAATGAACTGGAGGCATTGGGCTTTGGCTTTGTAGAGATAGGAACCGTAACGGCCTTGCCACAGGAGGGAAATGAAAAGCCGCGGCTATTTCGTTTGCCAAGTGATAAAGCATTGATAAACAGGATGGGGTTTAACAATGATGGTGTACAAATAATTGCTGAAAGATTAAAAAAATGGCGGCAAAATAATTCAGGTATAAGTAATAAAGGGCAAGAAATAATTATTGGTGGAAACATAGGTAAAAATAAGGTTACTTCGAATGAAGATGCATGGAAAGACTATCAAACCTGCTTCATAGCTTTACATGATCATGTAGATTATTTTGTGGTGAATGTAAGTAGCCCCAATACACCAGGGTTGAGGGAACTGCAGGAAAAAGATGCCTTATCAAAGATCCTGACAAACCTTCAGTTAATAAATCTAAGTAAAACGAAACCAAAACCAATCCTGCTTAAGATAGCTCCCGATCTTACAAAAGAACAGGTTGATGATGTGATAGACCTTGCGCTGGAAATAAACCTTGATGGCCTGATCGTTTCCAATACTACCATCAGTCGCAGTGGATTGATAACAGCAAAAGATAAGATCAACAAAATAGGTGCCGGTGGATTGAGCGGGCTTCCGGTAAAAGACAGGAGTACAGAGTTGATCCAATATATCAGCAACAAAACAAATAATAAAATATTCATTATCGGCAGTGGTGGTATATTTACCGGCGAAGATGCTGATGAGAAAATAAAAGCAGGTGCATCGCTGGTGCAGGTGTGGACCGGCTTTGTATATGAAGGGCCGGCAATCGTAAAAAATATTTCAACTTATATTGCAGGCAAATATTAAAAGCAGACTTAAATACATTTTAAAAAATCAGTTACAGCTTATAGAAAAGGCTAACAAGAATTATGGAACATTTATTTACATCAGAAAGCATCATCAGTTTTTTTGTTTTAGTGATACTGGAAATAGTATTGGGCATAGATAATGTGATTTTCGTTAGTATTATCATGAACCGCCTGAAAGAGGCAAAAGACCATACGCGTGCCCGTTATACGTGGATGGTTACCGGCATCATTTCAAGAAGTTTACTGTTGATGGGATTAGGATGGTTGCTTTCTCAAAAAGGAAAATCAGTTTTTACACTTTGGGGAAAGGGATTCGATCTTGCAAGTATTGTGATGCTGGCGGGTGGATTATTTCTGATCTATAAATCTGTAATGGAAATACATCATAAGCTGGAAGGGGAAGACCCAAACCGTACAGCACAAAACCAGAAAAAACTATCATTGGGGCAGGCTATCGGGCAGATCATTTTGATTGATGCGGTATTTTCCTTCGACAGTATCATTACCGCCGGCGGAACCGCCAAACATGTTGAGATCATGATCGCTGCAGTTGTTATCGCTATGATCGTGATGTTCCTTTTTAGTCCGAAAATATCCTCTTTCATTCATAAGCATCCAACTTTAAAAATGCTGGCGCTTTCCTTCCTGGTAATGATTGGCCTCAGTTTGATCATGGAAGGCTGGGATACCGAAACTGCCGAAAAACTTCATCTTAAAAACTATATATATTTTGGAATGGCATTTTCTTTTGTCGTAGAAATGCTGAATATGGTAATGAGGAAAAGAATGGTTAGTAAGAGCAGGGTGGTACGACTTAATGAGCCGGTATTAAAAGATGAGGACGAGAACCAGTCTGATACCAGTCATTGATATGAACAGCCAATAGAATAAAAAAATGGCCCACCTTTTTACAGGTGAACCATTGAGTTGAAACATCCGCTTAATATTTCACTATTCTTATTGTTTTTAAATAAATACCTTGTTTAACTTCTACAAGGTATGTTCCTGCGCTTAGTTCAGAACCAAATTGAGTAATGGTTGATCCCGCAAAGCTAACCTGCTTCAGTATTCTGCCCTCAACGTCCATTATTCTCATTCTAATGGTTTCTTGTAACAAATTACTAATGCAACGTTATCATTTCAGTATTCAATCTTTCTCAAAACGTTGTAATAATTTCACGGAAAATCTTTACCAGCAAAGCAACCGGGGAAATAAATCTTAAATACTAAGTCTTAAAACAGGAACCTGTTCGAAATACTCAGTTTGTAATTTATAAACCGACAACAATGAAAAAGACGATACCGATAATGCCCTTCTGCAGCCTTACATTTGCGCTTGGCTTCGCATTGAACTCAATCATAACAAAAGTTGCCGGCATTGATCACCCCTTAAAAAAAGTTACCGGAATTGGTGGCATTTTTTTCAAGTGTAAAGATCCAAAAAAAATGAGGGAGTGGTACAAAACTAATCTGGGTTTGATAACCAACCAATATGGAGCAGTTTTTGAATGGCGGCAAGGCGCTGACAGTAGCAGAAAAGGATTTTTGCAATGGAGCCCATTTACAGACAAAACCAATTATTTCGAACCCTCGGCAAAGGATTTCATGATCAATTACCGGGTAGATAACATTGCTGAACTCGTTGATGAACTTAAAAAGTCTGCTGTCATCATCACCGATACAATTGAGGCTTTTGAATACGGTAAATTTGTCCATAAATATCGGTGTAGATTAGCCTACAGTTATATTGTAAGAATTATTTCCTTAACAAAATTCAGTAATCGTCCAGTCAAAATTCTACTGGAACCTTGAGATGTTATCTACCGTGCAAACAGTTTAGGGAACATCTATATATCGATTTTCAAGAGAGGGCTGCCTAACGAATCTAAAACAGCCTAGATCAAAAATTATTTATCGTACGCTCAATAATGTAGCTGCCACTATACCGGCAGTTTCGGTTCTCAACCTCGTTTCCCCCAAAGCAACAGCCGCATAATTATTTTGCAAAGCCTTCTCAATTTCGGGTGTAGTAAAATCGCCTTCCGGACCAATAATAATTAGCTGATTGGATGATTTGGTGATTTGATGATTCAACGATTCTTTATTCTCACCTGGCAAACAATGCGCAATGTATTTTCTACAATCATCAAATTGCCTCATCATCAAATCATCAAATCGTACAGGTTCATGCAAAGCGGGTAACCATGCCTGTTGCGATTGAAGCATTGCACTTATCAAAATACCATTCATTCGTTCAAAACGGAAATGTTGTTTTTCTGTTCTTGTACAAACCAATGGAATGATTTCATTCACGCCGATCTCAGTAGCTTTTTCCAAAAACCATTCAAAGCGGCTTGTATTTTTTACCAGTGAAATGGCAATGGTTATTTTTCTTTCTGAGGCTTTTATAAAAGAAGATGAAAGTATTTTCACTTCAGCTTTCTTTTTATGATCATCTATAATTTCAGTAGTGAATAAATTCCCCTTCCCATCGGTAATCTGTAGCTGCTCACCAACCTTCATGCGCAATACCTGCACAACATGCTTC
Organism: Ferruginibacter sp.; assembly: GCA_031411955.1. Classification (GTDB taxonomy): domain Bacteria; phylum Bacteroidota; class Bacteroidia; order Chitinophagales; family Chitinophagaceae; genus Ferruginibacter. The sequence continues at coordinate 53,395 of JANOCC010000071.1, forward strand.
GATGTTTCTTCATTCAAAACAAGATTTGCAGTACTTGTATTGATCTCATTGTTATAAAAAAAAGGTTGTGCCATAAAAAAAGAGAATGAAGTTAAACTTCATTCTCAATTATTAATTATTAATTTTCATGTCTTGGTTTAAAATGGCGCATCATCATCAAACTCCCCGTCATTCATCTTACTCCCCTTCTGAATATAAAGTTTCGCATCGTCATTGCCTGATCCACCCGAAACCGGCCTCCAGTTGCCATCCTTGGGCAAGCCAGGGCCCGGGTTAAAGTCATTTCCCCCTTCATCCTCAATGAATTTTTGTATATGCAGCAATGCTTTTAACTTCACAGTCTCCAGGCTACCATTACGGTGTTTCGCAATCTTAACATGTGTTTCACCCTTGTTGTTCTCACCAAATTCATTTGCGGTGATGTCATAATATTCAGGGCGGTAAAGGAACATTACCATATCAGCATCCTGCTCAATGGCACCCGATTCTCTCAGATCACTCAATTGCGGCATTTTATTTCCTTCTTTCCTTTTTTCCACTTCACGGCTTAACTGAGACAGGGCGATAATAGGTACTTGTAATTCCTTTGCAAGTCCTTTCAGATCCCTGGAAATTTTACTGATCTCCTGTTCACGATTACTGTTACGATCAGCACTGCCACTCATCAACTGCAGGTAATCGATAATGATGAGGCCTACATTGTGTTTGTTTTTCAAGCGGCGGCATTTTGCACGCAATTCAAAAATATTAAGTGCTGCGGAATCATCTATGAAAATGGGTGCTTTGCTCAACCTGTCGATACCTCGTTTGTACAATTGTTTCATCTCGTGTTCCTCTAGTTTACCACGGGCAATTTTTTCTAACCATATCTCACTTTCGGCACTGAGTATACGCTGTACCAACTGGCTGCTGCTCATCTCCAGACTGAAGAAACCAACTGCAGTAGGTTTTGTTGGATGCAATGCCGCCGTACGGGCAAGGTTAAGCGCAAATGCTGTTTTACCAACAGAAGGCCTTGCTGCCAATATGATAAGATCGGTTGGCTGCCAGCCATAAGTGATCCTGTCCATAGAAGGAAACCCTGTTGGTACTCCGGTAATATCATCCTGACGGTTACGCATATCCTCAATACGCTGTATTGTTTTAACCAATACGGTATCAATACTGTCAAAATTCTTACGAAGGTGATTATTGGTGATCTCGAATAGTTTTCCTTCTGCTTCATCCAGCATATCAAACACATCAGTACTGTCTTCATAGGCATCGCCGATGATCTCACCACTTATGCGTATCAGTTCCCGCTGAATGAATTTTTGCAGCACGATACGCGA
>JANOCC010000072.1:0-6753 GCA_031411955.1 Ferruginibacter sp.
CAGATTTCAACTGATAATAGCATTTACCATATTGATAAAATTATTTTGCCGATCGAAAATCGGTGACAAATTTTTCATTTTTAAGTAACCGTGTCGCAATTCCAACGATTTTTTGTCACAGATTTTTTGTCCTCCATTTTCTTTTATTGGATTGTTGAACGATTGGCTTTGTTGATACCTGGTCATTTTTTAAGTGCTTTACTTTTTCCGAATTTTGAACAATCTCGCTACGTTGCATTAATCGAATTTCATACCTTTTAAAATCTCTATTTAGAAAAGAAGAAACTTTGCAAAACCACTGCACAATCAAAATCTTACTTTCCATTTTACTTTGCACTCCCGCTCCACATAGCTGTGTCCCCTGGGTGGGCTGTATATCAGCCAGGGGCCGCCTTTGCCTTTTTTTGGCGGGACAAAAAAAGGCAGAAAAAAAAAGTTAATCAATCGAATCAGTTATAATTTATTTATATAGCAATGCACTACTGTATTTTTTTTATTTCATCTTTTTGCTTCGCTCCCGATAGTCAACGGGATGTGCCACAAAAAAGAAGCAAAAAGGCGACCGCCATCGATATACAGCGCGATGGCGGAGCAGCAATATTCATCTCCTGTATATAGTAAACTCAAAGTGAACAGATCGAAGTGCCTTTAATAACTAACCTAAATTTTAGATTTACCATTGAGAAAAGTAGATACCCACCAAAACCGCTGCACAATCAACTTACTACTTCACAGTTCACTTTGCACTCCCGCTCCGTATTGCTGAATCCCCTGGGTGGGCCGTACATCGGCCAGGGGCCGCCTTTTTTCGTTCTTTTTTGGCGGAGCAAAAAAGGACATTATAAAGAATTAGAAATCATTTCATTTCCTGATAAGTCATAAAGCCATAAAATGAGATGATGGCTTTAACTTCTTAAATTACATTTACTCTTTTGCGTTAGTGACTCACCAAGGCGAGGGAGCATTATTTCATTTTATATTAACTTCTTTTGCTTAACCAAAAGAAACAAAAGTCAAGGGCTTTAGAAAAAAAAGCTAAACTTGCCTTCATTCCGCTACGCCGAAAAGTGCTAGAACCAAATAGCATAATTTCATTCAACCGACATAGCATCAACATTTCCCTAATGCCAATCACTTTCGCCGTAAGCCCACCTGCGGTGGACCGCTTCATTACAGCAAGTTCTTAACGCAATTTTTTCTGAGGCCCATCCTTCGAAGCAATTAACTGAATAGGAAGCGATGGTTTTGAACAATCTCGCTACGTCGCATTAATCGAATTTCATACCTTTTAAAATCTCTATTTAGAAAAGAAGAAACTTTGCAAAACCGCTGCACAATCAGCTTACTACTTTACAGTTTACTTTGCACAACTGAACCACATAGCTGCATCCCCTGGGTGGGCTGTATATCAGCCAGGGGCCGCCTTTGTCTTTTTTTGGCGGGACAAAAAAAGAGAAAGAATTTTTTGCAACTATAAACTTGAAAGTAACATCTTTCTATTTGTATTAACTTCTTTTGCTTAACCAAAAGAAGCAAAAGTCAAGGGCTTCAGAAAAAAAAGCTAAACTTGCCTTCATTCCGCTACGCCGAAAAGTGCTAAAGCCAAACAGCATGATTTAATTCAACCAACACAACATCAACATTTCCCTAATGCCAATCACTTTCGCCGTAAACCCACCTGCGGTGGACCGCTGCATTCCAGCAAGTTCTTAACGCAATTTTTTCTGATGCCCATCCTAGAAGCAGTTTGCTGATTAGGAAGCGATGGATTTATACATTTTACAGAACTTCATTTGAAATGATCGCCGGAAAAAATAATATACCACAGGTCACCTATTCATAAAAGCAAGTGCTGCCATAAACCACTGCATAATCAACATTCTACTTCACAGCTTACTTTGCACTCCCGCTCCATATAGCTGTTTCCCCTGGGTGGGCTGTACATCAGCAAGGGGCCGCCTTTATAATGTCCTTTTTTTGGCGGAGCAAAAAAGAACATTATAAAGAAATAAAAATCATTTCATTTCCTGAAAAATCATAAAGCCACAAAATGAGATGATGAGTTTATAACTTCCGTTTATTGTTGCTTTCGGAACGCACCAATGCAGTGGAGACAGTAGCGTCTTCCTGTACATGGCAAGCAGGTTTCTATTGGCGGGACAAAAAGAAAAAAAAATATTGCAGACAAATTACAGCCTTTATATTATTTGCCTGATTAAGAAGCAAAAACGGGTACTTATAACCTATTGGCACCTGGTTTGCAAACCCTTCCAATTATATTTGTGTCAATGCTACCTATTTCCACAATAAGATTACCAGGATATTATTGTATATAACACAAATAGTAATAATTACCAGTAAATATACGTTGTTATAGGTGGTTAACTGCCCTGTTGCATTTATGAAAGTATTCAACAATATTCATCTATAAATTTTCAGGGGATTTAAAAAAATCATGATCATACTTACAACTGAAACTAACTAGTGAAAAGACTTATACTAATTTTTATTTTTTTTCTTAGTCTTAAAAACCCTGGGTTTACTCAAACCTTCAATGGAGGCGGTGGCGCTATTCCCGATAGTGGCAGTGTTCAACAATGTTTCCCGATCAATGTTTCCGGCGTAGGTATTGTTAATGCAAACTATGGCCTTGGTTCAGTATGTATCTCCATTTCCCATAATTGGGTTTCGGAACTGGAAGTATATTTAAGATCGCCAGACGGAACCACTATCCCTCTAACGATTCAAAATGCTGGGGCAGGAATTGGTTATTCAGGAACCTGTTTTACCGGAAATGCAACTACCCCTATTGAAAATGGAACCAGCCCTTTTACGGGTAATTTTATTCCCGATGGGTATTTAGGTTTGGTAAATAATGGCCAGTCGGCAGATGGCACCTGGCAATTGTGCATCAATGATGTTGTTGCAGGAGCAACCGGTACCTTATTAAACTGGAGTATAAGTTTCACCACAAACCTTCCTCCGCAGCCCCCGGTATGCAACAACAATTCTTCGCCGGCCAATACTATTGCAGCGGCACCCTCTGTTTGCAGTTTATTTGGCTTTTGCGCAGCTACTTCTTCCTCATATACTGCCGACACCTGGCCTGAACTCACCAATGCATTTTGCGGAACAATTCAAAACAATGCCTTTGTAAAATTTATCGCTACTGCTGTAATGATGGATTTTAATGTTTGGGTAATGAGCAGCACACAAAACGATGGAATACAAATGTTCTTTTTTGAGGCTGGCGGTAGCTCAGGACCTGTAATAGATCATGGTTGTTATTCGCCTATACGCCCTGGAGCATCGCCTAATATTGTAACAGCTTCCGGGCTTATACCCGGCAATACATATTATTTAATGATCGATGGCTTTGCCGGCGACGAATGTAATTACATCATTGAACCGCTCCCTTCTACGGGTGCGCTTGCCCTAAGCAGTTCCGCTACTTCAGCGTGCACAGGCTCACAGGTTCAGCTAACTGCCACTGGTGGAAATGGAAATTACTCCTGGAATGGCGTTGGCTTAAACAGCATTTCAGGAAATTTGGTTACGGCAACAATTGGTTCCACACAGGTTTATTCCGTTACATCAACTGATCCTGGTGGATCATGCCCTGTAACTAAACAAATTACTATAGCAGCTATACCTCTTTCTCCCCTGCCAGTTGCAACTGATACTATTATTTATTGCCAGGCCTTTGTAGCGCCTGCATTAACAGCAAGTGGTTCTAACCTGCTCTGGTATAATACACTCAATGGCGGCACAGGTTCTGTAATCCCGCCGATTCCCGCTACCCAAAATGACGGCTCTTTTATTTATTATGTGAGCCAAAATACCGGTAACTGTGAAAGCGATCGTATACCCATAACCGTTATAGTAAATAAAAGTCCGCAGCTTGGCCCGGATATCGAAAAGCAACTTTGCACCGGACTATTTACTGATCTTACACTGGAATTTAACACCCGCGGTTATACCAGTAACTGGCAATTTGAAACAAATAACATTGCACCGCCCGTTTCGGTAAATCAACCGGGTAATTACAGGCTTGAAGTAACCAATATTTTAAATTGTACGGATACGGCCTCAGTTAATCTGGTGATAACCCAGCCTATACCGGTATTTGCAGGTAATGATACATTTGCAGTACGGGGAACATCCGTGCAGTTGCATTGCAGCCAGGCTGAAAGCTACCATTGGAGCCCTGCAGGCCCATTAAATGTTTCAAATATTCAATCACCTGTTGCAATTCTTGATAACGATCAGCAGTTTATTGTTCAAACAATTGACCGGGCAGGTTGCAAATCAGCGGATACTGTAAATGTAAAAATGATAAATGCAACTGGTTACCAGGTGCCAAATGCTTTTACACCAAATAATGATGGTTTGAATGATGTATTTAAACCTATACCGGTAGATATTTTCCACACAGATATTTTTCGCATTTGCGACAGGTATGGCTCAACAGTTTATCAAAACAATGATGTTACCAAAGGATGGGATGGAACAAACAAACAAGTAAAACTTGCAGCCGGCACATATGTTTGGTTCATTAAAGGAACTGATAAATATGGCAAAAAAATATCAATGAAAGGTACCATATTATTAATTCGTTAGTGAGTGATTGTTAAATATCCGGCACTATGCTTTTATAGTTCTTAATTTTATTATCCTTCTTTTTAATATATTCGTTAACGGTGTACTTTGGTAATTACATCAAATTTTCGTTCCTTTAATAAGCATCGGCACAAGGCGGACAAAGCAACTAATGCCCCTTCTTCGCCAGGAGCCGATGGTACTGCATTTAACTCGCTTTATCTAATAGTTTAAAGAAAGCATTATGAGAACCATTTTTACCCTTATTTTTTTAACTGTATCATGGTATTGCTTCGGACAAGCCATTGCTCCTACCGGTACACCCGCTCCAACAAATTTTGATTATAACCGGGATTATAAAATGATCCTGGAAAAAACGAAGGATAGAAACAGTGAATTATATTATCATAAATTACTGGAAAAATTTTTAAGTGAAGATTCTGTGATAACGAGGGCAGAAACACTTGCATTAATGATAGGATATACAGAAGATGCTCATTTTAAACCCTGGCAGGATTTTCAAAAGGAGAAGGAGATTTTTGATATGAATGATAGTGCTGATTATGAAGGAGCGTTGATTGAATCAAAGACCTATCTCGCCTCTCATCCATTAAGCCTGCGTATACTTAAAGAGAGGTCGTATTCTTATAACCAATTAAAAAACAGGGATAGTGCAAAATATTTTATGGACCTGGTAGATAAAGTAATGGGAGCTATGATCTATAGCGGGAAAGGAAAAACAGCTGAAACGCCTATTTTTTCGCTGGGGCTTGCCGATGGTGAATATTTTATTCCTAATGTGGGTATGACAATTGCCGCTAAAAATACAGGCTGGAATAAGTACAATCACTTTGTAGAAATTATAGATGCCATGGATGATATGGGCAAACATACTAATTACTATTTTGTAATTCAGCATGCAAAGGACAAAGTAGACGATGATGAAATAAATGATACACAAATAAAAAAGCCGAAAAAAAGCAAAAAGTCTAAGAGCACTAAAAAAGATAAGAAAGAAGCCCCTGAAAAACCCGAACCGGAAGTGGTACCGGAGAAAAACTAAACAGCAGCATAAATAAAGTTATGCTGCTGCCAATTAAGAATTTATTTGTTTAGTAACCTGAAGTTATTGTTTTCAGTTTACCACCGCCTGCATTTACCCACTTATCTATCTTAAGATAGTGAGATCGCCTTTTAACATGATAGTATTGCCATTATTTTGCCTGTACTCAATCACGTAATAGTAAGTTCCATCCGGTATGGATTTTCCTTTATAAGTACCTTCCCAGTTATTCTGATAATTATCCGATTCAAAAACGGGGCTACCATACCTGTTAAATACTTTTACTTTAGCCACACTTAAACAATTTCCGAAAGTAACCAACCACTTATCGTTAATGCCATCGCCATTTGGAGTTATTGCATTCATTGGCTTGGCACATTCAGGAACTACCTGCACTTCAACCTCATCTGAGTTTGTGCAGTTTAGTGTATTGGTGATCGTTAGTGTATAGGTAGTTGTTACAGATGGAGATGCGACAGGGTTTAGAATATTTACAGCACTTAAACCTGCAGAAGGCGTCCATAAATAAGTTCCCGGGTCGGCACTTGCCTGCAATTGAATCGATTGCCCGGCTGCGATGGTAACATTGCTTCCGGCATTTACATTTGGTTGCGGAGCCACTGCTATTTCAAAAGAACCGTTTACACTGCAAACACCTGTTGATGCAATCACAGAATAAGTAGTTGTGCTTGCAGGATTAAATACCGGGCTGGCAACACTTGTATTACTAACTCCGGTTGCCGGAGTCCACTGAAAAGTTGTTGCATTGCTCACTGTATTTGCAGCAAAACTTCCCTGCGAGCAAATAGTTTGCGGTGCCGGTACTGTTAAGGTTATTTCAGCGGCAACAGTTACCGTAAAAGATTGAGTGCTGGTACAGCTTCCCAAAGTTGCCGTTACTGTATACAAAGTACTGGGAACTGTTGGCGATAAAACCGGGTTGGCAATTGCCGGGTTACTAACTCCAGCTGCAGGTAACCAGCTATAACCAGTGGCATTGCTGATTGTATTGGCATCAAAAGAAGCGCCATAACAAATGGCAGTATCAATATGGGCGATTAAAGTCAGATTATCGGTGAGTGCAACTGTAA
>JANOCC010000073.1:0-66818 GCA_031411955.1 Ferruginibacter sp.
TATGTTGGAAAGCATAAAAAAAAATCCCTTTTCGGTAGAAAAGGGACTGTAATGCGGAGAAATATTAATTTCTTAAAAAGCTTTTCTGTTACGTGGCCGCTGATTTAAATTATTTTGCTGACGCCTTTTACGAAGTTCGTCTACCAGTTTTTTTCTGAATTCTCCATCAATTCTGTAGAAGTTATTAGACCTGTTGCTACCCAGGATACTGTTGAATTTATCCTGGTATTTTTTCTTGATATTTAATTGAGCCTGCTGTCTTTCCAGCTCTGGAATACCGAGGCTAACAGCTTTCAGGTCTGCATCAAACTGTGCATGCACAGGCCAAAATTTCTGAGCCTCTGCTTCCGTTAAATTAAGTTGTTGTGTTATGTACGCAGCATAGAGGGCCCTTATCTTTTGTTCCTTATTGCTTCCATCAGTTGGTGTTTGTTCCTGCGCCTCTGCTACAGAGAATATTCCTGTTAAAAATAAAAAATATAGTAAAATACGTTTCATGCTGATTAGTTTAATTATTGCCGGTTTTGCCGATGTTCAGTTCACTTAATATGTTATCAAGTGCATTTTCGTCCATATAATAGGCATCTTCGTCAGGTAAAGTTTTATCTTCCGAAACAGATGCTACCAGAGCGGCATTTACATCTTCACCATTGTTTTTAAGATAACTCAGGATTTCATCATCGCCCAGAGATTCTATCATTTTATCAAAATTTTTATTCTCCAATATCTTGTTTGCATTATCTAAAACTGCCATTGGAGTATTGGTTGTTTGAATTATGTCATTAGATCTTTCATCAAAAACACTGAACAGGCTCAGCCCTAGTAAACCGGTGAGTGCAGCGGCAATTGCATACATAAAGAAAGATCTCCTGGGTTTCATGGTAACAACGGTAGCTGTTGGTACGATCTTACGTTGAATTGAAGCAGCTAAACCGTTAAAATACCCTTCGGGAACTGAAAATACATTGCCTGTTCCAATGCTAGAACGTAAAGTAGCAGCCTGTTGATCACCATTATACTCTTCCAGCTTAATCTTATTAATAATGGAATCTGCCAGGCCCTCAAAATATCCTTCTGGAATATTTCTTTCTACAGCAGGTATAATTAAGCCATTAATGGCTAACTCATTATTGATACCTTGAAGTATATCATTTGAAAGAAAATCAAAATAACCGTTAGGTACCGTAAACACATTCGTTTTAGGTATGTTTACCAGCAAACTGTTAAGTTCTTTTAATTCATTATGTATGGTGATATCTGGCTGCATTGATAACTATGACGTGATAGTATGTATTAGGTTTAACGGTTTGTTATATAATCTTCAATTTTTTTTACTGCGTGATGATAACTTGCTTTTAAAGACCCTTCGCTGGTTTCCAGTACGCGGCTCATTTCTTCGTAAGGCATCTCATCAAAATAGCGCAGATTAAAAACAGCCTTTTGTTTATCTGGAAGTTGCTGAATAGCAAGCTGTAATTTCCATTCCAGTTTATTTCCATCAAAATGCTTGTCTGCCTGTAACTTATTACTTAAAAAGTTATCGTCGTCGCTCAGGGATACCGATTTGCGTTTTTTTAGTTGTTCCAGAAAAGTAAGGCTTTCATTAGTAGCAATCCGGTAAAGCCATGTATATAACTGGCTATCTTCCCTAAACTTATCCAGGTTTTTCCATACTTTAATGAACATATTTTGCAGTACATCATTGGCATCTTCATGCTCTACCACCATCCGGCGGATATGCCAGTAAAGTTTTTCCTGGTATTTTTTTATGATACGTGTAAAAGCAGCTTCCCTGGTTGCTTCATTTTTAAATTGAAACAACAGTTCATTATCATCTAAATGTTCGGCCATAACTTAATTAAGTATCACAAAAATAAAACAACCTGCGCTAAGATTGGTTTTTATTGAGAAAGTTTAAGCCATCTCTAAATATAAATTGCATAAAAAAACCAATCCGGAGATTGGTAAAAGATTTATACAACCAGATTGGCTAAATTACTATTTGATCTTTCTGGCCAGTACTTTCTCGGCTGCTGCTACAATATGTGCTGCATCAAGACCATATTTTACCAATAGGTCTGCGGGCTTGCCGCTTTCACCAAAAGTATCATTTGTACCTATATATTCAATTGGAACGGGACAATTTTTTGCAGCAGCCTGGGCGATGCTGTCGCCAAGCCCGCCAATAATATTGTGTTCTTCTGCCGTAACGGCACAACCTGTTTTCCTGATAGAAGCTACTATCGCCTCCGTATCAAGTGGTTTAATTGTATGAATATTAATTAATTCTACACTAATACCTTTTGCTTCCAGAATTCTTGCTGCTTCCACGGCAATCCATACCAGGTGGCCGCAGGCAAAAATAGAAATGTCTTTTCCTTCGGATAAATGTTGCGCTTTTCCAATCTTAAAATCTTCCTCTTTGGTAAAAATGGGCCAAACCGGGCGGCCAAAGCGAAGATATACAGGGCCTTCATAATTTGCTATGGCTTTGGTTGCAGCTTTGGTTTGGTTATAATCTGCAGGTACTATTACCGTCATGCCCGGCAGCATTTTCATTAATCCAATATCTTCCAGTATCTGGTGAGTTGCGCCATCTTCTCCCAGTGTTAGCCCTGCATGTGAAGCACAGATCTTTACATTTTTACCGCTATATGCTATGCTTTGGCGTATCTGGTCGTACACACGACCTGTAGAAAAATTCGCGAAAGTTGTAGTGTAAGGGATCTTCCCTCCTATAGTAAGTCCGGCAGCTATTCCCATCATATTGGCTTCCGCAATGCCACACTGGATAAACCTTTCCGGAAATTCTTTTATAAATCCATTCAACTTAAGTGAACCAGCAAGGTCTGCTGTAAGTGCAATAATGTTTTCATTTTCGCGGGCAGCTTCCAAAATCCCATCTCCAAAACCACTTCGGGTATCTTTATTTCCTGTAACCTGTATATCAGTAAGCATAATTGTATAATTAGTAGTAATAAATTCTGAATGCAATATTAATTCAAAGATGGGTCCTGACCTTTAAAAATATTTTCTTCTTTGTTAAGTTTCAATTGCCAGTTCCAAGCAGTTTGCATCATATCTTCCAGGTTGTATTTTGGCATCCAGCCAAGTAAAGATCTCGCTTTCTCATTATTTGCATAAATAGCCGTAATATCTCCCGGCCTTCGGGGGGCAATAGCGTAATTTAAGGCCTGGTTACTTACTTTTTCAAAAGTGCGGATCACTTCCAACACGGTATATCCATTACCTGTTCCCAGGTTAAAAATTTCGCAATTGGAAGTGTTTTTATTGGCAATAAGATAATTTAAAGCAAGGGTATGAGCGTGGGCAATGTCTGAAACATGGATATAATCTCTCAGGCAACTGCCGTCTCTTGTTGGATAGTCGTTACCATACACATTCATTTGTGGAAGTTTGCCGATAGCTGTTTGTGTAATAGCAGGAACGAGGTTTGCGGGCCTGCCAATGGGTATTTCACCTATTTGTATTGATGGATGAGCACCAACCGGGTTAAAATAGCGTAATAATATTGATTGAATATTATTGCTGTTCACTGTTTGTTGAACAACCTGTTCTCCCATCTGTTTGGTGGAGCCATAAGGCGATTCAGCTGGTTGGGTTTGAGTGGTTTCTGTAACCGGGCTTTCTGTGGGATTTCCGTAAACGGTGCAGGAAGAGGAAAAAACAAAATGCGGTATATTAAATTCGGCTGCACAACGCAGTATATTGATGAGCGAATTCATGTTATTTTCAAAATACATTAGGGGTTTTTCTACCGATTCCCCCACTGATTTATATGCAGCGAAATGGATGATGCCATCAATATCGGGGTTTTCTACAAAAATTGCATGGGTGTCATCAAATATGCAAAGGTTCACTGTGTAATTCTTCACTTTCACCCCGGTTATCTTTTCTACACCATCCAGGGTATTGGGTTTGCTTCTGCTGTTATCATCAGCAGATATAACTTCAAAGCCGTTTTGAATCAGATCAACAATGGTATGAGAACCAATATATCCGCAACCACCGGTAACTAATATTTTTTTCATGCCACAAAGAAAACAAAAAATTGCCTATACTTCCTGCGAAGGACTATTTATTTATAATGATAATAAAAATATATAATTCACTTACTGTGCAAAATAAAAATCCGTTTTGTGAGGCATTAGTAATTTTGCAGTATTTAACTGCGGGTTAAATAAAGAAGGCTACTTGATAAAGAAATGCAGTATAAAATAAAATAAAGCTGCCAGCAGGCCACTGATAGGAATAGTGAGCACCCATGCCCATAAAAGGTTTACCGTAACGCCCCATCTTACAGCTGAAAGTCTTTTAGTAGCCCCAACCCCAATGATAGATCCGGTAATGGTATGAGTAGTACTTACGGGAATTTTCAGAGCTTCCGTTACAAATAAGGTAATAGCGCCGGCCGTTTCTGCCGCAACACCTTCAAATGGTGTAACCTTTGTGATCTTGGTTCCCATGGTTTTGATGATCTTCCAGCCACCGCTCATTGTACCCAGTGCTATGGCTGCATAACAGGCCAGTGGCACCCACCATTCCATATGATTAAGACTGTAAACGGTAGGGTCATAAGCTATTAAAGCTACGGTAATGATTCCCATCACTTTTTGAGCATCATTACCACCATGCCCTATACTGAAAGCAGCGGATGAAACCAGTTGCAACCTTTTAAACCAGGTATTTGCCCGGTTGGCATTTAGCCCATTTAAAAACAACGTAAAAGTTGCCATTATTAAAAGGATGCTGGCAAGAAGGATCCACTTAAAATTGGCTGCATGAAAAATCACTTTTAATGTATAAGATTCAAAATGCGTTTTTAGTTTTGCAGGGTCAAATTCCATGTTTTTAGAAAGGAACCATCCCGTTAATATAAAAATAGTGAGTGCAATGATCTTGGGCATCATTCCTTTTTTAAATGAGTGAATGAACCAAAGCGATATGATAAAGGCTATGATCATCCCAACGATAGGAGCAAGAAAAATGAAAGCAACGGTTTTAAGGATCGGTTCGGAATTAATTGTTGCAAACCCACCAAAGGCTACAGCGGCGCCGGAAAAACCTCCAATCAACGTATGAGAGGAAGATGAAGGAATACCATACCACCAGGTAACAAGGTTCCAAAAAATGGCCGCCAGCAAACCTGAAAAAATTACCAGCATCATTTCGTGGCCTGATACAACTTCTGTTTTTACTGTTTTGGCGATCGTATTGGCAACACCGTGATCTTTAAAAATAAAAAAGGCAAAAAAGTTAAACATAGCTGCCCAAAGCACAGCCTGTGTTGGCGTGAGTACTTTAGTGGAAACTACCGTGGCAATTGAATTGGCAGCATCATGAAATCCATTGATAAAATCAAAGATGAGTGCCATTGCTATGATAACGATCAGGAAAGTCATGTATTTATTTTGGAGATTTGGAGCTGTTTTTTTGGTAAGTGAGAACAAAAAAACTAACTATCAAATGATTACGCGTATTTGATAATGATCGATTCGATTACATTAGCAGCATCTTCACATTTATCTGTAACAATTTCCATGATCTGGTATATTTCTCTTTTCTTGATTACTTCTTTGGCGTCTGGTTCGGTAGCAAATAACCTTTCAATACTCATGTCAAAAATATCATCTCCCTGGTTTTCTATACTATTAATTGCAACAAGGGCATCCGTGATCTGGCGCATATTCTTCATATTGCGTAATTCGGTAACGGCCTTGTGCACCTGCACACAACCTAATGCGATCAGGTCGCCCATTTTTTGAATTCCGATATCATTGGGGTCAACATGGTAAAAGTTGATCTTTTTTGCAGAAGCATAAATATAATCGGCGATATCATCCAGTGCAGTAGCCAAGTAGTGAATGTCTTCACGATCGAAAGGAGTTATAAAATTCTTGCCAAGTTCTGTAAAGATCTGGTGAGTAAATTCATCATTTACATGCTCCATATCTTCTACTTCCTTAATAAGTTTTCCTCTTTGCTCAAAATCCGGTTCATTTACCACCTCCCTTAATTTATTACCCATCTTTACCAGTTCCTCCGCCACATTTTCAAATAGCTGGTAAAATACCCTGTCTTTCGGTAAAAAAATCTTCAAAATTGAATTAAATCCCATTTCCTTTTTTATTTGGACAAAAATAGAATTATAGCCTAATTAGCAGGCAAAATTAAAATTGATAATAATTTCTTAACACAGAGATAATATTAAATTGTTATTAACTTGAGAAAAAATTTTAAATATGAATTGGAAGAGCATCATTCTTTTTCTTTCAGGTTTTTGTTTTTCCATTTTCGCTCGTGCCCAGTACCTGATGGATATGGTGGATACAGCCACTACTACGGGAAAAGGATTATTAGCTATTTATAAAAAATTTGATCACTTAAGAATCGGGGGTTATCTACAGCCACAATTTCAGGTTGCTGAAACTAAGGCAATTAAAAGCTTTGAAGGCGGAGACTTTGGAAGCCAGGTAAACAACCGGTTCATGTTAAGGCGTAGCCGGCTGCGGATAGATTATGCCCATTTTGAAGAGGGTAGAAAGCCAGGTGTGCAGATTGTATTTCAATTTGATGCCAATGAACGTGCGTTTACAGTTCGGGATATTTGGGGTAGGGTATTCGAAAATCAGCTAAAGCTATTTTCGTTCACAGTAGGGATGTTTGCACGACCTTTTGGTTTTGAAGTTAATCTAAGTAGTGCAGACAGGGAAAGTCCGGAAAGAGGTAGAATGAGCCAGACATTAATGAAAAGTGAGCGTGACCTGGGTGCTATGGTAACTTTAGATTCTCGTCGTAAAGTAAGCCGTTTAAAATTCCTTAAGGCCGATATTGGTTTATTTAACGGGCAGGGAATAAATGCAGCGGGTGATTTTGACAATAACAAAGATGTGATCGGAAATATTTCGCTTAAGCCTTTTCCAGTAGCCAATAAAATTACAATGGCATTTGGCGCATCCACTTTGCAGGGTGGCTTGCTACAAAACACAAAATATGTTTTTACAACAAAACAGTTTCAGGGCATTAAAAGTATCGTTGTTGATTCATCGCTCAATAATCTCTTTAAAACATCACCCCGGCAGTACTATGGAGCTAACATGCAACTTAAGTATAAAAATAGAAAAGGCCTTACTTCCGAATTAAGAGCCGAGTTCGTCGCTGGCAAACAAACAGGAACCGCCAATAGTTCGGAAACGCCAATCGCTCTAACATCGGGTAACGAGGGGTTTCATATCCGGCATTTTAACGGTGCCTATTTCTATTTATTGCAACAGCTTTTTACAACCCGGCACCAGGTTTTTATTAAATACGATTGGTATGATCCCGATACAATGGTTAAGGGGAATGAAATTGGTGCTACAGGCGCAGGCTTTAGCGGAGCTAATATTAAATACAGTACATTGGGAGTTGGCTATATCAGTTACCTAACAGATAATGCCAAACTCATTTTATATTATGCCAATGTTAAGAATGAAAAAACACAACTCACCGGGTTTACCAACGATTTAAAAGATGATGTGTTTACATGTCGGCTCCAGTTTAGATTTTAGTGGTTAGTTACTCCTTATCTCCGATTCTTATTTCAATTTTTCATTTTTTAAGCCACTTAACATTGGGGTAACATAGCCGTAACATTTGCTTAACCTTCCGTTCATCTTGCCGTAACATACAAAGCTTCTCTTTGCATCAAATTAAAGGGTATGAAGTTTATAGCGGCATTACTGGCATTTTTTATTTTTTCTTTTAGTGTTTCGGCTCAAACAGGGCAGATCGAGGGTAAACTTACCGATGTAAAATCTGGCGCCAGGTTGAGTGGCGTTTCCATTCAGGTAGAGGGAACCGGCAAAACCGTTACGAGTAACACAGAAGGCAGTTTTGTTATTACACTTGCAGCGGGTAAAAAATATACAATAAAAATTACATCAGTGGGGTATCAGCAAAAGATACTGGATGATGTAGAAGTTTTACCAAATCAAACAAACTCGATAGACATAGTATTAGAGCGTGCTTCAAAAACGGAAGATGCTGTAGTTGTTCGTTCAAATGCAAGAAAGGAAACGGCAGCAGCCCTTATCGCTTACCAGAAGAATACGCCGGTAGTTGCACAGGTTGTAAGTGCTGAAGCAATTCGCAGGTCGCCGGATAGAAATACGGGAGAAGTACTGAAGCGTGTACCTGGTACTTCGGTTCAGGAAGGAAAATACCTGATTGTAAGAGGTTTGGCAGACAGGTACAACCAGGCAATGTTAAATGGTGTTTTACTTAGTAGCACCGAACCCGACCGTAAAACTTTCAGCTTTGATATTATTCCATCGGCTATGATAGATAATATTATCATGAACAAAGCTTTTATACCCGAATTGCCGGGAGAGTGGGCTGGCGGTTTAATACAGGTTAATACGAAAGATGTTCCTTCAAAAAATTTCCTGTCTGTTCAAATAGGAACTGGCTTTAATACACAAACTTTGGGAAAAGATTTTTATAGCTACCAGGGAAGCAGTACCGATTTTTTAGGATACGATAACGGAGCACGAGCTTTGCCGGCAGCATTTCCAAATAAAAGTACTTTTGCTGCACTCTCGGCACAGGAAAAGGCAAACTTAGGTGCTTCCATGAAAAATATCTGGTCGCCCGAAATTGATAATACCATTTCACTAAATCAGAGTTTTTTAATTAATGGCGGTTTCAATAAAAAGTTAGGTGGTAAAACTAAACTGGCAGCAATCTTTGCATTAACCTATAACAGGAGCAACAGGAGAACTGAATAT
Source organism: Ferruginibacter sp. (assembly GCA_031411955.1). Taxonomy (GTDB): domain Bacteria; phylum Bacteroidota; class Bacteroidia; order Chitinophagales; family Chitinophagaceae; genus Ferruginibacter. Next base: position 8,790 of record JANOCC010000073.1, read on the forward strand.
GAGAACCAGATAAACTCTTTCGAGAACAATGTGCCTTCTTTAAGTTTTGATTATTACAATAACAAGTACAGCAAGGATGTGTTGGCAGGCGCCCTGGCAAATATTACATTGCAGATAGGTAATAATAGTAAAATATCTTTCAAGAATTTGCTCAATGTAAATACAACAAATTACACCACTATAAGAACAGGTAAAGAATTTGACAATGCAAATACTGCTGCAGGTGATAACATCAGGGCAACAGAGCTGGCATTTAAAGCCAATACTTTTTACAATACCCAGTTATCGGGTGATCATAATATTAAGAAGGTTGATGCAAAATTACATTGGTTCGGAAGTTTTAATATACTGGATCAATATGTACCAGATCAGCGTCGCCTCCAATACATCCAGGACGATCCAAGCAATCCTTCCTCACCCTACCTGGCATCCATTGGCCAGTCTAATTCTTCTCAGAAAAGCGGTAGCAGATACTTTGGCTTCTTAAATGACTATGTATATACAGCCGGTGGTGATATTAGTAAAAGCTTTACAGTAAAAGGTCTGTCTCAAACAGTTAAGGGCGGATATTTTTTCCAGGTAAAAGACAGGTTATTTGATAGCAGGCCATTTGCCATTTACCTGCCTGTAAATAACCAGGCATTGCGATCACTTTCGGCAGACCAGATTTTTGCTGCCGAAAATTTTGGAAACGGCTTTGACAATAAATTAGCATTCAACGAACTATCGGGTAGTAGTTACCGTTACCTGGCCAACTCTATTTTGAATGCCGGTTTCCTGCAATTAGATAATCAATTGGGTAATAAGGTAAGAGTGGTTTGGGGATTAAGGGTAGAAGATTTTGATCAACTGATTGGAAGTGTAAGAAAGAGCGATCCCCGTTTTGTTAATAACAGGAAAACAGATTTTTTACCCGGTTTAAATCTTACTTACAAAGTAAATAACAAAACCAATGTACGTTTATCTGGTTCACAAACAGTGATCCGTCCCGAGTTTAGGGAACTGAGTACTTTCCAGTTTTATGATTTTGACCTTGGCGCAACAGTAGCAGGAAATACCGGCCTGGAAAGAACAAAGGTTTCCAATTTTGACCTTCGGTACGAGTTGTATCCAAGAGCCGGGGAGTTATTTACTGTAGGGGTATTTTATAAATATTTTAAGAAGCCAATTGAAGTTTTTTTCAATGCAAGCTCTGGAGCTGCCAGCAGTACCTATAATTTTCTAAATGCAGATGAAGCAAATAGTTTTGGTGTGGAATTAGAATTTAGAAAGAAGCTTGATTTTAACACGGCGCTGAAGAATTTTACGGTTCAGGGAAATGTATCCTATATATACAATCGTGTTACTGGTATCGGTTCAGGCGAATCAAGGCCAATGCAGGGCCAAAGCCCTTACCTCATCAATGGCTCGGTGCAATACGATGTTGAGAAATATGGCATCAACACAACATTATTATTTAACCAGATCGGTAGAAGGATCGCTTTTGTTGGCGGAGATCAACCACCCATTTGGGAGAATCCAAGACCGGTACTTGATTTTCAGATCGCAAAAAAAGTACTGAAATCAAAGGGCGAAGTAAAATTAAACGTTGCTGATATTATTAATAAGAGGGCAATTTTTTACAATGATTTAAATAAGAACAAAAAGTTTGATGAAGGTGTAGATGCATTTGCTATCAAACGGAGATTTGGTACTAACCTGAGTATTTCATTCGGCTATAATTTCTAATCATATACCAATACAATATATCATTTTACAAAAACAACAAAAATAAGAAACATGAAAAAGTTATTGCTCTACAGTATTTTGATGGCCGTTGCCGCAGTAGGGTGCCGCAAAATTGAAGTAGATGGTACAAACACTGTTGTTACACCGCCTACAGGCACTACAGAGAATACGATCCTGCAAGGAAGGATATCGGAAAACCGTACATTGAAAGCTGAATACGTTTATAAGCTACGTGGCCTTGTATATGTTACTAATGGCGCCATCCTCACCATAGAACCAGGTACAAAGATAGTTGGTGAAAATGGCAGCAAGGGTGGATTGGTAATTACCCGCAGTTGTAAGATAATTGCAGACGGAACAGTTGATAAGCCAATTGTTTTCACATCAGAAGCGGCTACTCCTCAACGTGGTGATTGGGCTGGGGTAGTTATTTTAGGAAATGCACCTGCTAATTCTTCTTTTAACGGAGTTCAGGGTGTTGGTGAAATTGAAGGTGGTATTAATAACAGTGATGGATTGGGATTGTATGGCACACCCTCTACACAGGCTCAAAATCCAGCCGATAACAGTGGTATATTACGTTTTGTTCGCATCGAATATGCAGGATTTGCATTCCTTCCGGATAAAGAAATTAACGGTTTAACATTTGGCGGTGTTGGAAGCAATACTGTTGTGGATAATGTTCAGGTTTCTTACGCAAATGATGATTCTTTTGAGTGGTTTGGTGGAACTGTAAATTGCACACACCTTATTTCTTACCGTACATTAGATGATGATTTTGATACAGACAACGGCTTTAATGGTAAAGTTCAGTTTGGTATTTCATTAAGAGATTCTTCTGTAGCAGATATCTCTAAAAGCGAAGCATTTGAAAGTGATAACGATGCTAATGGAAGTGCTTTTTTGCCACAAACCAGTGCAGTTTTTTCTAACATGACAGTAATGGGGCCAAGAGCAACTTTGTCAAATACAGGTAATAACCTTTTTGTTTGGGGTGCGCAGATCAGGAGAAATTCCAGCATTTCAATTTTCAATTCCATCATTATGGGTTATCCTAATGGTTTATATATTGATGCTACCAAAGGTGTTCCTACTGATAACAATATCCCTGCTTCGCTGTTTGTACAAAATACAATTATTGCCGGTTGTAATAACCCGGTTTTATATAGTATTTCAGGCAATGCCAATACACCATTAACACCTAACACAACTGCATCTATAACCAGTTGGTTTAATACAACGGCCTATGGTAACAGCATATTAACTAACAATACTGAAGTTGGTTTAGGTGATCCTTTCAATTACAATGTGCCCGATTTTAATCCAACCGGCGCATCTGTTGCAGTGGCTGGAGCAAGTTTCACACATCCAAAACTCATCAACGGTTTTACTTCTGTTGCATATGTTGGTGCTTGTGCTCCGGGAGATACCTGGTGGAAAGTATGGACTAAATTTTAGTTTAATGTTTAATGATACAAAGAGCAGTCATCAATTGGTGGCTGCTTTTTATATATCTGAAATAAGTACTTATGAATGAGAAAATGAACAGCCTCTTTATTGTGATAATATTTGCTATAGGCAGTTGCAACAGCCGGACAACGGAAAGGCCGGTCGCAACTAACGTTAACACAAACGTTACATTTCTTGATTCAATAGAAAGGGAAAGTGATAGCTCTTATGTTAAAACCTATCCGAGAAAAGACCTTGTAAAGGCGCTCTATTTTATTTCACGGAAGAACAATACTTTAACGCAGGTGTTGCAAGATACGGCAGGTAAGTTGAGGCAGGTGATCACAGAAAAGAATAACCGCAGATCTTATTTTGCAGAATACTATCCTAATGGGCAAATCGTTTCAAAACATAGCCTTGATAGTTTTGGGCAGTTGCATGGTTTTTTTGAAGAATATTATGAAACAGGAATAATAAAGCGCTCGGGACAATATAGTCATGATATTCAAACCGGTGAATGGAAGAACTATTCAATAGATGGAAATTATATTTCAACAGATGAATATGATAAAGAGGGCCAGCTGGTAGTAAAAAGCAGCGAATGATCAATTAATAATAACTTAACTGATGCATTGTTCATTACCATAAAAAAAATTGCATCTTGTGGGCGGAAACAAATAATAACTATCATCTTCTCTTAAGCAATAGCAAGTTTTAATCATTGCCTGAACCAGCTTTATTCTTATCGCTGGTCTTTTTTTTTGTTTCTTCCATGAGTATAATACTTCGATCAATTGCAGCCTGTAGACTGCCAGTTATATTAGCTTTACCAATAAAGAATATCAAACGGGCTTTTTTAAGTTCCTCCATTACTTTTTCACTATGTATTTCGGAAAGAATAATTTTTGTTCCTTTAAGTAAAGACTCTTTGCATACTTCATCAAGTACTTTTATTCCGGTTGCATCAATTATTGGTACCTGTCGCATCCGCAGGATAAGCACTTTGGGTTTTTTTTCAATTAATCTCACAGCATCTTTGAATTTGAAAGCGGCTCCAAAAAACAACGGACCTGATATTTCAAATATTTCTACTTCTTTAGGAATATGGAAATTAGCAATGCCCTGGCTGTCTGTGGTATTGTCATTTTCATTGCCATCCTTTGTGAGGAGGTTCACATCACTGAACTGTATCATTTTACGCATGAATAGAAAAGCTGCCAGTACCATTCCTATTTCTATAGCAACAGTAAGATCTACAAGTACTGTTAAGAAGAAAGTGACGAGCATTACAGCAACATCGCTTTTCGGCCCTTTTAAAACCGAACGAAAATGCTGCCATTCACTCATATGGTATGCTACTACTACTAATATGCCAGCAAGGGTTGCCATCGGAATTAGCGCAGCCCATTTACCAATGAATAACATGATTATTAATAACGTTATCGCATGAACGATACCTGCAATTGGTGTTCTTCCCCCGTTTTTTACATTGGTAGCTGTTCGCGCAATTGCACCAGTTACCGGTATTCCACCAAAGACGGAGGATACAATATTTGCAGTTCCTTGGGCAACGAGTTCCATGTTTGAGCGATGATTGCCGCCAGTCATTCCATCAGCAACAACAGCTGATAGCAGAGATTCAATTCCCCCTAAAAGCGCAATTGTAAATGCGGGTCGAAGAAGGTTTTTAATGATCGTAAAATCAAGATGAGGTATTTCTGGTAAAGGGAAAGATGAGGAAATACTTCCGAACCTGGAACCAATAGAATCTACAGGCATGTGCAGCAATTGCATTGCTGCCGTAGTAACTAATATAGCAATTAATGATCCGGGAATTTTATGTGTGATCTTTGGCCAAATCAGAATGATAAAAACTGTAACTACTGCGAGCAAAGCCGCATGCCAGTTTAAGCTTGCAAAATTTACAACATAACTTTTCCACTTATCTATGAAATCTGCCGGTATATTACCCATTGTTAAACCAAAAAAATCTTTTACCTGAGATGAGAAAATGATCAATGCGATACCGCTGGTAAAGCCAATGATAAGAGGATATGGAATAAATTTTATTACAGATCCTAGTTTTGCAAATCCCATCATCATCAGCATGATACCTGCCATGAATGTAGCAATGATGAGCCCGTTTATACCATGCAGCTGTACAATTCCGTAAACGATCACAATAAAAGCGCCTGTTGGTCCTCCAATCTGTACTTTACTACCACCTAAAGCGGATATGATGAAACCCCCGATCACGGCGGTGTACAACCCTTTTTCGGGAGATACTCCTGAGGCAATAGCAAATGCAATGGCTAACGGCAGCGCAACAATACCCACAATAACGCCTGATAACAGATCTTTGTAAAATTGTTGCCGGTTGTATTGCCGTAAAGTATCAAATAACTTTGGCCTGAACATTTTATTGTTATTTTATGGATTAGTTGCCAAAGATAGTTTTCGTTTTATCTGGTTAAAACAAATGCGGGCCATTTTAATATTGGTCCATTGTTTTTCATCTTTATTTAGTGGGCTGTATAGTTCTAATTCGTCAATTGTTTTATCTACAAACCTACTGATGATATGGCCGTTCAACTTATATTGTTCCAGACTTTTCATGGCAGTATCTATGTAGCGTTTTACTTCTTCCTGCGAAGCAGCCGACATAATTTTTGATAATAGTTTTGCTCTGTAATCGGTAAGTGATAATGACATATGATTGAAACTAATTTTAGGATGCTGAAATTGTAATATTTTGTATCCGTTTAAATTTTAAACTTTGATCCAGAATTTTAAGAGGTTGTTCATTTCCGAGCCCACAACGTGATATCCGGGAGGAACTTCATCTTCCAAGCTATGAAAAGTAGCTAAACGGGTACCCGCTGGTTTAAGTTCCAGTTGCTTGTACAGGTAACGGTTATAGTAGTTAAATAATTCGGCAGAGTATTCTATGGTATCATCTATCTTGGTTGTACCTGTTATATTTTCATAAAAAGAATTGTAGAAATAAAAATGATCATAAAGGTTAAAATCCAGTTGAGTGAAATTTCCATTGATGAAAGAGATGTTTTTTAGCTGGAGGATTTGTCTGGCGCTTTCTGCATGGCAAATCAGGTTGCGTCTTTGCTCTACACCAAAGTAGTGAGCTTCAGGTTTATAATATGCAGCGCTCAGGCAGAATTTTCCTACTCCGCTCCCGATATCAAGGATCCTTACATTTTTTTCCGCTGCGAGAAATTCTGCCGCTTTTCTCGCGGTCTCAAGCCGTGTCCAGTGTTTTGCGGCTAATGCCTGTATTGACAAGGGATAGATCTGGTTAAACTGCAGATCGGAAGTGAACCAGCGATGTGTGTACATTTCTTTTTGAACTAAGTTCATAATGCTATTAAAGTTGAAAACCTGTTTAAGATTAACACTTACAGTTAATCCGGCAACAAAGGGAAGAATTTTGAAAGATGAGTTTATTGCAATGCAAAATTACTGGCTATATGCAAAGTAAACAGTAAACCTTATCAATAGAAAAAGTGATGTTTATCAATTTTTTAAAAGGTATTTTTGTAACAATTATGAGTATCAGAGGACTTTTTCCGATAGATAAGTGGGAATTTCAAAGTGAATCAGTGCTTGCAGGATTACCTGAAGCAGACCTGGCATTACTTACAAAGAATAAAACAGAACAGGTATATAAGAAAGCTGAGATCATCTTTCGGGAAAGTGGATTTCCGTCAGGTATTTTTTATATTGTATCAGGCAAGGTAAAAAAGTATAAAGTAAATAATGATGGCAAAGAGCAAATAATTTATGTGGCCAACACCGGCGAATTGATCGGTTATCATGCTATTTTATCGGAAGGCAGGTATCCGGATTCTGCTGCAGCATTGGAAGAAAGTATAATTGCATTTATACCCAAAGAAGATTTTATAATTACGTTGCAGCAATCAACCGTTCTGACAAACAGGTTGTTGAAAAATCTGAGCCATGAGTTTGCGGTACTGGCCAATAGCCTCACTTTATTTGCACAAAAATCAGTAAGGGAACGGTTGGCATTACAGCTAATCGTACTTCGGGAAAAGTACAAAATTAATTTCATGCCCGGAATGCCGGTGGAGATCAATATGAGCAGGGACGACCTTGCCAGCCTCGTAGGAACCGCCAGGGAGAATGTTGTTCGTGTGCTATCAGAATACAAAGAACAGGGCATATTGGAAACCAAAGGCAGAAAGATCATCGTTCATGATGTGGCCAGGCTTATCAGCATTGCTGACTATAAATGAAAGTATTAATTTTCAGTAACTGAATTGTATGTTAACATCATTGATAATTATTGTATTTATTCTGGGTTATGTTGCCATTGCATTTGAACATCCCTTAAAATTGAATAAGGCAGCTTCTGCATTAATTACCGGTGTAGTTTGCTGGACGATCTACATTTTAAAAAGTGAAGATGCAACGTTGGTGGGAGAGGAGTTGCTGCATCATTTGGGAGAGATAGCAGGCATCCTGTTTTTTCTGTTGGGTGCAATGACGATTGTGGAACTGATAGATTCTCATGATGGATTTGATATTATCACACAAAAAATCAGTACAAACAGCAAACAGCGGTTACTGATAATTGTTAGTGTGATCACTTTTTTCCTTTCTGCTTTATTGGATAATTTAACTACGGCAATAGTAATGACGTCCCTATGTTCTAAAATATTGAGTGAAAAAGAGGATAGGCTTTGGTTTGCCGGCATGATAGTAATAGCTGCCAATTCCGGAGGAGCATGGTCTCCGTTGGGTGATGTTACTACAACAATGCTTTGGATTGGTGGGCAAATAACTGCTTTAAATATAATGAAGGAGCTGATTCTGCCAAGTATGTTAGCCTGTTTACTACCCGCTATCTTTATTTCCCTGCGTTTTAAAGGAAAAAAATTTAGTATGGTTACTGCACCTGATTCTACTATAAAAGAGCGGAGAGATGGCAGAATCATCCTTATCGCAGGAATCGGTTTCCTGGTATTTGTTCCGGTATTTAAAACACTAACACATTTGCCCCCTTTTATGGGTATGCTTTTAGCCTTAGGGTTAATGTGGGTAATTACTACTATCATCCATAAGAATAAGGAACCTGAAGTGCTTGGCCAGTACTCTGTTGCAAGAGCTTTGCAAAAAGTAGATACTCCCAGCATACTTTTTTTTCTGGGGATTTTACTCGCAGTTTCGGCATTGCAATCAATAGGCGCTTTGAAATTGTTGGCTGATTCTTTAAATGCGAACTTAAAAAATGATTATTTGATTGGGGCTGCTTTAGGATTATTATCAGCTATAGTAGATAATGTGCCGTTGGTTGCAGCCGCACAAGGAATGTATGACCTTTCAACCTATCCCACAGATCATCATTTTTGGGAGTTCCTTGCTTTAACAACGGGTACTGGTGGAAGTGCTATTATCATTGGCTCTGCCGCAGGTGTTGCTGTTATGGGCATAGAGCAAATAAATTTTATGTGGTATCTGAAAAAGATTAGCCTGCTGGCATTGATTGGTTTTATGACTGGAATAGCAGTTTTTCTTTTACAATTACAATTCAATTGGTTTTAACCATTGGTAAAAAATTCTATTTTTTATAAGGAGTTAAGGCAGATCCCAATATTATCAGGCGAGTAGGCTAACCTAAAATTTGAAGGTGATCCATAACTATTTTGTTATACTGCTAAAATCAAGTTTGGAAGAATTTAATGTTATAAGTTTCTTTACCTGTGGAAAATAGCCGTTAGTTAAATATCAAAGACTTCCAAAGCAGTTCTATTGCCTTATTGCCATGCGTGTTGTCATCGTCATCCATGCGAATAGTCATAATTATAATTCCCGAATCTTTTTTACCCAGCGAACCAACTTCATAAATATTAATATCATCTTTATATTTCAGGAACATTTTATTGATGTCAATACTTTGACCAGAACTTAGCTTTCTTTTGTAATCTGTTCTTTTTGATTCAAAACCATAGCTGATGCTTTCTTTGGTTACTTCATTTAACATCATTTCGTTTAGTTTAGATGGATCCAGGTTATCATATTTCTGAATAAGGAACCCGGAACCTTCTGCAGTTAAAATTGCAATCTGTTCAACCCCTTCACTCACTACTGTTTTGGAAACCTTTAAGTCTTTAAAATATTTAAAGCTGTACGCCCCTGCATCATACAGCAAAGTGTCTTTTGAAGAAATTTTTAAACTGAATTTTTGCCCTTTTACAGTTAAGTCATATTTCTTGTCCAGTGCAATATTGATTACTGTATCATTTAATTGCAAATTGTAATCTTCCTGTGCCGTTGCTGATTTTAGTATTACTAACATTATTCCTAAAATGAGTAGTTTCATTCTTATAAGTTTATTTTGAGTTAACGTTTTGTGTAGAGGATAAATATGAACTACAGCGTAATATACTTCGTCTTGATCCGGCAATATAGTTAGAAATGATTATTTTTTACTTACTTGTTGTATCAGAAATTGTCTTTTTCATGCAAACACTGTTTTCAATATTTTCATACTGTCCATAATTCTGTATGATCTTGTATCCAGCTTTGGTATATAACTGTATGGCTTCAGGTTGCTTTTTTCCTGTTTCCAGTACACATGCTGTATATTTTGATGCAGCTGCCCATTGTTCAAGTTCGTTTAGTATGTGCAGGCCAATTCCTTTTCCGCGATAGGCGGGATCAACAAACATTCGTTTTATTTCTACTGAGAAATCATCATAAGGTTTGAAAGCGCCGCATCCAACAGGAACTTCGCCGGAGTAGCAGACTATTACATTTTTGATGGCATCAATCTTATTGAATTGAGCATAAAAATCGTGTTCATCACCATCACGTATACTAAGATCCTGGTCTAGCAATTTCACCAGTTTTTGAAAATCAATTTGTGTAGAATCTGTTTTAATGAAGAACAGCATACAGTTTTGTAATTATTTAATTGAGGATTTATTTTGGTGAATCCGTGCATGAATTATTTACATTTTTGCATCTGGCATTATCAAAATCTTTTCTAAAAATAAGCCAGGTGTAGATGAGATTAATTCCGGATTATTTCTTGCAGCATTATTTCGTTTGATTTATCATAATAGGTACAGGTCATAATTTCAATATCAGTAATCCATTTTTCAACCCCGGTTTCGGCTGAATTATTACTAAACGTAGTAAAATCAGTTTGCCCCCTTTGGTGACTTTTTAAAAAATGTTTAAACCTCTCCTTATCGCTGATATTTGCTATTGTTAGTCTGGAATATGTTGGTTCTGATTTGATCTGAAAATTATTATCTCCAAAGTATTCAGTGTGCCCATCTTTTACATAAGTGATGTATTTTTTTACGCCAATTTTTTTAAGATCCTGTATGTAAGTTGGAAAGTCGGCACCACTTTTTACTTTAGCATGAGCGGTTTTAATTTCGTTTAAATCAAACATCTTTTGCACTTTTTACAAATTTATACACTTTGTTATAAACATTAAGTGATAAGTATTGATTTAAAATGAGAATTTATGGGATAATAACGGCGTTAATAAATTGCTCTCTTCGGTTTACTCAATCAGGCAATGTTTGTAATATCCGGAACTATGTCAGATCCTGATTAAGCCTCTAAAACCCCTGGCAGCATAATACGATTCAGCACCATTGTGATAAGTGAATACCGAATTATACCTTCTGTCGCAGAAAAGTGCGCCGCCTAGTTTTCTAATATCAGCAGGTGTTTTAATCCAGCTGGACGTTTTCAAATCAAATTTTCCCATTGTCTGTAATTCCCGGTATTGTACTTCTGATAATAATTCAATACCCATTTCATCAGCCAGGTTAACAGCACTATTTTCAGGCTTATTTAACTTCCTTGATTCCAGGGCCTCATCGTCGTAGCAGATACTTCTTCGGCCAACAGGGCTTTCAGCTGAACAATCACAGAATATGTATTCGCCGGTTTTTTTGTCCTCGCCAATAATATCCGGTTCGCCGCCGGTTCTTTCCATTTCATTAAGTGACCACATTTTTTCATCATTGGCATTCAGCTTAACAAAAATATTATCCCATTTAATATTTTTATGCCGCATTATATTTTTTTCAAAGCGAGCTTTTAATAGTTTGAGCATATTATCACTTTGTGTTATTGATAATTTTATGTTTTTTTTTGAAGGCATATGGTTTTGTACAAGATGTTAATGATGAAAGTTATAATATTTGTAAACTAAATTAATTTACGTAAAACACATAGACCTTATCAGGTTTTTTGTGCGTTGAAACAGTTCACTTAGAGAGGCCGTTGGCTGTTTGAAATAATTGCAATAGATATTATATGGCACATATGATTGAACGGGTTATCCGGCCAAAGAAACACCAATCAATTTTCCAATACCAAATGTTATAGCTGCTGCAATCAAACCAAATATCACCTGCCTGAAACCAGAGAACCATATATTCCTTCCTGTAAACAAAGTAATGGCAGAGCCAATTAAGAATAGGCCTGCTGCACTGCTGATTACGCTAATGATAATTGCCGTAATTCCGCTGGTGAACATGAACGGAATAACAGGTATTACAGCACCTATCGCAAAAAGTATAAAAGAATAAACTGCTGCTTCCATTGCAGACCCTTTTAAATCTTCAGCATTGATGCCCAATTCTTCTTTAACAAGTATTTCATGTGCATAGTTTTTATCGAGCATATTTTCGGCAGCCATTGCATTTGCCTGCTGTTCGGGTATACCTTTGGCAATGTAGATTAATGCCAGTTCTTTTTGTTCTCCTTCAGGATTTGTTTCCAGTTCATCCATTTCCAACTGCATCTGGTTCTCATGCAGTTCCTGGGAACTTTTAACTGAAATCCATTCACCCAAAGCCATTGATAACGCACCAGCTAATAATCCTGCAACACCTGTTAACAGAACACCGGAACCTCCTTCAGTTGCGCCGGCAATTCCCATTACCAGGCTAAAGTTAGAAACTAAACCATCATTGCCGCCTAATACGGCAGCTCTTAAGGCGTTGCCACCAACAGAGCGGTGCCGGCTTTCAAATTTAGCCACATTGTTTCCTGAAACTTTAGATTCATTTTCTAACAGCGACCTTAGTATTTTTACATGATTGGTTTCACTACCGGTAATGGGTAGTTTTTTTTTATTCCTGGCATTAATTACTGCGGTAGAAATACTTTTTTCTGTATCCATCAATACTCCCAATACATAGTCATAACCAAAAACTTTACCGATCGTATTAAGTGCCTTAGCCCTGAATGATGGGGAAGGAAGTGAAGCTGGTGAATCAGGGTTTAATTTTTTCAGAAAAGCTTCTGCGTGGCTTTTTTCTATAGCACTCATTTGCCGAAATACACTAGCAACTGTAGCATCCTGTTCAGCGTCTGCGAGTTTTTTATACAAAAAGCAAGCATCTACTTCTGTTTGCAGATTTTTATTTGAAAGACTATTCATTATTTATGAATTGGTTATACTATAAAATGAATCCCTCATTTTTTTGAAGGATTTATTGAGCAGGACCTGGCTATTAAAATGAGGATTTGCTGTTAATCATCATCTTTTTCACCTCCCTCACCTGCGCCAATATTTTGAACTGTACCTGTAGCTATTTCAGTGTGCCTGATCTGGCCACCAAGGTAGCCAGTTCTGGCAACTAGTCCAAAACTTATAAATGAAACGACCAGTATTAAAATAGATATAGATTTTACCAGGGAAGGTTTAAAACGGGTTACTGCTAAAGCTATCAGAGATAATATTCCTAATGCGATCAAACTTATCAGGGCATACAAGGCAGCATCCTCATGCAGGCCAATGATATTCTCTGATACGCCTTGAATATTTTCTACAGCTTCTTCCGCTCCTTCTCCAGTTAGGTAGGCGATACCAGCTCCAATGGCAGATATGATAAAAATAAGGCTAGCTGCATTTTTCGTTTGATTGCTCTTAGCCCAGATTCCATAAACCAAAACCAGAGCTCCTAACATAGAACCGAAAACCGGAAGGTGTGTGATTAGTAAATGCAAATGTACCTTGCTCATATTTGTAAGTTTTATAGTGAAGTAATTTTAATAAATTTCTCTCCCGCTGTCATTGAAATGCCACAGCGTGCAGGAGCTTTCGTTTCGTATGTATTTCCACAAGTAGGACAAACATAAAATACGGTTGGCAAAGTTTCTACGGCCTTTTTTTGTAAAGCGGTTAATGCAGCCTCATAAAATATTTTATGCTTTTTCTCAGTTTTGTAAGCATAGTTCAAACTGATCATGGCCATTTGATTTCCAGCCTCGTTAGCTACTGTTAGAAACTCCGGGTACATAATAGTTGCCTCATAAGTTTCGCCAGCTATTGCATCCTGTAAATTTTCTTTGGTAGTGTTAACGGTAAATTCGGGTTTAATTGTGGGTACATTTACACCTGATTCCTGTAACACCGCCTTGTGATTTTTGGCATGTATATTTTCTGCAGTGGAAGCAGCTTTAAAAAGTAACGCAATCTGCTTATACCCTTCCTGCTCCGCTTTTTTTGCATAGGCAGCATATTTAGCACTGGCGGAGGTTTCACCTTTAAAGGCAGTTAACATATTCTCTGTCGTTTTTGTTACAGCATCATTACTGGTTACATAACTTGCAGGCTTTACAATTGACAACGTATCAATTATTTTATTCTGTTTTTCTTCATTCTCTTGTCTTTCATTTTCTTCATTTTCACTTTTTTCTTTTGTTGCCTCTTTATTTGCGCTGTCGGCATTGTTTTGTACCGGGGCTTTCATTGCTGCATCCGTACCGGAATTTCCACAAGAGGTAAGAATAAAACTGCCTATTGTTAGTACTGTAACGGGAATAATTAATAGCTTTTTCATTTTTATTTTGTTTTATTTGTTTAGTAAATTATAAAACAAAGGTGCTATTACTGCCCTTTACTCAGCCTTTGCATTTTCTTAAGATTTGCTAAAGATTATAAAGGAAATTTTAAAGAGAAGCTGATGCTGTTGTTAGAGGAGGAAACGAATATTTTAATTTGCTGCAGATCTGCCAGTTTTTTTACAATAGCAAGTCCTAGGCCACTTCCGGGAGTATGAGAACTTCTGGAGTCATCCGTACGATAGAACCGGTTAAATAGAAATGGTAATTGTTCCGGTGCAATGGCAGGCGCGTTGTTAGTGATGGAAAATATTTTTTCTTTTTCTTGCCAATCTATACCTATTTCACTATCGGCATCACCATATTTAACAGCGTTGTTGATAAGGTTATTGATGATGACTGATAAAAAAAAGTTATCAGCATATACTGCCGCGTCCTTAGGAACGGTGCTTTTAAATTGTATGCCTTTATCCGCAATTTGCTTTTCACATTTTGCAAAAGCTTCCGTTATTAATTTTTCAAAATAGATAAGTTCATTTTTTGCGGAGCCGCCTTCCAGGCGGGCCAACTGCAGTAGTTGATCCAGTAGTTGATTAAGCCTGTCGGTTTGAGCAATTACTTCTTTTATTTTATCTTCATATTGCTCTGGTTCTCTTTTTTTGCGAATTAATACTTCCAGTGTGCCCCTGATAGCGGCAAGTGGTGTCCTTATTTCATGAGAAGCATCTGCTGTAAATTGTTTTTGTTGTTGAATGCTACTGTCTATCCTGCTAAGTAGATCATTTATTGTACTTGCCAACTGGTACAATTCATCTTCATTTTCCGGTAATGGTAACCTGGTATCTATATTGGAATCATTGATGCCGGAAGCTGCACGGATCAACTTATTTACAGGTGCAATAGATTTAGAAGCTGCAAAGTAAATAACCAGGTAAAGTGTTAGTAAAAGAATAGGAAACGAAATGCAAAGGGTAATAAGAAGATTATTCAATACATAGTAAGATTCCTGCTGTGAAACTCCGATGGTTAATTGACCGATAATTTTTCCTTCTTCATTCGCAACAGGAAATTGACCGAGCCGAAGCCTTTGTTTATCTATTTGAGTATTATAAAAATATTCTTTCTCATTGATAGGGTTAAATAGAAAATGATTCGACTTTAAGTTAGCCGATTTAAATATCATCTTGTCCTTGTTGTCTACTATTTGAATAAAAGTAGGATTTACTTCTACTTTCTTATGTTCCGCTTCTTCCCATTCGGGCATTTTGTTTATGATTATACTGTCTGCCTTCCAGTCGAGGGTATTTAATATTTCATCTTTTTCCAGTAATATATCACTATCAAGGTGTTGGTACGAGCTTAAGTAAACAACTGCATAAATGATTATGAATACCATTGCTGTTGTTAGGGCAACCGCGAGTGTATTAAAAAGTGCAATTCTTTTTTTAAAACTCAATTTCATTGATTATCATTTACACGGTAACCTACACCACGGATTGTTTGAATAAATGATTCGTTATCTTTTGTATCTAATTTTCTTCGCAGGGCGTTGATAAAAACATCAATTACTGATGTGTCTTTATCAAAATGAATGTCCCATATTTTTTCAATAATTCTTGAACGCCTGCATACCCTTCCCTTATTTCGAAGAAGATACTCCAGTAAAGCAAATTCTTTTTGGGTAAGTTCTATGTTGTTCCCATTTTTTGTAACCAGGTGGGCATCTGTATTTAATATAATGCTTCCCGTCTCAAAAATATTTTGGTCGCCCGTTTTATTTCGTAGTAATACCCTGATACGAGCTAGTAGTTCTTCGAATGCAAAGGGTTTTTTCAAGTAATCGTTTGCACCTGCTTCTAAACCAAAAACAGTATCATCTACAGTGTCTTTAGCAGTTAAAAAAATAATAGGGATAATTTTGTTTTCTTTACGAATACTTCTGCAAATGTCAATGCCATTCACGCCTGGCATCATCCAATCCAGCAATATAATATCATACTCATTCAAGTTGGTCATGGCCATTTCAAGTGCCTCTCTGCCGCTGGTTGCTACGTCAACTGCAAAACCTTCTTCTTCCAGTCCTTCTTTTAAAAAACCGGCAATGCCTGTTTCGTCTTCTGCTAAGAAAATTCTCATGTTGTTAAGATAAGGAAAAGTTATTCGTTACAGTTATTTCTCATCAGGGTTGGAAAAATCAGGAAGAGAAAGTTCTACGCCGGCACCATGTTTATATACCAATTGTCCGCCCAAATAGCCAGTTCTGGCAATACTGGCAACTACTCCGGCAAAGAATAAAAAGGCCATAGTTCTTAACCATCTCCTGGTGAACTTAAAGTAATATATTCCTGCATAAATTAAAGTGGTAATAATAGTTAGCCATAATGAAATTGTTGCTGCCTGTTCGTGCAGTTCCATTGCATTGTTTAATGCACCTTCTTCCATGCCTTGTCCGGCAGCATTGCCAATAATATATGATGTTACCGTACCAAGCGTACCTAATATAAGTAAGTAGAATCCTGCTTGCTGAAAGAATTCTTTTTTATAAAATCGGCTTGTCAGTTCAAATAGAAATCCTGCCAGTAATAAGGCAATAGGGAAGTGGATTACCATTGCATGGAGATGTGTGGTGGAGATCATCGTTGTAGTTTTTAACAAAGATGCTATTCAGGTGATATAAAACGGCTTAATCCTTTCTTAAGGTTAGCTTAAGAAAATAAGATAGATGATCAGGTAATTACAACTGTTAGCAAGTTACCAATATAGGCAGAGCGTTTGCCAGATTTGAGGGAATTGATATATTTGGGCTGGGTTACCAGGTTAATTATTGTTAAACCAAAACATAAATACCACTTCATAAAAAGTATTGTTAGCCTGACTATCTTTTGCTGGTATTGATTAAGGGAATGGATTTTAAATTAATTGCTAAAGTAGAACTTGCGGCTTTCTTTTGTATGTTTCAGAAACTTAAAATATTAGCTGTTCGCATATTTTATAATAGCATAACATCTCCCATCTATATAATGCAACTTTTTTTAAGTCGAATTCTTTTATTAAAAATTAAAACTCAATAATTAATCCAAGGCTTGGAATAACAGTTGGGTCATCATTTTTTACCCTGGTTGGTATGGCATTACTTCCGTCTGCTTTAACGGCAAGCCCGTCTGTTGTTTTAAAAGTTCTGTTGTCGGCTGTTCTTTCCCATGTATATTCGGGTATTACCGGATTTCTTGCTACATACCAATTGGTAACATCTAAAAACAAATCAATAGTAATTTTCTTCAGGTTAATTTTTTTATCTATTCTTACATCGCTGCTGTTAAACCCACCCAAACGTTGAGCATTCAATTTTGCAAAATCCAAAGTACCTTTTCCTTGCGAAGCATAATTTAACCTGGAGGCAGTTTCATCAAATGGCGTGTAAGGTGCTCCGCCCTGGTAACGGAATTTTAAACCCAGCTCCCAGTTTCTTGCAAACTTGTAACCCCAGGTTACAGATAATAAATGTTGATTATCCCAGCTACTTACAACAAATCTGTTATCAGCGCCGCTGTACAAACTGCGGTAAAAGGTATAAGAAAGAATACCAAAGAATTTTTGGGTTAGTTTTTTCTGCACAAAAAATTCAATGCCATATGCTTTGCCTTTTCCATTTGTATTTACAGTCTCGTTACCAAGGGCTGTAAAATCAGTTCCGAGGTTAGCTAATGAAATGCCATCTCTTGCAGATACAGCAACATTGCCATATTGCTTGTAAAATCCTTCCAATGTAAAACGCAATCCATCATTTGGTAAATACTCAAAACCGGTTGTATAGTGGGTTGATCGTGTATATTTTGCATTTTTATTCACGAGTACATTATTGTTATCTGCATAACCAAGTATGGTGTAAACAGGCAATTTATAATAGATACCGCTTGATGCATTCAAGGTCCATTTATCTGCCAATACATAGCTGAAAGAAATTCGTGGCGATAAAGTTTGCAAGCCATTCATACCCGCTGTTGTAAATGTGTTCATATCTGTTCTGACACCGGCACTGATGCCCAACCTGTTATTGATTATTCTTTTTCCAACCTGTACAAATGCACCTAACCGTACAAAGGGATTTAAGGGACTATTGAAATTTTGTTCTATTGCAGGTTGAATAATATTGTTACCTGCATCCCTCACTTCTTTTTGTATTACTACAAAAGTTTTATTGTCGTATTCTGCCAGCTGGGTAGATGCACCATAAGCCAGTTTCCAGCCATTTTTATTTTTATTGATATCAAACCTCAGTTTGGTTTCCGTTTCATTACTTACAAAATCCAATGTTTGATTTGCTGCTGATCTGTTTTCATTATCCTCATATTTTTGAAGGTTGTTATTAAACCTTGTTCGGCTTAAAGCTAAATTCCAAAAGCCATTGGAGAGGCTTCTTTTAAGTGATACACCCATTGTATAATTCCATTGCTGAATACTTGCCGCTGAATTTAGATTATATAATTTTTCTGGTGTTGCATCTTTTACGGCAAGAAACTTAAAATCATCAATAGCACCAATGCCAATAAAAGTGAGGGTAGTTTTCTTGTTTATCTGATGTGTAATTTTTGTCTGAAAATCCCAAAAATCCGGCAGAAATGGAAGGTCAAGTGATTTAAAAAGAAGCTGAAAAGTAGATTTTCGGGCAGAAGCTAAGAAAGTTGTTTTTTTAGATAAAGGCCCTTCCAGCGTAATGGCAGATTCGGTTAGGCTTGCCCGTACATTTCCTTGAAATTTGTTTGCATTACCAACTTTTTGTTTAAACTGAAATACACTGCTGAGCGCATTGTCGTACCGGGCATCAAAAGCCGAAGAACTTAGTTTTACATCTTCAATAAAAAATGTATTTAAAATTCCCTGCGGGCCGCCGCTGCCTCCTTGTGTTTGAAAGTGATTGATCACGGGTATTTCAATGCCATCTAAATAAAATACATTTTCGTTTGATGCACCACCACGAATGATGATATCATTGCGAAATGTACCTCCACCTTGCCCACCACCAACGCCGGGTAATGTTTGTATTACTTTGCTGATGTCAAAATTACCACCGGGATTACTTCTTATTTCCTCTGCCGTTAATCTTTGAACACTGAGCGGTGTTTCTAACGTGGCAGCACGAACACTCCTTTTGTTTGCTTTGATAATTACTTCTCCCAATGCGGCGGTTTCCTGCTCAAGCTCAATCGTAAAAACATTTTCATTACCGCTATTTACAACAATGTTATAGAGTGTAAATGTTTTAAAACCTACGGAACTGATAACAAGATTGTAGGTCTTAACTGGTATATTTAAAATCCTGAATCTTCCATTAGAATCAGCAGCAGTGGTTAAATTTGTACCCGCAATATTGATATTTGCCCCGGCCAATGCTTGCTGCGTATTTTTTTGGAGTATGGTACCGCTGATACTGCTTCTTTTTTGGGCATTAGCAGAAGAAATTGCCATACATGTGGCAATAGAAAACATACAAACCCTGCATAAAAAGTTTCTAATTTGTAACTTACTTTTAAACATCATCAGCATTTTTAGTTTTATAAAATACTATTGTGAAGCAAAACTATAAAAAATAGTATTATAAAAAACAAATAAACTGTAATTTTGTTTTATAAAATACCAAAATGAAAACATATACTAACGTAAGAAAGTTGATAGAATGGGCAGAAAAGTTTGACAATCAGTTGGTAGACGGGCAACAATGGGATGATAGAAATTTTGCTGACTGGCTTTCTAATGAATTGGATATTGCCAAGAAAGAAGATATGCATTTGCCAGAAAACATTGAGCCGGCAATAACAATGTACATTACTTTCATGTACAGGTATGCTTTGTTTTATTCCAGAAAGATTTTTAAACATTCCAATATTTATTCCATAGATGACTTTGGTGTTTTAGCGGCATTGTTGCCGGATAAAAAATTAAAGAAGGCTGATGTTATTCGTGAATGTATAGCCGAAAAATCATCTGGTAATGAGGTATTGAAACGGTTGCTTCGCCAGCAGCTAATTAAAGAAACCAACAACCCCAATGATAAACGCAGCAAGTTGCTGGAAGTTACTGCGGAAGGTTTAAATGAAATGAATGCTGTTTGGAGCCAGATTGAAAAAATGGCGTCACTGGTAACCGGCAATCTTAGTAGTACGGAAAAAATAATGTTATTAAATATGCTCTCTAAGTTGCATGAATTTCACAACCCGATATTTGAAGCCAATGACGAGAAATTACTGAATGAAAAACTCGGAATCAAAAAGTAGGAAGCAAGAATCCATTGCCTGAACTTTTGTGGTATACAAAATTTACATTTTATTACTTGTATTTTTTAAAGATTTGAAGCCGGTATGTTGGAACTAAACGAAAAGTATTTCGGGTTCATCATCGTAACAACCCAGCCGCCCATTCTATTGCATACCTGGATTTAAAATATTTAAAGCGCAGCTCAACCTGTTTTTGGAGTAATTCTAACAGCTTTGTTTCCCGGCTATTTACCAAAAATAAAGAGCTTTCTCCCTGTTCAAATTTTAATTCTTCATTCCGGAGCAGTGAATAGTAGTTATTGTAAATACTTTGCGTAGTTTGTAATTGCTGAAGTAATAAAATATTTTCGTTGTAATAGCTTCGTATCTTATTTTCAACTTGCCAGCGTTTATTTATCAGCTGCAAATCAGTTTCTTTTATCTTCAACTTTGCCAGGCGATAACTTCCTCTTCCTTCCCGTAAAAATAAGGGTAGCTTAAATTCAACTCCCCATTTATAATTATTCTCCAATAAGGCAGCATCTAATCCTTTTAAAGCATAATAATTTTTGTTTAATAAATTGGCTTTAAGGTTTAATGAAGGCAAGAGGCTTTGAAATTTTAATTTCCGTTCTACTTCCAGGCTGTTTAATTTAAATTGATAGCTTTTTAATACCGGGTTTTGAGTTGTTGACTGACTAATGAAATCATCTAATGGTTGTTGCAGCATGGTAGTAGCAAACTGAATGGTATCAGGTACAAATTGAGATGGAAGCTGTGCTGGAATATCATTTGTTTGCCAAATGTAATTTGAAAGTTCAAATATGGCATTATTGAGTTTAAGTAATGCCTCAGACTGTTGCAACTGGTAGTTTTGAACCTGTGTAAAAGCTTCAATTGTATCAATCATTGCCCTGTCTCCGTTTGCATAAGCGATACGCACCAAACGCAACCGGTTATTGGCCACCTCTACAAACCTGGAATAGATGCTGTATGATTGAAATGCGCCGGCCCATTGCCAGTAGCCTGTATAAGCATCAAACAACAGATCATTAAGTATCGTTAATCTTTCCTGTTCACTTTGCTGTTTAAATATTTTAGCCTGTTGTAACACAGCTCTTCGTTGGTCCATTATCAAACCTTTTGCCAGAGGGATATCTAATCCCAGATAGCTTGTTTTACCTGCCGAGATCTCTGAGTTTAGAAAATTGCCGCCGTTATTTTCTACTCCTGTTTTTAGATCTATTCCGATAGGGGTGGGTATCTTTAGTTCAGGATTAGCGTAGTAGTAATAATTTTTCCCATCAAAAGTTTTTCGGCTTGCATCTGTATTCAATACTGGATCAAAGCCACCCTTTGCACTCAATAGTTCAGCGGCAGCCTTATCAATCAATATATTGGCCTGTTTGGCAACCGGATGGTATAATTTTATCTGTTGAATAAATGCTTCTGGTGTAAGTGTTACCTGATTATTTGCCTGTGAATAGGTGTGCTGGCTGAATAAAATAGAAGTTAATATTAAGAGTATATATTTTTGCAAAGCCATTGAGTTGTTCGGGTTGAAATATTGTAGCTATTTTTCTTTTTTATCAATGTTTTCTTTTTCAGTACCTGCAACATAATATTCGGGTGGAAATCCATTAATATTTCTCCAAATCTCATAATAAATACGAACATCTTTTAGCAATGCAATGCCATTTGCTCCACCACCCATTCTTAATTGTTCCGGCCATTTTTTATCATCTGCATCTTCAATTACTAAAACCCTGAACTTTCCATTATAGCTTACTGAAGTTTCTACTGCAGTAACTTTTCCGCCGAAAGTTCCATAGCTGCTTTTTGGCCATCCGCTAAAAACAATAACCGGAAAACCATCAAATATAAAACGTACTTTCTGGCCTAATGAAACGAGTGGCAGATCCATTGGTTCTACAAACATTTCAACCGCAAATTGTATTCGGTTGGGTACAATCTCCACTATCATTTCACCTTCTTTTACCATTTCCCCTAAACCGGCTTTTTTTGCCTTGGTTATTTGGCCGCTTTGGGGCGCTGTAATATAGTACAGTTTATTACGGGCATCATAATTAGCATATTCGTTTTGCAGTTTAGATACTTCTGCTTCCGTGCTTGCAGCGTTTGATAAAGATGAAAACCTGTCGCCTTCTGTTTTTGCTATTTTATCAGTATAATCCTGCACTGCTGAATTTTGTTCAATTCGCAGATTGATTAGTTCCTGACGGTTTTGTAGCAATTTATTATTTGTACTGTTAACTTTAGCCAATCCATTTTGATAATTTACTTTTCGTTTCTCAAATTCGCTAAGTGAAATTGCGCCACTATCGAGCATTATTTTTGCCGCATCTATTTGTCGTTTATATACAGTGAGTTCATTATTGAGGGCCACTAAATCTGCCTCATCAGTTTGTACTTTTAACTCTTGTTGTGCTATTTTATTTTCTATTGACTGCAATTTCAATTCTCTACCCTTTTCCAATGCCTGGCCCTGAGTAATGGTGGTAGTCGCCTTATTTTTATACCCTTCAATGCTTTGTTGTTTGGCAGCTATCTGTTGTTGGGTACGCGCCAATAATTGGGGGTCAAAATAGTCTGTTTTCACTTCTCCTAATTGTAAAATAGTATCTCCTCCTTTTACGAAGTCTCCTTCTTTAACATACCATTTAATCACACGGCCAGGTATAATGGTATTTAATTCCTGCGGGCGCTGCTCCTGGCGTAAAGTTGTAATGGTACCTTTTGCACGAATGTTTTGAGTCCAGGGAAGTAGCATTATTATAAAAAGTAACGCAAGAATACCCCATAGCCAGCGCTTTACATGGCTTTTTCTGTGTACCCTGTATATTTTTGAAAAGCAGGTGAGGTCACTATTATTTGCCGCTGCTTCAATGTCAGTATTAAGGTAATTGCTCATATTCCAAATTTAGTTTTCACCAATTATCTCTCCATCCTTACTCATCAATATTGTTTTATCGCAATACTGTTTTAATTCTTCGTCCTGTGATGCGATAATCACCGTAGTAGATTTATCCTTTCGTATGAAGTTTATAATATTATTTTTAAAAGGTTGTGCCAGGTGTTCTAAAGGTTCTTCCAATAATAATAGTCGATGTTCGCCAAGCAATGCTCTCAGTAAGAGAATATTTTTTCGCACATTGTTAGATAGCTTGTTACCTACGGGAAGTATCAATGTATCATAGCCATTTTTGCAGGATTGCACGAACGTTTTTAAGCCGGAAATTTCTGCCAGATAGGCCACCTGCGCCATTTCAATAGCCTCATTACCCATAGTTATATTTTGCCATAAGGTGCCTTGAAAAATATCCTGGCTTCCTAACAATATGCCCGTATGATTGCGCAGACTTTTAATCTGGTAATTGCCAATAGGAGCTTCATCAATCAAGATATTCCCCTGGTAATTAGTAAAAGCACCCGTAAGTAACCGGAGAACGGTTGATTTGCCAGCACCGGAAATTCCTTTTAGTTGTACAATCTGCCCGGCTTCAATTTTGAAACTTATATTGTTTAATATGGGGATATTATCACTGTATGCAAAGCTTACATTGCTGAACTGAATATTTATACCTTCATTTTTTGATTGTAAAATTGCGTTGCCGCTTTGTTCTATTTCTGCTTCCGTAATAATGCTCAATTTTTCTACTGACACCAGGGCATCATACACAGAATCAAGATTAGTAATTAATTTCTCGATGGAACCGATAATAGCAATGATCACAATATCTGCCGCTATAAATTGCCCTACGTTTATCTGTTGGTTTACCAATAGGTAGGAACCTATCATCAGCATAGCTGCTGTAATAATTATTTTAAAGGAGATGAGACTCCAGAATTGTGTGAGCAGTATCTTAAAATGATTGGTTGTTGAGCCTAGATACAAACTAACGAGTTCATCGGTTTTGTTCATGTGCAGCGATGCTCCATTAGCGTACTTGAATGATTTTATTGTTCTGGCAACTTCCTGCAGCCATGCAGCTACTCCGTATTTATAAGTACTGGCTTTCATAGCGGTATGAAGGCCTTGCGGTGATGTAAAACGTAAAATGCTTAATACAATAATAATTAGCACGAGGCCAAATGCGATGAATATAGGATGATAAAATGCCAATAGTAATAAGCCCAGTATTACTTGTATTATTGAAGCAGGTAAATCTATTAATAATTTATCTAGTCCCTTTTGAAGCGAAATACTATCAAAGTAACGATTCACCATTTCCGGAAGGTATTCCTTATCTAATTTCTCAATATTTAATTTAGGTAACCGCTCACTGTATTCCAATGAGTAGCGAACGAACAGTTTTTGCTTCACTTTTTCTATTATCTGTAGTTGCCTTACCTGTAGCAAACCATTGATGAATACACCAAATACTACCATGCTTATCAGCACAAGAATAGAAGTGGAGATGCTACCGGCCATTACAAAACTAATAATTGACTGGATGCCAAGTGGCAAAGAGAGTTGAACCATTCCTGCAAGTATAGCAAACATATATACCACAATGATATCCTTTCGATCTAACATTATTATCCTGTTCAGCTTTGCAAGCGAGGATGTAATTTTAATAGCTTTATCTGGCATTCTTAATTAGATTTATCATTTAATTTATGTTTTCTATTTCCAAAACTGAAATAAAGATTAACACCGATAGTATTATTAATTACAATTGATATCATCAGTTATCTGCGAAAATAGTTATCCTTGCAATGCACCGGCCTGAATGAATACACCCTGATAAAAATTTCCATCATATTGATGGATATAAATTTTAAAATGGAATGAACAAATCCACCTGAAATTTCATAAATGAGCGAATTTAGGTAGAAACCTTTGCATTACCGGTGTAAAAGTTAGTGCTTGTTTTATAAGCCATACATTTATTTTATCTGGTTGATTGGTTTTATTAAATAGTGATCGTACCGTATGATTTTAATGGTTTTCAAATCTATTTCCCGAATGAGAAAAACGTGAAATTTCTCAATATGGTTAAATGACTGAAAATGTCCTTCGTCCAGCATTAGTTCATCTGTTGTATAAGGCAGATGGTCCTTTTTCATTACATCCATTAACAAGAGATCAGATTACCAGATAAAGTCAAATCCACCTTCATCATTTATTTTAAAATCAAATTAATTAGTAAACCAGCTTGTAAAGAAATAGCGTTAATGATTTCATATCTTAAACGTACAAAGAACGATTGGGTTCAAAATAGGGCGCTTTGTTAAAAAAAATTAACTTACCTGGAAGCATTAGTAAAACCAATCGCTCATTTTGTGCTGGCTCTTTTTAAGCGATCATTAATAGATTGTCCTAAACCGATATCAGGCAATCGTTCGGCAATGATAATATCTGGTCCTTGTTTATCCAGTTCATATAAGGCTTTATATAAATTGCCCGCGGCTTCCTGAAGGTTGCCATTTTCACTAAGCACGCGTTGGTAGGCAGCTGAACATTCTACAATAGGTTTTTTAAAAAATAACACGCCCATTTTTACGGCATCTATTGAATTAATTGTATCGGCTAAATTATCTGTGAGCAATAGGGGCGTTTTGGGCGCATAGTGATGTTCCATCATTCCAGGGCTATGAATCTCTTTTTTATTATTAACCAGCCTGATGTTGGGATGAATTTCCTGTAATTGTTCTATAGTTATTGCCCCTAAACGATATACAAGAATGGTATCATTTTCAAAACCAACTATGGTAGATTCAATTCCTTTATCGCAGAAACCACCATCTAAGATGTACGGAATGGCTCCAGACAATTGATTAAATACATGATCAGGGCTGGTGGGGCTTATACAGGTAAACTTGTTGGCACTGGGAGCAGCTAATGGAAATGGGAGTCTGTTCAACAGTTCAATACATAAAGGGTGATTTGGGATACGAACTGCCACTTGTGAAGAATTAGCAGTAACAAAATCAGGGATAACATCTTTTTTTGGGAGTATCACTGTTAATGGTCCAGGGCTGAATGAAAGAAGTAATTGTATGGCAATGTCAGGAACATCTTTTACGATTGAAAATAATTTATCTACGCCGGCAATATGTACAATAAGCGGATTATTGAAAGGCCTGTTTTTTACTTCAAATATTTTTTTTACGACATTAGAACTTAGAGCGTTACAAGCAAGGCCATACACTGTTTCTGTGGGGATTGCAACCAATTCTCCATTCAAAAGCAGGGTAGCAGCTTTACTAATATCGGTTCCTGTTTCAGTTTGATATAAATTCATATTAATTTATGGGTTACAGTAGTCGCAAGAACCAGGGTCTTCCTGTTTCTTGCCATGTGGAAAAAATTTTTCTTCCCTGTAGCTGCACTTTTTACATTCATATATATATAGTAATGTACTTCTGGTAGGGGCATGGCATTGGCTGCACGGAAGCCCTTTAATAACTTCTTTTACGTCGAATCCTGCTGTGTGGCATTTTGAACAAACAGATTGAATAGTTTTGATCAGTTCAATGGTCGCCAGCCTGATATTTTCCATACGAAAAGGATTGTAATTAGCTCTCATATCAGTCTGCATTCCTATTTTTCCATCGCCGGAAATTTCAAAGAAATAAAGGAGGGCCGCTTCCAGGCAAGATCTTGTTGTTGCGTCTTTAAAAATATAAGGCTTATTATTTTTGTTTTTCCCTGCCTTTAATATTACCCCGTATTCAGGGAAGCCTGCTATTTCAGCAAACTCCCATGCCTCCTTCATCGATGATACAGTTCCTTCTTTTACACTTGCTGCCAATGATAGATATCTACCTGATATTTCCAACTCTTTTTTTTTATCTATCAGCAACACAACCTCAGTGTTTACCGGCATGAAAGGGCAATCAGGGTGTGAATTAAAAGCTCCTTCACTTGCAATGGCAATTTCTGCGTCGGGATAAAGTTCAAATGCTTTTAAGATTTTTAATTTGGCCGTATTGTATTGCGTATCGGGCCTTTCGATCTCGCCGCTGAATGTACCAAACATATCAGTATCTACTTTGGTAGCTACCGTAATATCCAATTCAAGCGCCTCTTTTAAAACAGGACCAATCACTTTTTCCTTGCTATGTTTGGTTACGAGCAAAGCCTTTCGATTGTAAAATAGATTTGTAAAATCCATGATTTATTTACTCTTCTGTCTTTTTTAATTCAGCATTTTTTTATAATCCGGGGCCGGGTAAATGTTTTAAAATGATGTATGTGATATCCGGCACGCACAGCTTAAAAGGTTAATTATATTGGGTAAAATTATTAAAATGATTGAATAATTACCGTTTCAATTTTAATTATTCAATCATGGTTGTGCTGATAAATTTCATTTAATAGAGACATTACAGTATCAAAATTCAACCTCCGCCCGAACGGAGGTTGGCATGAGCTGATGCATGACTTACAAGTATTTGATATACCTGGTTTGTCAACTTTGTGATTCAATAAATGATATCTCAATCAAACCGTCAATTTTTAAATTCAGCCCATTTTTTTCTGCAAACTCAAAAACTTCCTTTAATGAATTCTGTAGCTGCCTTAGCGATTTTATTCGCTTTTCTGAATGTGATTCATCTTTACCGAATCTTTCGCGGGCGCTGAAATTTTCCATAGAGTGATAACTGATCTTGCTGCGGATAAGATCAAAAAGAACGCGGCCGGCTTCAGCAGGTGTAAATGTTCCCTCTATTAATGTATAATTTTGTTTCTTTTCCATTTTATTTAGATAGTTAATTTTATTTCACTTTCAATCGCAATATTTCCTTCTTGCTGCTTTATAAAATTCCTGGCATTATACAGGTCTTTTTGCAGCTGTTTAATTCTGTTTTCACGCATTTTAATATCTTCTTCAATACTGGCATCACTGATTTGAGCCTCGTGAAATTTTATTTTTACGTGAATCATTTGGGCTATAAGTTCAATGGCTTCTTTTGCATTGAATTGCCCTTTTATTAGCTGGATAGTCATATTGATAGATTTTTATTGTCCCTGCCCTAATGAATATGCCTGCCTTCCATCAAATGAATACAGGTTTTCTGTTTTGATTGAATCAATATTCATCTTTTCGGCATCAGAAAGTAATTGAATAATATTTTGTTTATCAATTAAAACACCTTCAGTTGGCTTAAACCTGCAACGCCAATGATCGGTACAAAAAGTTTCTTCAAAGCCCTCGGGCCAAACTTTAATACCCCTGTTGGTTATCATGGTAAGTTTTACTTTATCTGTTTCAATTTTTTGTATTTTATCAGCCAGTTCATCAGGGTTATTTCCGGCCCAATGCACAAACACATCTACTCCAACCAGTTCTTTTTTGCCGGCGGCTTTTCTTTTGTATTTAGGGAGTTTCAAGGCAGAGCCCTTTGCATATGAAACGGGTTTAAGTGTTGCTGGTTGCACACCTAAATTGGCAATAACGGCCTTTGCAAATTCTTTGGTGCTGAGCCTATGCTTACTGGTGCCTTCTTTATAAATATCGTAGGTATGGTTACCTTCTTCAATAGTTTTAAGCCAGGCATTGTGCACGTTTTCTGCCACTTCAGTTTGTCCGATATGGTTCAGCATCATAATAGCTCCCTGTAATAAACCGGAAGGGTTCGCTTTGTTTTGTGCCGCAATCCGTGGTGCTGACCCATGAATAGCTTCAAACATGGCACATTCTTCACCAATATTGGCAGAACCTGCGAGGCCAACTGAACCTGCAATTTGAGCAGCAACATCAGATAACACATCGCCATATAAATTGGGCATTACGATTACGTCAAATAATTCCGGTGTATCAGCCATTTTTGCTGCACCAATATCTATGATCCAGTGTTCATTTTCTATTTCGGGATATTCTTTTGCTATTTCGTCAAATACCTGGTGAAACAAGCCATCAGTTTGTTTCATGATGTTATCTTTCGTGAAGCAGGTTACCTTTTTACGGCCATATTGTTTTGCATACTCAAAGGCATAACGCACAATTTTTTCGCAACCGGGGCGGCTGATCAACTTCAGGCATTGAACCACTTCATCGGTTTGCTGGTGTTCTATACCTGCGTACAGGTCTTCTTCATTTTCCCGTATAATCACAATATCCATTTTGGGATGTTTTGTTTTTACAAAAGGATGAAGGCTCATGCAAGGGCGAACATTGGAGTAAAGCCCTAAAAATTTACGGGTAGTTACATTCAGGCTCTTGTATCCACCACCTTGCGGCGTGGTAATAGGAGCTTTTAAGAACACTTTGTTTTTCCGGATAATATCCCAGGATTCTTTGGCAATACCGGCTGTATTACCAGCCAGGTAAACCTTTTCGCCTACTTCTATTTCCTCTATTATTAATTTTGCCCCCGCTGCCATTATAATTTCCAGTGTGGCATCCATAATTTCCGGCCCTATGCCGTCTCCTTTTGCTACTGTAATGTTTGTCATTTTATATAAGTTGTTTTTTTGAGAAGTCAAAGTTGAGCACAATTAATCATATACTTTTATTTAACTTCGTAATGTTTATTATAAAATATATTTATGAACTTTACCTTACACCAGCTGCAGATATTTTTAATAATTACCCAAACGCAAAGCATTACAAAAGCTGCCGAAGAATTACATTTAACGCAACCTGCTGTATCCATACAGCTTAAAAATTTTCAAGTACAATTTGATATTCCCCTTACTGAATTAATCGGCAGAAAATTGTACGTAACAGATTTTGGAAAAGAAATTGCCTTTGCCGCCGAAAAAATACTGGATGAAGTATATGCCATTAATTATAAAACAATGGCTCACAAAGGTCAACTTACCGGCCGTTTAAAATTATCGGTAGTCTCTACCGGAAAATATGTAATACCTTTTTTTTTATCAGACTTTTTGAAACGACATCAAGGCATTGAATTATTAATGGATGTTACCAATAAAGCCAGGGTAATGGAAAGCCTGGAAAAAAATGAAGTTGATTTTTCGCTGGTATCGGTATTGCCGGAAACAATAAACATAGAGAGTGTAGATCTTATGCAAAATAAATTGTACGTGGTAGCCAATACTGTAAATAAATACAGTAAGAAACCTTATAGCAGCAATATTTTTGAAACCTTGCCATTAATATTTAGAGAGCAAGGCTCAGGCACACGATACGTTATGGAAAAATTTATTGAAAAGAACCACCTGCCGGTTAGAAAAAAAATGGAACTTAGTTCAAATGAAGCTGTTAAACAGGCTGTAATTGCTGGTTTGGGATGCTCTATTATGCCTCTTATTGGTATTAAGAATGAATTGACTAATGGAGATCTTCAAATTATTCCTGTAAAAGGATTTCCTATTAAATCTACCTGGCAATTGATCTGGTTAAAAAACAAAAATCTTTCACCGGTGGCATTGTCATTTTTAAACTATATAAGTAAGGAAAAAAGAAATATTATTAAAGAGAAATTTGGATGGTTTGAAGGGTATTGAATTTATAATTAAAGCAGTCCGTAGTTCTTTTCTAGTGGCTACTCGTTCGTCTTCAAGTACTTTACAACCAATACTGGTAAAATAATAAAGAAAGTTATCTTATTCAGCATCCGGTTACGTATCAGACCTGTTATATTTTTGTTTGAAAAATGAATTAATAACGACGCATACATTGTTCACTATTTACAGTTTATTTAATAGAATCTATCCGTAATATTTTAAGAAGTTGATACCAATAGTTATTTTAAAAGTTTAAAAAGAAAACTGGGTGGCAACAATCAATCCGTTATTATATTGAAACACGTTTCTGGTGCTTACTTCCCGGGGTAGCTGCACTACCTGGCTTAAAAAACCAGCTTCTATACGCACTTTAGAAGTAAACCGGTAGCCTAATAAAATACCCAACCTGTTTTGATCGAACACATTTTCATTTACATTTTTTCCGAAGCCAAGAAAGATTTCATCATAGATGGCAGCATAGGCTGTTTTGTTCCCGATTATTTTCCCTTTCAGTGGTATTTGCATCCGGTACATATATCTTAACCTGTTTACAAAGAAATATTCATCTTCTTTAGTTAATGATGCATTGGTATAGCGACCTATCCACCTTTGTTCAAACATAAACCGATGACTTAATTCTACCCTGCCCATTTTATCATTTACAGTGGCCATTTGAAAGGTTCTGTGTTCTGTAAACTGTTTACCAAAACCATTAATAGGTATATCACCATAGTTAAAAGTTTCTATCCAGGCATATCCAAGGCGTAGGCTAAGTGTTTGATTTACGTGGTAATTGATACCAGTGCGAAAAAGGCTTTGCTGCCAATCTTTAATTATATTTTGTCTCCGCCATTGGTATTCTGTATGAATGCCCCACTTTTTATTTAATTTAATGCTGCCATTATAAATATACCATCCAACAGCGTTGTGGTCGCTTATCCTGGTATTTTGGCCATACATTGCTGAAGCCGAAGAAAGACATGGTAATAAAAGGTACAACAAATAGTTTCTATTGTGTTTCATACTTTATTTATTGTATAAATTCTAATGTTCCATCTGTTAATCTATAAAATGCGCCTACAATTTTTACTTCCCCTTTATCTTCCATTTCTTTTAGAATCGGGCTTTTTTCCCTGATATATTTTAAAGCCAGCCGCACATTATTTTCACAAACATGTTTTACAAAGTCATCGTTGGATGATATTTTTTCGCCTGCAAAATCCTGGCTCAGGGCTACAGCAGGCTTTATCTTGGCAAGCATTGCGGTTATATTTCCCAGCTTCACATCATCAATAGCACCCTTTACGGCTCCACAATGCTGATGCCCCATCACTAAAATTAATTTTGCACCTGCCACTTTACAGGCAAATTCCATACTTCCCAAAAGATCTTCGTTTACAAAGTTGCCTGCTACACGCCCTACAAAAATGTCGCCAAGGCCCTGGTCAAAAACGTCTTCTACCGGCACACGGCTGTCCAAACAACTTAATACCATAGCTTTTGGAAATTGTCCGGGAGCCGATTTTCTCGCTTGTTCACTATGATCTCTTATGGTAGTTGTGCCAGTTTGAAAACGTTTATTCCCATCCTTAAAATCCTGTAAAACCTCATCTGGAATAAGTTTAGTTTGTTCTTCCTTAGTCATTACATGTTTTATAACCTGCTGAGGTGCTTCTTTTATTATTGAAGAAGCTGTGGTTTCTGTTTGTTTTGTTTCCTGATTACAAGCGAATAAAAATGTTGCTACAGAAATTAGAGCAAGGCAGTTAATTTGTCTGGTCATTTAAAAATAGTTATTGCCTACTTTGTAAAACGGTTTTCGGCTTGTCCGCTGTTGTTTATATTTTGTTTGTTGTTAAAGCTTATGGTAGGTTGTTATTTTGGATGATTACCTAATATGTTTTATTTAAAAATAAATGGTCATGGCCGTGATAGCGGTTGCATAATTTATAACCCCCCGTTCTTTAATTATTTTGCTAGTTAATCGCAAATTCATAGGCAATCCGTAAACCAATAATCCCTCTTAAATTATTTGCAATCGCCCATGCTTCGTGCCTAAGGCCAATGTCGAATACATTTCTGCCCAGTTTAAATTTATCTCCCAAACCCAGCGAATAGCAAAAGCCGGCCCTGCTATTATTCCCTAGAAAAAATATTCCTCCAGCTTCGCCTGATCCATAAAAGGTACCAAGGTAATATCGTACCCCTGCTTTCAAGGGTATAGCTGTAATATTTTGGTTTTCTTTATTTGGTGCTTTCCTATCGGGCATAAAGTAAAAGCCGCTGTTGATTGTAGCACTGGCATGTTCGGCAAATACGTATTCACTTTTTAATGTTATACCGCCTCCTGTTTTATTTGTAGCGGAAAGTTTTGATTCAGTGAAGAGTATCTCTGCACCAACGCTGCCAGATAGTGTGTTGGTTTTATATGCCTGAGCATCGCAAGTATTATTGAAGAATAATATTGTTGAAAGTATAAGTGTAGTTACTATTATTGTTCTCATTGCAAGTAAGTTTTAATTAGTATAAAGTATTATTGCGTAACGTATTTTATCGCTGGCCAATAAGTTTGGGCGCCTTGCCGTCTGTTATAATAACTTTAGCATTAGGCGATTTAAACAATTGATTGAAGGCTTTTATACTTCGATCTCATCCCGGAATGCATATCCTTGGCAAAGAAATTTGAACAAACATCAGGCGACGCAGATCGGCCTTGTAACCGATCAACTCAATGTTGAAAGCAATGCAACAGCTATCATTAATACAAAGGCGGATAAGCATAGCCTTGAAAAAGTATCGGTTTTATGTGCTATTTCGCTTTTGGTACTATCAATACGATAACCTGGTTTCAATTTTTTTTTGTAAATCTTTTTCATAATTAAATTATTTGCAATCGGTTTTATAAAAATAGATGGTTAGGTAGATTATTATTCTGTTGCAATCTTAATCAAAAAGAGTTTCATTTTATAATTATAAAGATAGTAATATATCTTTAAAAGATAGTATTACTATTATAAATAATTGTTAAGGTATATTTCTGTTGTTAAGAACATTGGTAAATGCTATCTTTAACTATATTAAATATTGGGGCTTTAAACTATGGAAGTTCAGTTGCAGATAAAAATGAATGAAAAGCTTTTTATCCGAAATCCGGAACAAACCGAACTAGGAAGGAAGATTGTTCAGCATGGAATACAACTCATCCATGAAATTGGATTTGAATCGTTCACTTTTAAAAAACTGGCAGAAGACATTGGTACAACAGAAGCAGGCATCTACAGGTATTTTGAAAACAAGCACAGGTTGCTGATTTATATTACTGCGTGGTACTGGGGCTGGTTACAATACCGTGTACTCTTTACTACGAACAATATTAAAGATCCGGCAGTTAAACTTAGAAAAGTAATTCACCTGTTAGCAACCACCGTAGAGGACGATGATAGTACATTGCACATTAATGAAGACCTTCTGCACCAGATATTAAGAGCGGAAGGTTCAAAAGCGTACTTAACCAAACATGTAACTGAAGATAATAAGGAGCAATTATTTAAGCCTTACAAAGACCTTTGTGCTGTAATTGCGGATATTATCTTAGAATGTAAGCCCAAATACAAATTCCCACGGTCGCTGGCAAGCACAATTATTGAAATGGCACATTTTCAAAACTTTTTTATGAATAATCTTCCGTCGCTGACCGATTTTGGTAAAACAAAAGACGAGTCGAAAGTGGTGTCATTTCTGGAGGATTTGGTATTTAGCAGTATAAGAAAAAAGTAGTAGATTTTAAAAGGTTACCTAGTCAACTATTGCCTGCAATTATCTTCGTTTAATGCTCTATCTCGCTCAGTAATTTCTCAGCCTGTTTTAGTGAATTGCCATAGATGGTCTTCACCCACTTTGAGAAGAATAGTAAGAAAATATAACCAAGTGAAAATGCAAATATCCAAAATGATTTATTGATTGTTACATCGCTTCCATAAAAGAATTTTGGCAATAAAACAATTACTGTTACTAATAGCAAGTAACTTAAAAAAGCGTTTATTTTTTGGTATTTCAGGAATTTTAATTTTTGATTTGCGAATTCTCTAATTATGTCTACATACGGTTTGTCAAAATCATTTGCTGAATTAAATGTTTTCAAACTTAAGAAACTTAGTACAGGCATTATCGTTAATAGTAAAATAGCTAAAACCCCAATTATCTGTAAAAAAAGTGTATCTAATTTATTAAAATTAAACCCGATAAAGTTTAATCCAATAAAGCATATTACAGCGCCAATTAATTCCGGATATTTTATTTTTTTAATTTTAGATTGATATTTCCTTTGTATCATTTCATTAATAGATTTTGGCGTTAATATATTTTGGTTAGTTATCTGGTTATTTGCTGATTCCCAATTATTTTTCAAATCGTCTAATTCCATTATTTTAAAATTTAAATTTCTTTTTATTGAAGAATTACCTTTCTTAATTTATCTTTAATTCTGGATAATTTTGTTCCGACATTGGTTTTTGAAATGCCAATTATCTCTGCAATTTCTTCGTGGCTTTTACTTTCTAAATAGAGCATCACTATTCCTTTTTCTAAAAGGTTTAATTCTTTAATATGTTTTTGCAGTGTTTGAAGCTTTTCTTCGAACTCATTAGAATCTGATTCGGGAAAATCTAGAATATTCAGGGCAATTGGTACTGTAGGAACTTTTCTTTTAGTTTTTTTTAGATTAAAAATGGCAACATTCATTGCTATTCGATACATCCAGGTACTCAGGCTTGAGTTGTGCTTAAATGATTCAAAAGATTTCCAAAGGTTATAGATAATATCTTGAACTAAATCGTCCCGGTCGTCTTTACAATCTGTATAGAAAGAAGCAACTTTGTGAATTAATTTTTCATTTTCCTGAATTGATTTTATAAATACATCTTGTTTGTCCACTAAGATTTCGCTTTAAAATTTTCTGGTTACTCAATTAGTGTAACTTATTTAAAAAAAATCACAGCAAATCAAAAATATTTCAGGAAAAGCTTTAATAAAGTAGTAGGCAGTGTCAGGTAGTTTTGCCTAATTGATTGATTCATAAGAACATCAACGTTGGTTTCTTAATACGTATTTTGGCTATTTCGGATATTTTAAAAAATTACAATCATTTTTGGGATAATGCGACAACAGATTTTCCAGGTAGTTTTATGTCATAGAGCATCCAGCCGGGTTTACCATCACACATAATCTTCGTTCATCCACTTTTAAATTTATAAATTTTGTTTTTGATGCCAGGGTTCAGGTGCCCACAATTGATCAAGAATTTTCGGGTTGGTAAACGCATCTGATTTCAGCGAAAGGTTGTAAGGGCCTTTGTTTTATATTACTGCTTAATATTTTTTTTAAAGAAATCAGCAATTTCCGAATTCATTGTTCGATTTGTTGCGTGTCCAATATCGGGATAAAGTTTATAAGTAGCATTAATACCGTTTGACGAATAGATCGATTCACACTTTCCCCACCTGTCGGGGAACATTTTTTTACCAAGAACCTTGAATATTATTTGTCGTTCTTCTTCGCTATATGCGTCATCAAATAAAACCGCATCATTGCTATCCAGGCCACCCATGTAAATAAATTGCGGTATTTTTTTATACGCTTCAAGATTTGGGTTGGTACCAAAAATTGCTTTAAAATCATTTGTACCTATGGGGTAATTAAGCCTGGAATCATCAATAGAACTAACGGGGAGAATGGATATTGCATTTATTCCTCCACAAGCTACAGCAGCAACAATTTCGGGATGAATCAAAGTAAATCTGTTTGCGAAAGTTCCTGATGCAGAAAAGCCGTTAATACAAATTTTTTTCTCAAGTGAAATATGAAGAGATGATAAAGTTGTGTTAGCATCTTCAATCATTGCTATTAGCTGCAAGTCAATACGTTTGGTTTCCCCCGATTTAATTAACATTGCATCTCTATCAAGCGCATGCGTATATACCTGCCAGTCTTTTTCACTTCTTGGAAATACGGGAACCAGGAAAGGCATTTTAAGCCGCTTTGAAACACTGCTCCCAGACGAGTTTTTTAAAGCCTGCAGTTTCGCCTGTTGATCGTGAAATTCAATAGTGTCATTAACTCCCGTGTTATTTGCCTCTACTAATAAAAAATGTCGGCTATTAAGTAAAGTGCCTGAAGGAATAAATACATAGTACGCATAGTTAAATCCGGCGTTAGGTTTTGCATCTATTCTAATTATTGTATCTTTTTGCAAAGTATCAGAAAAATGGAAGTCACATCGTACATAGTTTTTTGAACACATTTCGTTTGATTGCCGGAAGCCGGTTGCAATTGCGATAAATCCCAATAAAATAATACAGTATTTAATATTAAAATTTTCCATTGATTTAATTTTGGTTGAAGATAATCTCCCCGCGGGGATCTGAAAATATTGATGCTGCTGATCTGTTATCTATTTGCTATGAATTGACTAAAACGGCATATCAATTGAAGATCAGGACATTTTATTTTGATTAATGAATACATGCAAACTCAATTTAAATTTTCAGTAGCGTTGCTGCAATCGAGCAAAGTTGTCGTGTGCTGCAAGTTCCGCCCGGCGACGACGCTTATTGATGTAATTTCATTACTTTTTAAATAATTAAATTTGATTTTTGCCCACATGAGTCATATTAGTAGCAGGCGGAACTATATTTTTACAATGAATATTCACTAAGATAATATGCGAAAAATTATTTTATCAAAATAAGATCACTGTCTTCATAGGCAGTTACCCAGTGTTTTACACTAGCCTCAATGTTCAAATAGTCGCCGGGTAACAACACAACTTTTGTTCCTTGTTCATTTTCAAAAACTACATGGCCGTTTACACAAATCAACAAAGCAGGTACATTGGTAATATGCTCTTTTAACAAGCCCCCCAACTTAAGCTGTATGGATATGACAGCTTCAACTGCCGTAAATATTTTTTTTGTTTGGAGAGGCTTATCTTCTTTATGCAAATCTTTCAGGTTCATTCTAAGTAGTTTTTTATTGTTGACCGATATTCCTGTATTTCTTCCCGGCTTTCGGAATGTAGGTTCACTTCTTTAACCTTCGTTAGATGTTATTTCAGCGGGTTAAGTAATTTATGTAGCTGGTTGTGTAATTCTTTCGTGTTGATACATTAACCGAAAATATTTTTTGTATCCGGTTTATAAGGGCTTGTATAATGAGACAATTATATTAAAAGGATTATTTCTTTATTTTAGGCCAAATTGTTTTTTTATGTCATCAAATTTCTTGAATGAAGTTTCAGAAAAAACAACACCAAATTTATTATTTAAAGAATTTAATTCCTTGATCTTAGCTTCAGATCCCTCAGCAAAACCATTTTTTTCTGTCAACTCAAAGAAGATTCTCTCAAGGTATTGTTCAAAAGGTTGATTAAAATACATATCAATAAAACGTAAGGAGGAATCACCACTGTTCCAAAAAGTATGTTGAATTAATCGTGGACGCAAATGCCAGCCACCAGCTTTTACTTCAACAATATCATTTCCTATTAATACACTGGCTGTTCCCTCAAGAACAAGCATTAGTTCGTCTAATTCTTTATGATAATGAGGTGGAGGTCCCATAGTCTTCGGAGCTACTGCTGTTTCAACGCTTGAATATACTCCGCCGGTCATTTCAGAACGAACCCATGTTCGAATGTTTAATCCTCCATTATGCTCTAATGCTGGTAATGGGGGTAGTAAAACTGGTTTTAATTCATCTGTATCAAGTATGGTTCCGGGACTGCTCAGGGCAATTTTTGATATTAGACCCACACTTGCCAGTAAGCCAGATTTAATTAAGAAGTTTCGTCTTTGCATAGTAAGTATTTTAATACTGTTAAATTTTGTTCTTTTAAAATACGTGCATTGTCACAGGTACGACATCAATGCTGACCAGGCCTGGTTCGTTAAGTCCTTATTGATTTGATGTTGAAGTTACATAAAATGTTGAATAAAGATTGTGAAGCCTTACCTGAGGATGATTATCGATAAAAACATTGTTTTGCTGTTTGGTGTTCGTGCAAACCGGAGCAATAACATACTATTGATTGGTTTCCCACTAACCATAGTACCTGTTAATAATAGGTATAGTACTTTTCAATTTTTCCACTGTAAATAAACATTAGCAACAGAAATATGTACTTCCTTACTAAGCATTTTAACAAATTGTTCATCCGACATTTCTTCCTGGTGTTTTTTCAACGCCTTCCATAATGCTATAAGCACATTTTTTCCACCTGCATTATAAATGTCTTTAGCGGCTGAATGTAATTTACATTGGTACCAACCATAATTATTTGGCCCCATACCCATGCTAGCATACAATTTTTCAAAATCTTCCAGGCTTGTAAATTTATATTCTGCTGTGCCGCCGGCTACCACCATATTGGGAAATGTTTCAAGGGCGGGTAAAAGTTCCACTTTTTTTTCGGCAATGTAAGTATGCAACATGATGTTTACAAACAATTCGCCCATCCAGTTCCGATGAATTTTAAGCCCGGCCTGTGCAGTATAAGAATGTCCCATTTCGTGTAGTGCAAGTAGATCAAAAAACGGCATCATGTAGTAAGATTCGTCTGGTTTACCATAGGCTTTTTTAACCTGCGTTGCAATGGATAATGGTAATTGGTGCACATTTGGTAAAAAGCTGCGCCAATAGTCATTGTCTTCTGCAGCAATTGCCAGGCGTACATTGTCAATATTGTGTGGAAATCCATACACATCACGCAATGGTTTTGCAGCGAAATCTTTCCAATCTTTCGGACCGAGAATGTACAGTTCTGTTTTAGGTGTAAATCCTATCTCTTCTTGAAAAAAATTACCTGCATGCTCCATAAACAAGGCAATATCTTTAGCCCTTTCTTTATAGCCGTGGCTATAATACAATGTTTGAGTGAACCCGTTTAATTCTTCGAGAATAGAAACCACGGTTGCAGGTTTTGTAGTATCCTGCGCATCGGCATAATTGCAAAGCATCAGGATTGTTATCGTAATACGAAAACTGATTTTGATTTTATTTGCTATCGATTGTTTTGTCATGATTTTTTCAACAAATTTATGTTGAACATGTACGGTGAACATAGTACAAAATCGACAATTTAAAATCGTAGGTCCCTTTGCATCCGCAGCGGGGTAGAAAGCAGTTGTTGTTCAATCACAGAAGGATTTACTCCGGCAAAGATTTTGAAATCTCTGATCATGTGCATTTGGTCGTAGAATCCGGCTTCGTAAGCTATTTTTGTCCAACTAAGTTTTGGAGAGTTTTCATGAAGCCTGTATGCTTTTGAAAATCTTAAGATCCGGGCATACATCTTCGGATTCATGCCTATTTTTTCCTTGCATTGTCTTTCAAATTGTTTCATGCTCAGGCAAGAAAGCGAGGCTAATTTATCTATGGATATATTGCCGTCATTATTTAGCAATATTCGAATTGCATAATCAAAAGGCAATATTTGTTTAAGGCTGGTTGACTGTTGCAATAGAAATTTTTCTACGATGTTTTTGCCATCTTCCAGATTTAAGATATTCTGTAATTCTTCCATGAGCGTCTTCATTTTTGCTCCAAAAAAATCCAGTGCATCAAAACCGCCATCAAATAGTTCATTCATTGGTATGCCAAGCATTCTAAACATGCCTCCTGGTAGAAAATCTACACGTATCGCCTTTAGATAGCTATTTACTTTTACATTTACCCTGGAATACTGAGGGCCTGTTAATACAATATAGGGTTGAGGGTCAAAATTTCCCGTACCTGACCGGCTCATGGAAACCGGATTGTCGCAATAGAAAAATAGCGATTGAAATGGAGTTGCGGGGTAAGGTGTTACCACTTCATTAACTCCTTCCGGTAGTAAGGCTTCCACCGTTGATAAATTCAATACATAATCCTGTAAAGCCGGATGCGGTATGTATATTTTTACTTTCAATTAAGTTAGTAAATGATTAAACTATGTTAGTTGCCTTTATTTAAATTTTGCTTATTTATTTTAGCTCCATTTTCGATGAGTCTTCCTTTTTGTTTTTTACTTACGTTCGCGAATTATTGGAAGATTGGGTTTTTGCTGCTGTATCTGCCCGGTGCTAATACCAATAAAGAAAAGAACTTTTGATGTAACCACCAAAGTAAAAATTGTAGAATGCTCGTGTTTAGTTTGCGGGTTGATTAGAAATCAAAAAGCCGAAAATGAAGCGAGTTAGGATTTGTGCTGGTGCTTTCAGCTTCAATTTTGGCAATGCAATATTAGCAGAAGGGAATTTATTTCTCCCTGCTCATTAATACCTGCTCTATTTCTGTCAACCTAACTCCTTTTGCTTTTAACAGGATTAGGAAATGATACAAAAGATCGGCTGCTTCGTTTTTGAATAGATCGGCATTGTTATCTTTGGCTTCAATTACTAACTCTATAGCCTCTTCACCTACTTTTTGGGCCACCTTATTAATGCCTCTTTTGTATAGTTTGTTGGTGTAGGAAGTTGTTACATCATTTTCAATCCGTTGATGTATGGTTTGTTCTAATCGGTACAAAAATCCTTTTGAAGTTTGAGTATTGAAGCACGAAACAGAACCGGTATGACAAGTTGGTCCCCCGGTATTTGCCAATATCAGCAAAGTGTCGTTATCACAATCCAAAGAGATGTGATCAACCCACAGAAAATTGCCGGACGTTTCTCCTTTGGTCCACAGCCTTTTTTTGCTTCTGCTAAAGAAAGTAACTTTTTGCTCCAAAATTGTTTTTTGGTAGGCATCTTCATTCATATAGCCAAGCATCAGAACCTGCATGCTAACGGCATCTTGTATAACTACGGGAACCAGCCCATTTGCTTTATTAAAATCAGGGATCATATTCTAACAGGTATTTTTTTTGTTTGTAAAAATTGTTTTAATTCCGGTATAGGAATTTCACCGAAGTGAAAAACACTTGCAGCTAATGCTCCGGTTGCTTTCGTTTGTGTAAAAATATCTGCAAAATGTTCTTTCGTACCGGCACCACCTGAAGCGATAACGGGAACGGAAACCTCTTGGGAAATCTCACGGGTAATATCTAAAGCAAATCCGTTTTTTGTTCCGTCATTGTTCATTGAAGTCAATAATATTTCTCCAGCTCCCAAAGTGGTCCCTTTTTTTGCCCATTCTATAGCTTTAAAGTTGGTTGCAATTTTGCCGCCGTTTCTAAAGACCATCCAATCGTTACCTGTAAATTTTGTATCAATCGCCAAAATAACGGATTGGGTTCCGAATGATCTGGCAATTTCTGAAATCAGATTTGGTTCTAAAATAGCAGAAGAATTTATACTTATTTTATCGGCTCCCGAGTTAACAATTGCTTTTGCATCTTCCAGACTTTTTATCCCGCCTCCTACAGTAAAAGGAATATTAATTACGGTTGCGATGCGGGTTATTAACCTGGTTAGTGTTTTTCGATTTTCGAGCGTGGCTGTTATATCAAGAAATACCAATTCATCTGCACCTTCTTCTACATAGCGTTGAGCCAGTTCTACAGGATCTCCAGCATCTATGATGTCTTCAAAATTGATTCCTTTTACGGTTCTGCCGTCTTTAATATCCAAACACGGTATAATTCTTTTCTTTAGCATAAATCACTTAATTCTTTAAGGTTGATTGTTCCTTCATAAATAGCTTTTCCGATAATGGCCGCTTCACAGCCTGATTCTCTTAATCGTATAACGTCTTGCATGCTGGTAATTCCACCGCTTGCTATCAGCCTGATTTTTGTTTGGGAAAGAATTTCGGTATAGAGGTCAAATGATGGACCGTTCAACATGCCATCTTTGTCGATATCCGTAACGATGCTGTACTTTACTCCGCGTTTTTCATATTCCTTTACGAAGTAAATGATATCATGGCCGCTACTTTTTAGCCAGCCGTTGGTTGCAATTTTCCTGTTTTTGCAATCTGCTCCTAAGATGATCGTATCTGCCCCATATTTTTCCAGCATTTCCAACATCAAAGCCGGATTTTGAGCAGCAATACTTCCCAAGGTAATTTGTTTCGCTCCCAATTCGAAAGCTATTTTTATATCTTCTTCAGAATTAATGCCTCCTCCAAAATCAATAGTTAAATTTGTTTTGGATGCCAACGTCTCAAGTGTTTTATAATTAACAATTTTCCTGGCTTTTGCTCCATCCAAATCTACCAGGTGTAAGAACTTCAGTCCATAATCTTCAAAGATCAGTGCGGCTTCCATCGGATTTTCGTTGTATATTTTTTGGGATGCATAATCTCCTTTCGTGAGACGCACACATTTTCCATCTATAATATCTATTGCAGGAATAATTCTCATAAGCTTAAAAATTTTTGTAAAATTTGCAATCCGTTTTTTGCAGATTTTTCGGGGTGAAATTGAGTTGCGTAGAAATTATCTTTCTGCAAAGCCGCACTAAAAGGAAGGATATAATCAGTTACAGCAACAGTTTCTTCACAGATTCCGGCATAGTAACTGTGAACAAAATAGCAATCGCTTTGAGGTTGACTATTTTCAAACAATTTTCCCTTCACTGATGTAAAATTGTTCCAACCGATATGCGGCACAATGTGGTTGGGAGGAAATTTTAATACATTGGTTTTAAAAATGCCCAATCCTTTTGTATCGCCTTCTTCAGAATATTGGCAAAGTAGCTGCATTCCAAGGCAGATGCCCAACACAGGTTGCGTGAGAGATTTGATCACTTCATCTAATCCATTTTCCCTAAGGTAGTTCATGGCAGAGCTTGCTTCTCCAACGCCAGGGAAAATAACCTTTTCAGCAGATTTGAGAATTGAGGGATCATTGGTAGCCACCGTTTGGTAACCCAACTTGTTAATGGCATTTTCAACTGATGCCACATTGCCGGCATTGTATTTTAATATTGCAATCATAGTATTCCTTTTGTACTAGGTATGTTATAATTCCCTGTTTTGGCAACTGCCATTTTTATTGATTTTGCAAAGGCTTTAAAAACCGCTTCTATTTTATGGTGTTCATTTTCTCCTTCAGCTTTGATGTTCAGATTACAGCGTGCCTGGTCACTAAAGGATTTAAAAAAATGAAAAAATAGTTCTGTGGGTACGTCGCCTATTTTTTCTCTTTTAAAGGCTACATCCCAAACCAGCCAAGGGCGACCACCAAAGTCCAATGCCACCTGTGCCAAACAATCGTCCATAGGCAAGAGAAAGCCGTAACGCTCAATGGCTTTTTTGTTTTCTAAAGCTTGTAAAAAAGCATCGCCCAAAGCGATGGCAGTGTCTTCCAAAGTGTGGTGCTCATCAATTTGCAAGTCGCCTTTTACTTTGATCATCATATCTATATTTCCGTGTTTCGAAATCTGTTGAAGCATATGGTCAAAAAACGGTAATCCCGTTTCAATAGAAGATTGTCCACTACCATCCAGATTCACCTCTACACTAATGTCTGTTTCCAGCGTTTTTCTGTTAACTTTTCCTGTTCTTGGAATTGATTTCAGGTGCAAGTAAATTTCGTTCCAGTTAGTTGTGGTAAGTGATGCGTTTACTGATTTGTCTTCGTTTATGAATATAGATTTTGCACCTAAGTTTTCAGCCAACTGTACATCGGTTTTTCTGTCCCCGATAACAAAAGAGTTTTCCAAATCGTAGTTCCCATAAATATATTTAGCCAATAATTCTGTTCCCGGCTTTCGGGTTGGTTTCATTTCGTGCTCAAATGATTCGTCAATGATAATATCATTAAAGGCTACCCCTTCATTTTTCAACGTATCAAGGATGAAATTCTGAACAGGGTAGAAGTGTTCTTCCGGAAATGAATCCGTTCCCAACCCGTCCTGGTTACTTACCATTACTAATTCATAATTTAATTCCGTCGCTATGCGTGAAAGGCTACTGATCACATTTGGAAGAAATTCCAGTTTCTCAAAACTGTCTATTTGAAAATCTTCGGGTTCTTTGATGATT
Organism: Ferruginibacter sp.; assembly: GCA_031411955.1. Classification (GTDB taxonomy): domain Bacteria; phylum Bacteroidota; class Bacteroidia; order Chitinophagales; family Chitinophagaceae; genus Ferruginibacter. Next base: position 53,481 of record JANOCC010000073.1, read on the forward strand.
GTACCATCTCTGTCTATAAGTAATACTTTTTTAGCCATTGTTTATTTCTTTTATAGCATTTAATAATTTCTGATTTTCTTCTTTTGTTCCTATAGTAATCCTGATACAGTTTTTTACAACTGAGTTACGGTTTCTGATAATTATTTTTTTTTCTACCAGCCTTTTGTATAGATCATTTGCATCTTCCACTTCCAGCAAAATAAAATTGGCATCGGAAGGATATATTTTTATTACCATTGGTAGCTGTAGAAGTTCCTTCGATAGCTTTTCTTTCTCCGTTAAAATCAGCTTTACTTTTTCGCGATACTCCTTTTCATTGCTTAATACATCTACTGCAGTATTTTGATTAACTGAACTAATGTTGTAAGGTGGTTTTACTTTGTTGTAATAAGGCAAAATGTTTTCGTTCATGCAGGCAATGCCTAACCTTATACCTGCCAATCCCCACGCTTTACTAAGTGTTTGACAGACAATTAAGTTCGGATAAGTGTTAAGTTGTTTAATGAAAGAAGCCTGCGGGCAAAAATCAATGTAAGCTTCGTCTATCACCACAATTCCATTAAAATTCTGGAGGATGAATTCAATATCTTCCGTATTGATCAGGTTTCCTGTAGGATTATTAGGCGAACAAATGAAAATAAGTTTTATGGTTTCGTCGCAAAGTAACGGTTGTAATCTTTTCCTGTCAATTTGAAAATCTTTGTTCAGGGCGAGTTTTATCAATTCCACTAAATTGATATTGGCTGATACTTCATACATACCGTAAGTTGGTATAAAGGTTAACGCTTTGTCTTTACCGGGTTCGCAAAAAATGCGATAGGTCAAATCAATGATTTCATCGCTTCCATTCCCCAAAAAAATCTGACTTTGATTAATACCTTTTAATTCAGCCAACCGTTGTTTTAGTTTGTTTTGATACGGATCAGGATATCGATTATATATTCCAAAAGGATTTTCGTTGGCATCCAAAAAGATTCCGTCTGTGCCGGAATAATCTTCCCTTGCACTGGAATAGGGCGCAAGGTCTCGAATGTTATTTCTTACAAGTTGCTCAATATTATTGTTCATCTTTTATCTTTTTTAAACGGATGGAAACTGCATTTTTATGAGCGGATAATTGTTCAGCTTCTGCCATTACCTCGATGGTTTTTCCGATATTTTGCAGTCCTTCTTTAGTAATTTTTTGAAAGGTTATTTTTTTAAAGAAGCTATCTAAAGAAACACCACTGTAGCTACGGGCATAGCCATTGGTAGGTAACGTGTGATTGGTTCCACTTGCATAATCACCCGCGCTTTCGCAGGAATAATATCCAAGAAAAACAGAGCCTGCCTGTTTTATTTTTTCCGCGTATTTTTCTGTGTCTTCAATGGCTAAAATCAAATGTTCGGGTGCGTAAAAATTGCTGAAATTAATACAGTCGTCTAGTGAATTGAGAACTACTGAAAAACTATTCTGCAATGCTTGTAGCGCTATCCCAGCTCTTGGCAATGTTTTAATTTGTTTTTCCAGGGCAACTTTTACGTTTTCAACCAATGTAGTATTATCTGTTAGTAAAACCACCTGGCTGTCTGTACCATGTTCTGCCTGTGATAGCAGATCGGAAGCTACAAATTCAGCGTCTGCATTTTTATCTGCAATAACCAGCACCTCGCTTGGTCCGGCAGGTAAATCAATGGCTATGCCATTTTTTTGAACCAATTCTTTTGCTTTGGTAACAAATTGGTTTCCCGGACCGAAAATTTTATCCACTTTAGGAATGCTTTCTGTGCCATAGGCCATTGCAGCAATGGCATGCGCTCCACCCACTTTATAGATTTCGGTTATACCCAAAAAAGAAGCTGTGTATAAAACAGCAGGATTTATATTCCCGTTTTTATCGGACGGCGTGCATAAAACAATCGTTTTGCAATTTGCAATTTGAGCAGGAATGGCAAGCATCAGAATTGTAGAGAACAGGGGAGCTGAACCTCCGGGAATATACAATCCGATCTGCTCAATAGCTACGCTTTTTCGCCAGCAGGTAACTCCCTGCATCGTTTCTATCGGTGTTTCAGTATTTTTTTGTGAGAAGTGAAAACTGCGAATGTTGTTTGCTGCCACCGAAATCGCTTCTTTTAGTTCTGTGGATACCAGTTCCGTTGCTGTCTCAATTTCTAAAGTTGATACCTTTAGGTTGGTTAGATTTACTTTATCGAACTGCCATGCAAATTCTTTAAGAGCTTTGTCTCCTTCAAACTGCACACGACTGATAATATTTATAACCTTTTCTTCCAAATCGGCGGAAGGTAAAACAGGTCTTTTGCAAAGAGTTCCCCATTCTGAGTAAAGGGGATTGATGATTGTTTTCATTGTTTTTTTTCTTTAAAGAATCATTTTTTCTATCGGTACAACTAAAATTCCTTCTGCTCCTGCTTCTTTGAGTTCGTGTATAATGTCCCAAAATTTATCTTCACCTATAACTGAGTGCAGGCTGCTCCAGCCAATTTTAGCTAAAGGCAGGATCGTTGGACTGTTCATTCCCGGAAGGATCGTTTTTATTTTATCTAACTTGTCGTTGGGCGCATTGAGCAGTATATATTTGTTCTCTTTGGCTTTTTGAACGGAACGGATTCGGAACAACAACTTTTCTAAAATTAGTTGTTTGCCAGCCTCCAGGTTTCTAGAAGAAACCAATACTGCCTGGCTGTTTAATACTTTTTCCACTTCTTTTAATCCGTTGGACAATAGTGTGCTTCCGCTGCTTACAATATCACAGATGCCATCCGCTAAACCAATGCCAGGGGAAATTTCAACACTGCCCGAAATAACTTCGATGGTTACGTTGATGTTATTTTTCAGGAAGTAATCTGATAGAATGTTTGGGTAAGAAGTAGCGATCTTTTTATTGTTAAAAAAACCCAGGCCGCTATAGTTTATTTCTTTAGGAACGGCTAAACTTAAACGGCAAGCCGAAAAGCCCAGTTTTTCAACAATGCGGATATTTTTCCGGCTTTCCATGAATACATTCTCGCCAATAATGCCAATATCAGCAACAGCTTGTTCTACATATTGCGGAATGTCGTCATCCCGGAGAAATAGAATTTCGATAGGGAAATTTGTTGATTCGGTAATTAGCTTTCCACCGCCGTTAGGCAACTTAATGCCACATTCTTCCAGCAGCTTAATGGATTTTTCGCTTAGTCTGCCATTTTTTTGAATGGCGATTTTCAGTTTACTCATTTATTTTGATTTAATGTTTGAGTAAATCTGAATCCGGAAAATTATAGAAAGCAAAATCCCGTTTGATTTACTCAAACGGGATTAGATATTTTGATTTACATCATATCATTTTCAGCTCGCTTGAGTGCAAGTATGAAGATGATGATGTAGTTGATTGAACATTTTTTTTAATTTTAACATGGCAAAGGTATGAAGCTTTTTTTAGCAGACAAACTTTTTTAGTTTTCTTTCTGTTAATGTTCAAAAACATCGGTACAAGTAGCAACAAAATGTATAGCTGCATTAATGACCCACATCAGTAATTATTTGTATTTATTAATCAAATCACTTTACTGTTGGCTATAAAATACATCCATCTACTTCCATATTTTAAAATTCAACGCTAATTTCTTTTTTTGAATCAAAATACGCCAGTCTATGAATAGAAGACAAAAGAGAAGGAAAATGGATAATACAAAGCTTGCGATAGATTTCCAGGATGATGCGTCATCAATTAAATTTTGGGCATTTTCTGAGGCAAACTTTCCAGCATGTAATGCAACAGTATCACTAGTAAATTTTCCAACGAGGAAGGCCGGTATAATATAAATGGCGTTTAATTTTGAAATGCCTGCCATTAAGAAAAGGGGTGTGGTTGGTAGGGGTAATAATGAATAAGCAAGTATAACCAATTGACCTTTCCATTTGTTCTCTTTCATTTTTCCTCCAAGGAACTGAATGTCTTCATTCTTCGAAACTTTTAAGTACTTATTAGCTATTAATGGCGAATATAGTAGAAGAATATATCTGCCTAAAACTGAGCCAACAACCCCCACTATTATTACTGCCCAAACATTCAGGTTAAAAATTAACTGGAAAAATAACATAATTGTGAACGCTGGTAGAAAAGGGAAAGGCACTATATCAAATAATAAAGCACCTGCAAAAACTAATAAATACTGCCACCACATTTTTTGTGTTTTTTTACTGAAAAATTTCTATTTAATAATTTCCCCCGGCCGTCTTGCATTTATTCAGGTGGGATTTTTATTAGTATGTTTTACCGATGCGGATAAAGGAACGAACTTTTGATGTAACTACCAAAGGGAAACTTACGACAATCTCCTGCGTTGAACATAAGCTGATTGAAATCGGTAAGGGGTTTGCCAAAGAATCGAAGTAATAAGGTGTTTAGAATAGCAAAAACACCCCGGCTTGATAACCGGGGTATTAAAAAATAATTTACAAATGAACTATCCCAACTGCTTCTCTACTGCCGCGATGGCCTTCACTGTTTTGATAACGGAGTCGGGTGTAACAGAAATACTGTCTATGCCAAGCTCAACAAGGAACTGTGCAAAGTCTGGGAAATCGCTGGGACCCTGGCCGCAGATACCCACTTTTACTTTCTTCCTTTTAGCTGTGTCTATCAGCATCTTCAGCAGGCGCTTTACAGCAGGGTTCCGTTCGTCGTAGAGGTGTGCTACGAGGGAAGAATCCCTGTCGAGGCCTAGTGTTAGCTGCGTTAGATCGTTGGAGCCGATAGAAAAGCCGTCGATATGGTCAGCAAATTCTTCGGCCATGATGATGTTGCTGGGCAGCTCTGCCATCAGAAAAAGTTCAAGTCCATTTTTTCCTCTCTCCATCCCGTATTCTTTCATCACTTCATGCACTTTCAGTAGCTCTTCCACCGTTCTGCAAAAAGGAATCATCACCACCACATTATCAAGCCCCATCTCTTCCCTTACTTTTCTTATGGCTTTGCATTCCAGGCCAAAGGCGGGTTTGTATTTTTCAGAATAATATCTTGATGCCCCTCGCCAGCCAATCATAGGATTTTCTTCATGCGGTTCAAAATATTTTCCACCAAGTAGATTAAAGTATTCGTTGCTTTTGAAATCGCTGAAACGTACAATCACTTTATTGGGATAAAACGAAGCTGCGATTTTCGCAATACCGTAACTCAGCTTTTGTATAAAAAAATCTTCTTCATCCGCAAAGCCCATTATCATCTTTTTGATAGTGGCGCTTAATTCTGCATCATCAAGGTTTTTATGTTGCATAAGTGCAAGCGGATGCACTTGTATGTAGTTGTTGATGATAAATTCTTCTCTTGCTAAACCTACACCTGCATTGGGCAGATGGGAAAAACGGAATGCCAGGTTGGGTGAAGCCACATTTAGCATAATGGGTGTTTTCACCTTAGGTAAATCTTTCAAATCTGTTTCCACTTTTGTGAACGGCACATTGCCTTCATATACAATGCCTTCATCACCTTCGCAGCAGGAAGCAGTAACAAGTTGGCCATCACTCAGGATTTCTGTGGCTACACCGCAACCAACTATCGCAGGTACACCTAACTCACGGGCAACAATAGCCGCATGACAGGTACGGCCCCCTTTGTTAGTGATGATCGCGGAAGCTTTTTTCATGATAGGTTCCCAGTCAGGGTCAGTCATATCCGTTACAAGCACATCACCTGCCTGGAATTCGTGTCCTTCGGAGATGCGTTTATCCAATGAAAAAAGAATGGACACTTTGCCAGAACCAATTTTATCACCTACAGCAATGCCTTTGAACAAAGTTTTGCGTGGCGAAGTGTCTTCCATGATGTACTCCGTAATCTTAGACACATCTTTTCTAGAATGGATTGTTTCCGGCCTTGCCTGCACAATAAATAATTCTTTGCTCAATCCATCCAGCGCCCACTCTACATCCATTGGGCACCAGTGGCCTTTTTTATCGCTGTAATAATCTTCAATCTTGCTAACCCATGAAGCCAGTTTTATAATGGTTTCATCTTTCAGGCAGAGCCGTTGCTGCAATGGTTTTTCAACGGGAATGATTTGCACCCTTTCATCGGGGTTGTCACCGTATACCATCATCTTGTCTTTTTTCCCCAGTTTTTTTTCAATGATACTATTGAAACCTTTTTTTAATGCTGGCTTGAAAACAATGTATTCGTCGGGCGAAACAGAACCCTGTACAATCATTTCTCCCAAACCAAAAGATGCATTGATGACCACCACATCTTTGAAACCGCTTTCTGTATCCAGTGAAAATGCAACACCTGATGCACCCAAATCGCTGCGCACCATCTTTTGTACACACACGGAAAGTCCGATGCTGAAATGGTCGTAACCAAAACTCTGCCGATAGCTAATGGCCCGGTCGGTAAAGATGGAGGCAAAACAGTTACGCACTGCATTCATGAGCGATGCTGGTCCACGTACATTCAGGTAAGTTTCCTGCTGGCCTGCGAAGGAAGCATCGGGTAAGTCTTCTGCTGTGGCGGAAGAACGCACGGCCACATCCGTTACATCCTGGTCGTACTGTTTGCTGAGTTCATAATATTTATTGATGATAGCTTCGCTTAGCTCTTTAGGGAATCTTGCGTTTTTAAGCAATTGTCTTGCTTGCAAACCACCGCGACGCAGTGATTCAATATCATCTAATTTTATTCCGTTGATGATGGAATGTATTTCGTCGTCGAGATTGTTGAAGCGGATAAACTCACGATAAGCTGCCACCGTAATTACAAATCCGCCGGGAATTTGTATTCCAAGATGGGTAAGATTCTGGAGCATTTCACCAAGAGATGCATTTTTTCCTCCCACCTGTTCAATATCGGAGAGGCCCACTTTGTGGAGGTCTGCGAGATAGTCTGTTTTGTTCATAATGGAAATATTTTTGTAATCGAAATACAATGGTAATGAATAATTTTGAGCAAATTAATCTTACGTGTAAAGGATACATATTTGATTGCCTGATTTTTTATTAATAAAAAGTATTGTTTTAAAAACGGGGCTGATAAAAAATAGAAATGTTTTTATTGAAGTTTTTGCCAATCACAAAGAAGCATTCAGATGCAGGGTTGAGTGGCTTACCATTGCTGATTGCTCACGTATAATATATACCAACTTCCTCCAGTTCCATCTTCGGCTGTTAAGTATCAGAAACAAGCATCAATTTACCTGTTCTGTAGGTTGAGTAGGCAATAATTACTCTTATAATATTTTTTGGATAGACGAGATTTCCAGATGAATCCTTCAGCTGAGTCGCCTAAAGTTTTATTTTTTGCTTCATGGTTTGTTAGCCGATCAAACCATCTTTTAACGTAATTACCAAAGCATAGCTTGCGGCACTATCCAGCGTGGCATGCATGCGGAATAGTAATCGTAAAACCGGAACTGAAGAAGCGTAGAAGTGATCTGCTTGCAGTAGTATGTACTTCCGCACAAATTGAGGAGATGTTATGCGCTTGATGTCATTTTAATTGCAGGTAAATTAATAATCCAGCGGCAATTGTCATAATAGATAATGCAGTGAAACCAAGAATATTTATTGTTTTGCTATTTACAAATTCTCCCATGATCTTTTTATTATTTGAAATGTGAAGAATTATTGCTATCAATACTGGTGCTGTTATGCCATAAAGTATTGCTGTGTAAGTCAGGGCCTGTATAGGCGAAATGCCTATGTAATTCATTGCCAGTCCAAGTAGTAAAGAAATAGCTATTATTATATAAAATCCCTTTGCTTCATGGAATTTTTTGTCAAGCCCCTGCTCCCAACCAAATGTTTCGGTGAAAATGTATGATAAGGAGCCACTTAATACTGGTATTGCAATCAGACCGGTACCAATAACTCCAATGGCAAAGAGAAGGTAGGCTAAGTTACCAGCTAAAGGCTTCAATGCCATAGCCGCTTGTTCAACGGTATCTATTTGGTGAACTCCTTCGTGAAACAATACTGTACCTGTAGTAAGAATAATAAAATACATAACAAAACCTGAAACAGCCATGCCGAAATCTACATCTTGATTCATAGCATGTACCATTTTTTTGTTAACTACAAGATGCCTTTTCCTGTTCTTCATTTCTTCAACTTCTACGGACGCCTGCCAAAAAAAAAGATAAGGAGAAATAGTAGTTCCTAATATCCCAACAATAATAGCAATGAAGTTCTTGTCGAATTTTATTGTTGGAATAAATGTAGCCTTCAATATTTCAATAAAATTTTGCTTGTATAAAAAAGGGACAAAGAAGTAAACCAACATTACAATACAAATATATTTCAAAACGGAAGCTATTTTCTGATAAGGCAAATAGATAATGAGCCCCAATAATAAAATGGTAAAAAAGACACTGAAAAAGCCAGCATCTATTTTAGGGAATAGTAAATTGCCAACAGCACCCATTCCTGCGATATCTGCACCAATATTCATAACAATGGCAGGAAAACTAAACAATAACATGATATATAAAATGGGTCTTGGATAATGTTTCTTGAGTGTACCTGTCAACCCTTGTGAAGTTACCAATCCAATTCTTGCACACATTTGTTGAATTGCAGCCATCAAAGGAAAAGCAACAATGGAAGTCCATAGTGTTGATAGCCCATATGCCGCACCAGCCTGTGAATAGGTCGCAATTCCGGATGGGTCATCATCACTGGCTCCTGTAACAAGGCCTGGCCCTATCTGCTTCCAAAATGTTCTAAGTTTAGTTAAGGTGTTTTTCCTACTTCTCATTTCTTTGTTTTTATTGAATTGTCAGGAAAAGAACAAGTAAGTTTAGGAGCAAAGCGGTACCAAAATTTAGTTTGATAAATAGTCCTGAATTGTAGTCATTTGAAATTACCAGTAGATATTGGCTAAAAGCAAATTAAGCAAATTAATGTTGTCAAAATGAAAATAGATTTATTTTTTATTGCTGATGTTGTATGCAGGCTTTGTAAATAAAATAGCCCCATACATTCTTCTGCATTCAGGGTTATCTAGTTTTTTTACTTATTACTTTCTGTTAAATTATATAATCGTTATTTTTTTATAAACCGTTCACAATACACGATAGCAGCATTTTGCCATATCTTTATTAAGTAAGCGGCTGTTTTTAATTATTTCATATTAACGCTATTAGCTGATAGATAAGTTGATAATCATTTTTCTTTCATGCAGCCGGCATATCAGCAAAATGCAAGTCATGCACAGTGCCTTTTTCTATCATCATCAATCACTTCAAATACTTATTTAACCAATTCAGCCAAAGTCTCTGTTGTTCCATTTGTGTTATTGGATCGGTGGCATTGTGAGCATTAATTGGCCAGCCCATGAATTTAGTAACCGTACCATTATCTATCAGCGTATGGTATAATTTATAGGATTGTGTTACTGGTACTCTTGGGTCGCCAACATTTGCCAAAATTAGAGTGGGAGCCTTAATGTTTTTGGCTTCGGTAATGGGTGATTGAGCAATATAGTTTTTCATGTTATCGCCTACATAAGGAGAGCCTCCAATTGCGGTTGCACGGCCAATATTGCCATCACTTAAATTATACTGGTCTATCCAATCTGTAACGGCTGCGCCTGCTACTGCTGCTTTCCAACCGCTATAATGCCCAGCCAACCAAACTGTCATAAAACCACCATACGACCAGCCGCTTACACCTATTTTGGCTGTGTCAATCATATTGCTTGATGTTAGTTTCTCTAATCCTGCCATTATATCACGGCCTGGCCCTGCGCCGGCATCTTGTACAATAGCTACTTTATATTCCGTACCCAGATTATCGCTTCCTCTATAATTAGGTTCAAATACAAAATACCCTTCGTTAGCCAATATTTGCGGAAATCTTGAAAATTGTTCTACTGATGCCGAATTGGGACCGCCATGTATTACTAAAACCAACGGATATTTTTTACCTTTTTCGTAGTTGGCTGGATAGGTTATGATACCGCAATGTTTCCAACCGTCATTTTCCCATCTGATGGTTTCAGTTTTACCCAACGTCATTTTACTCAAGTCACTGTTGTAATCAGTTAATTGAATAAGTTTTGAGGTAGTTGATGCCATATAATATAACTCAACAGGCTTATTAGGTTCTGTTCCTGTAAAAGCAATAGCGCCCGTTTTGCTAATAGTAGCATCCAGCCAAAAGCCCCAGGAAGGGCAAACGCTTCCGATATCAATAGGAGTAGTTTTACCATCTATACTCATACTCCAGATACAAGTTTTATTGTCATTATGTCCGCCAACTAATAAATTCTTGTTATCAGGCATCCAGGCGGAGAGATACAAATCTCTGTTTAGTTTGGCAGAAATAGATCTGCCTTCGCCGCCAGTAGTATTAGTTATCCATAATTCATTGATACTTTCCCACTTATTATCTTTTTTAAACCAATAGGAAATTTTACTTCCGTCGGGTGAAAATTTAGGATAGGCTTCCAGTTTAGATCGTGTGGTTAATGGCTTATAAGTTGCATCAGCAACATTGAGCAGTTGGATGGCACTTTTTTGTTTATCACCTGAATAGGCGGAAGTTACTTTTACAAACAAAATGGTTTTTCCATCGGGTGACCATGAGAATGGGGAAGAGGGAGCGCTTGGCGGAATTACGAGTGGTAAACTCCAATCTCCATCTGTCAATCTTTTATTGTCTGCCGTATTTGTGTTTACCAGCCAAATATGGGCAGGCATAGGCTGGCTCCCAACAAACATATCATTGTTTGTTATTTCAAAACCTGTAAAACCCTTTTCAATTTCTTGCTTGTTTTTGGGTTCATTCAATGCGGCGTAAGCAATAGTTGCTGCGTTTGGGCTCCAGGCAAAATGTTGTACGCCTTTGGGTGCTTTGGTAATTTGCCTTGCTTCGCCACCCAACATTGAAAGTATGAAAATTTGATTGTTCGCCTCTTTACCTTGTCCGGCTTTAGCTATAAAAGCCAATTGTTCGCCATCTGGCGACCACCGTGGGCTTGATACAGCAACCCTATCCTGTGTGAGTACTGTTCTTTTACCCGAAGCAACATCTATCAATACTAATTCGGAATTGTAACGGTTTTGAATATAGTCGGGTTTTGACAGCACGATGACAATACTTTTTCCATCGGGCGATATTTGAGGATCGGAGATATTTACAAACCTGGAATAGTCTGCTATCTCAAATTTCTTTTGTCCGTAAATATTGCTTTGTCCAATTGCAAGCAATAATGTAAATAATAAAGTAAAAGCTATTTTCATGTTGCAGTTATTAGATATTGAATTTTAGTGGTCCTTTGGTATTGTTTATGATGTTTTTGGCTAGCCGTGAGTTGAGAAATTCGTATTCCGATGCCCGATGCTGATGCTTATTAAAGGAACGAATTTTTGGCGTAACTGCCAAAGTAAAACTTGCGGTACTCTTTGCTTAGCCTGCAATCGAATCAGGAACTATTAAGCCGTTAAACAATTAAAGGTATCGATATAATATTTTGTAAATAGATGTTCGTATGAATTTAGTAACTGCAAAAGTTAGTGGTAGTAATTCTTTTCCTGATGCTGCAAATTGATTGAATTGTTTATTGTTTAGGTATAAAATAATTTACTATTTTTTACTCAACTCCGCATAATCAAACACCAAATTGCAAAATGTAATAACACCCAATTTGAATGCAGCATCCTCAATGAGAAATTCTGGTGTGTGATGTGGTCCAACCATTTTAATATCTTTTCCTTTAGCAGAACCGCCTAAACGAAAAAATAATCCAGGCACTTTCTGAGCAAAAAATGAAAAGTCTTCAGAACCTGTAATTGCAGGAACGAGTAATACATTTTCTGGTCCAGCCGATTTTTGCATAGACGGCAACATTTTATTGGTAAGTGCTACATCATTAAATGTAACTGGGTAATGAACAGAGTATGGCAACTCTACAACTGCCGTTGCACCTGCTGCTTCGGCTGTTTTTTCGGCTATTTGTTTCACTCTGTTAAATACCAAAGTTTCATCGGCATTTGTAAATGTTCTTACTGTGCCCAACATTTCCACTTGAGCAGGAATTATATTGTGACGGTTGCCACCATTAAAGGCGCCTACAGTAACTACAGCAGCATTTTCGGTGAGTTTCATATTACGGCTCACAATTTGTTGAAGACTGGTAACAATTTGGGAAGCTATAAAAATCGGGTCAACCGAATTCCATGGTTGAGAGCCGTGGCTGGGTTTGCCATTAACTGTTATTTTAAAGTCGGCAGTGCCAGCAAATGTGCCCGCCGGATGATAAGAAAGTTTATCTACCTCCAACTGTGAATCCAGATGCAGACCAAAAATTACCTCCACTTTTGGGTTATCCATTACGCCTTCTTTTATCATCAATTCGGCACCAGCTTCTTCGCCTTTTGGTGCTCCTTCTTCTGCAGGTTGAAATATAAATTTCACGGTTCCTTTCAGGTCTTTTTTCATTCCGGCTAAAACTTCAGCAACACCCATCAATATGGCCGTATGTCCGTCATGTCCGCAAGCATGCATTACGCTGGTTTCTTTGCCGTTATACATCGTCTTTACTTTGGAGGCAAAAGGCAAGTCATTAACTTCTTCAACCGGTAATGCATCCATATCTGCTCTTAATGCTATAACGGGGCCAGGTTTGTTGCCTTTTAAAATGCCGACTACACCTGTAACGCCTACGTTGGTTTTTACTTCCATACCCAAGGCCAGTAAATGTTTGGCAACTAGTTCGGCAGTGCGAAACTCTCTGTTACCCAATTCCGGGTTTTGATGAATGTCGTGCCGCCAGGCAATTACCCTTTGCTCAATCAGGTTTGCTTTTGTATTAATCAGTTCGCGGTAATTGTTTGTTTGTGCTGCTGCATATAAAACATGTAGCAATGTAATACATACAATTGTTGTTTTTTTTATGGTCATTTTATTTAGAATTGCGTTAAGTTCTTAGAGCAGCTTCAATTTTACTACTAATGTTTTCGCCTTCCCTCTAGTAGAGGAATTTGTAACCCGTTTAACCGGCGCTGATACTAATTAAAGAAACGAAAATTTGATGTAACCTCCAAAGTAAAGCTTGAGCACTCTTTGTGTAGCCCGCAGGCGAATTAGAAATCGTCAAGTCGTGAACCAAAGATTGGTAGCGATCGAATGCTCAGCATTTGACTGTCAACCCGAGTTGCGAAAATGCCCTTGTTAGCATAAGTTTTCTTGTCGGTTGCTCTATTGTTACATCAGTTTTACTTTTTAAGTTCTTTTGCCAACTTTATTGAATGTTCTAATGATTTTATATCATTCCAATCGCTGTGTGAGACGATAATGAATTTTGGTTTTCTGTATTTTTTCTGAACTTTTTTTAAAGTAGATCCATACTCTTTTGTATT
>JANOCC010000074.1:0-42528 GCA_031411955.1 Ferruginibacter sp.
ATTAAATTCAATACTTTTTTACATTTACTTTTTTCACCCGCTTTCTTCAGAATGTGCTACTCCACCAAATAAGTAACAAAAAAGAGCCCAACAAAAAATAACGGCACTTTTGTAGGTCAAGACTTTCTGCAACGGTTGTACTACTTTAACTTCAAATTCGGTAATGCTACTCTTATTTACCATCATTAAAAACAAATAGTGGTTTATTTATATTGACAGTAATTGATTGGGGCTAATTCTAACTAATCCTGTTAACATAAAATAAGAAATAAATAAAGCCTGCAATCAATAGAAGTAAGTTAAATCAAATGATCAGCCAAAAAACAACAGGCTTATAATTGTTTGCCTAAAGTTGGTATGATAGCTGTAAATAATGGTTGTTGAACTACGGATTCAGAAGAATTGCCTCAGGCCCGGGAACGTAAATTGTACCTCACCGGGTTGTATAATAGTCCAATTTTGTAGCTAATCCTACATTAACAGGCATTTTGTTTAGATCTGTTGGCTTTTTTAGAGAATTATTACTTACCTTTGCCGCCCGAAAAGAGCAATCATTTCGTTTTATTCATTTCCCGTAAGGCCCCATAAGTTTTCGGAATTCCGAAACGCCAGCAGGGAGTAACTAAAAAAAGTTATATAATGCCAAAGGTTAAAACCAACAGCAGCGCAAAAAAGCGCTTCAAAGTTACCGGTTCCGGTAAAATTACTTTCCAGAAAGCTTTCAAACGCCACATTCTTACAAAGAAGTCTACAAAACGCAAACGTAACATGCGTATGGACGGAGTTGTAAGTGATGCGAACCTTCACTTTGTAAAGCGTTTATTGGGCATGAAATAAGCCCCGGATCGTAATAAATCAAACTAATAACTTTCAAAAAAATTAAAATATGCCACGTTCAGTAAACGCAGTAGCCAGCAGGGCCCGCCGCAAAAGAATTTTAAAAGCTGCCAAAGGATATTATGGTAAGCGTAAAAATGTATATACCGTTGCCAAAAACGTAATGGAAAAAGGTTTAACATACAGTTATGTTGGCCGTAAATTAAAGAAACGCGAATACCGTACTTTATGGATCGCACGTATTAATGCAGCAGTAAGGGCAGAAGGAATTACTTACAGCGAATTCATACACAAGCTTTCTGAAAAGAAAATAGACCTTAACCGTAAAGTATTGGCAGACCTGGCGATGAATGAGCCGGAAACTTTCAAGAAACTGGTTGATTCAGTTAAATAATTTTCTACTTACAAATTTGTTAGATCCGGGTGCTGTTATAGTATCCGGATTTTTATTTAAATGTCGCCTTAAATTATATCTTTGCACCCTCATAAATTACTCACCATTAATTTGTTATTAAAATGCGGAATATTGCAACTATCGGAATGAACAATACTTATTCCGATCTGGTAGATCAGACTTTTAATTTTCCGCAGGAAGATTTTAAGCTGGTAGGAGATTACCTGCAGTACAACGGACAGGATATTAAAGCGCTTATAGACAAATACGGTACCCCGCTTAAGTTGACTTATCTGCCCAAAATTGGAAAGCAGATCAATAAAGCAAAAACCATGTTTGCGGCGGCTTTTAAAAAACACAAATACACCGGCAAGTACAACTATTGTTATTGTACCAAAAGTTCGCATTTCTCTTTTATTGTTGAAGAAGCGTTAAAGAATGATATTCACCTGGAAACCTCTTATGCATATGATATTGATATCATAAAAAAATTATACGAAAAAAAGAAGATCAATAAAGAGACTTATATCGTTTGCAACGGTTACAAACAAAAGCCATATACACAGCGAATTGCCGGTTTATTAAACAGTGGTTTTAAGAATGTGATTCCTGTGCTTGATAATGTGGAAGAATTAAGGGCATATGTAAAATCAGTAAAAGTGCCTTTTAACCTGGGCATACGGGTAGCGGCAGAAGAGGAACCTAATTTTCCCTTTTATACCTCACGTTTAGGCATACGTGCAAAAGATATCCTGGAATTTTATGTAGATAAGATAGAAGGTAATGAACATCGTTTCCAGCTAAAAATGCTGCATATTTTTTTGAATAAGGGAATTAAAGATGATATCTATTACTGGAGCGAATTGAATAAAGTGATCAATTTATATTGCCAGTTGAAAAAGATTTGTCCGGAGCTGGATTCTATCAACATTGGTGGCGGTTTTCCTATTAAACATTCGCTTGCTTTTGATTACGATTACCAGTTTATGATAAACGAGATCGTAAGGAATATAAAGGTTGCCTGCACCCGAAATAAAGTGCCAATGCCGAATATTTTTACCGAGTTTGGAAGTTACACGGTAGGCGAAAGCATGGCTCATATTTATGGAGTAATTGGAGAAAAAAGGCAGAACGACAAAGAAACCTGGTACATGATAGATTCTTCATTCATTACTACTTTGCCTGATACCTGGGGAATTGGTGAAAAATTCCTGATGCTTCCCATCAATAAATGGAAAAATGAATACCAGCGGGTAGTTTTGGGAGGCATAACCTGTGATAGCCATGATTATTATGATTCAGAGGAACATATCAATGAAGTTTTTCTTCCCAAAATAGAAGAAGGCGAACCACTGTACGTGGGATTTTTTCATACTGGTGCATACCAGGATCAGATAAGTGGTTACGGAGGAATTAAACATTGCATGATCCCTTCACCCAAACATATCATCATTGGTCATGATAAAAATGGCAAATTGGTAGATTGGGTGTATGCCAAGGAACAAACTGCGCAGAGTATGCTGAAGATACTGGGATATAAATAGTATGATTTGGAACCGTAATTATTATTAATCAGTTATTAGCCGGTGCCTTAAAATCTGGTGAATTATACATTGATTTGTTGAACAGGTAATATTTGCCATCTTTATTATTGCGCCAATATCTTTTCTTATTAAGATCGTAATAATACCGGCCATCAACTGTTCGCTGAGCGGCCTGGTCGTTTACGGAAATCACTAATGGCGTGCCTGGCTTAGGTTTTTTAACAACATTTTTTTTAGTTTCAGAGGGAGTGCTGGCGGCGGGACTTGTTTTTTTACTGCAGGCAACCAGGCTACAGCATATAATGGTGAGGGCCACAATATTTTTTATATATCTCATCCTTGTCATTTTTGGATACATTACAATTTTGCTACCAAAAAACATTTTAGAAGCTCATTCAAAAAAAAGCCTCCCCAGGAAAAGGGAGGCCAGCTTGTTAAAAGCTTACCAACTGTATGAACTTTGATTCTTACTGAATATTAATTGCTTTAGCAACGGCTTTGGTAATTTCCTTTTTAGGCAATTCCAGCTTTAAAATACCATTTTCATATTTTGCGCTAATGTTTTCTGCATCAATTTTTTCATCAATGGTAAAGCTGCGTTTGAAAGCTTTATAACTAAATTCCCTGCGAATCACTTTGTCGCCAGAAGCTTCGGTTTGCTCTTTCTTTTCTGTACTGATCGTTAACAGGTTTTCTTCCAGCTTTACATTAAAATCGGCTTTTTCAAAACCCGGTGCAGCAATTTCAAGTTGGTAAGCATTGGCATTTTCAGCAATATTTACCGGTGGAAAATGAAGCATGTCTTCCCTAACTGTTTTACTTACTGTAGATGGAAACTCATTGAAAAGGTCTTTCATTAAACCATCAAATGAACGGGAAAGTGGGTTGTTTACTTTTACTAGTGTCATGGCATTTATAGTTTTAAATTTTTAAAATATTGTTTCCAGCAGTTATTCAAATTATATTCCAGATGGATAGAAAGGTCAATTTTACATTTTTTATGCTTCCGGCACGACTAAAAGTCAGTTAACTACGCCCATTCCATGACATTTTTTCCGTCTTGATTAACATTTCTAATTGAAAAATTTCGATTATCCTATTTGATAAGGTTGTAATTTTGTGCTTTGTAAAACAATAAAATATTAAGATATGTATCCGGAAGAAATAGTAATTCCTATGAAGGAAGAATTAACAGAAAATGGCTTTACAGAGTTATTGTCTGCGGCAGATGTAGAGAAAGTATTGGGTGAAAAAGGTACAACGCTGGTTATGATCAATTCGGTATGTGGTTGCAGCGCAGGAACAGCCAGGCCAGGCGTGATAAGGGCCATACAGGTTGGCAGTAAGAAACCGGATCATATAACTACCAGCTTTGCTGGTTTCGATATAGAAGCCGTTAATAAGGTAAGAGAGCACCTGATGCCTTATCCTCCATCGTCACCAGCTATAGCCCTTTTTAAAGATGGCAAACTGGTGCACATGATTGAACGCCATAATATTGAAGGCAGAAGTGCACAAATGATTGCTGATAACCTGATTGGCGCATTTGACGCACATTGTAATTAATTTTTAAGATCCCTGATCCTCCTGTAATTGCATTGCAGGAGGATTTTTTATTGCCGCCGGTATAGAATATCTTGCATATTCTTAATTCCCTTTAAACTTTTAGCATGTATCCCAATTTATATTATGTTTTCAAAGACTGGTTTGGCGTAGAATGGAAGGCATTAAGCTTCTTAAATACGTTTGGATTATTTGTGGCCATTGCTTTTGTTGTAGCAGCTATAGTGCTATCTGCTGAATTAAAGAGAAAAGAAAAGCAGGGCTTGCTGGTACCGAGGGAGGAAATGATAACCGTTGGCGAACCAGCAAGTGCGATAGACCTTATTATTAATGGCTTGGTTGGTTTTTTATTTGGATACAAACTTATTGGGCTTTTTTTTAGCAAAGCCGAAAACATCACCGCCCAGGAATATATATTTTCAAGGGATGGAAGCATTATTGGTGGTTTGCTGATCGCAATTTTGCTGGCTGCTGTAAAATGGCAGGATAAGAACAAGCAAAAACTGAAAGAGCCAGAACGCAGGATGGTGAGGATCTGGCCACACGACAGGGTAGGCGACATCATTATCCTGGGATTGGTATTTGGAATTTTAGGCGCAAAGCTTTTTGATAATTTTGAGAACTGGGATGATTTTATAGCTCATCCGATAGAGCGCCTTTTTTCGGCAAGTGGCTTAACTTTTTACGGCGGACTAATTTTAGCATCAATCGCAATATGCTGGTTTGCAGCTAAAAAAGGCATAAAGCTTAAATATTTAGTTGATGCTGCTGCGCCAGCCTTAATGATCGCCTATGCAATAGGCAGAATAGGTTGCCAGGTATCAGGAGACGGCGATTGGGGCGTTTATAACAGTGCCTATATCAGTGATGCATCCGGAAAAGTAATGCTTGCGAAACCGGGAGAATTTCAAAATAATCTCCAAAAGAATGCGTCCTATTTTTTGGAAGGAAAAGCCATAGATTCCGGCAAGGCGGGGGTATATGTAACCGACAGAACATATACCTCACTCGAAACTGTACCAAACAAAAGCTATAAAGGAGTAACTTTTTTACCAACCTGGTTCTTTGCATACACATATCCGCAAAACGTAAATAAAGATGGAATACTAATGCCCGGTATAACAGATGAACATAACCGTGTATTACCCCAGCCCGTATTTCCTACTCCACTTTATGAAACCATCATCTGCACGTTTATCTTTCTTTTTCTATGGATGATAAGAAAGTCTGTAACTACTCCCATGGTAATTTTTGGTATCTACCTCGTTTTAAATGGTATTGAAAGATTTACGGTAGAGCTGATAAGGGTGAATAAAACCTATGATCTGCTGGGATTTAAGCCATCTCAGGCTGAGATAATAGCCAGCCTCCTTGCATTAAGCGGGTTGATGCTCATCGTAATCGCAAAAATGTTAAAGAAAAACGAGGAATAGCATCTAAAATCGATATAATATTAATTTAAAGTGGCCTTTGCCACTTTTTTTTATGTTTAAAATCGAATGGACTGGTTGTTTTATACAACATAATCCCCTTCAAAATCCACATAATACCAGCCATCCAACTATATTGCCGTTCAATATAAAA
Source organism: Ferruginibacter sp. (assembly GCA_031411955.1). Classification (GTDB taxonomy): domain Bacteria; phylum Bacteroidota; class Bacteroidia; order Chitinophagales; family Chitinophagaceae; genus Ferruginibacter. Next base: position 5,923 of record JANOCC010000074.1, read on the forward strand.
CAATGTACTATGTAAAACAAAGTACTGACTTTTGTGCAGTAGTTAATAAAGTATATAACTGCTAACAGCCAAACTAAAAATTAAAGTCATGAAAAAAAAACTAACAACTATTGTAACGCTAATGATTGGATTTGCAAGCCATTCGCAGATCTCAGGAGTCATAACGGGCAGTATCAGAGATGGTGGCAACCAAAAGACTATTGAAGCCTCCAGTATCAATCTAATAAAATCTTCAGATTCGTCCCTGGTAAAAACTTCGATTGCAGACGAGTTGGGAAATTTTTCTTTTGAAAATGTAAAAGCAGGCAATTACCTGGTTTCAGCATCTGCCATTGGCCATAAAAAAGTGTATAGCCAGCAACTGGTAATTGATTCACTAAACAGGATCCTGATTTCCCCCGTTCTGCAACTTATTCCAATAGAAAAAAAGCTGGAAGAGGTGGTGGTGGTTTCAAAAAAACAGTTCATCGAGCGAAAAATAGATAAAACCATAATCAATCCAGATGCGCTGATTACCAACGCTGGTAGTACGGCCATGGAAGTATTGGAAAAAGCACCCGGCGTTAGCGTAGATAAAGATGGTAACATCAGCCTGAAAGGAAAACAGGGAGTAATCATCATGTTAGATGGAAAACCAAGCTATATGAGCGGTGCCGACCTTGCCAATTTCCTTAATAACATGCCATCTTCTAATGTCGATATCATTGAAGTGATGACGAACCCTTCAGCAAAATATGACGCAAGTGGAAATTCGGGTGTAATAAATATTAAAACTAAAAAGAACAAACAAAAAGGGCTTAATGGTTCCGCAAGCCTGGCTTACGGTCAGGGGAAATATTCCAAAACAAATAATACGATCAATTTAAATTACAGAACAGGCAAGATAAACCTATTCGGGACTTTAAGTGGAAATTACAGGAAGGGTTTTCAGCAGCTGGACATCAACAGAAAGTATAGCAATGATGACAAAACACTTAAATCCATTTTTTCTCAAAATACTTCCAAAATAAGAGAAAATTATAATTATAATACAAAGGTTGGAATGGACTTTTATGCCAGTAAAAAAACAACATTGGGTGTTGTATTTACCGGCTATTATGCCCCTTCGCAGGAATCCGGCAACAGTTTTAGTTATCCCAGGAACAGTGCAGGCCAGTTAGATTCAATTGTTACCGCATTAAGGGTAGAAGAAGGGATCTGGAAGAACGGAGCAGTAAACCTGAACTTTCAGCATAATTTTGATTCGACAGGAAAACAATTAACAGCAGACGTAGATTTTTTACAATACAAATCAGGCAGGGATCAACTGTTTGACAATATCATATACAATGCCGATGAAACTAAAAGATATGAGGACAGGTTGTTAGGGGACTTACCTTCCAACATTAAGATCTACGCTGTTAAAACTGATTACACCCAACAAATTTCCAAAGGCATTAAAATGGATGCTGGATTAAAATTCAGTTATGTAACGACAGATAATAAGGCAGGCTATTTCAACGTGGTTGACGGAATTAAATCAGTTGACATAAAAAAGACAAACCGTTTTCAGTACAAAGAAAATATCAATGCAGGATATATCAATTTCAGTAAAACGATCAAGAAATGGGGCTTACAGGCGGGAGTAAGAGCAGAGAATACCAACTATCGCGGGCACCAGTTTGGCAATGAGTTCCGGCCGGAAATGGATTCAGCTTTCAACAGATCTTATACCAATGCCTTTCCTACTGTTTACATCAGCTATAATGCAAATGAGAAAAACCAGTTTGGATTTTCCTTTGGAAGAAGAATTGAAAGGCCTGATTATGAAGACCTGAACCCCTTTTTGTTTTTCCTTGATAAATACACATATGAAGAAGGAAATCCTTTTTTAAAACCCATGTATTCGGGTGTATTTGAATTTTCCCATACTTATAAACAGTTTTTTACCTCAACTTTGAATTACAGCCATACGAAAGACTTATTCAACGAAGTATTCCGGCAAAATAATGAGCCGGACGATAGCATTTCGACGATTGTTACAAAAGGTAATTATGGTATCAACCATAACCTTAGCTTATCGGTGAGTGCTCAAATTAAGATCAGTAAATGGTGGACTACAATGCTGTATGCAGAAGGACGTTACCTGGAATTTAAAGGGTTGCTAAATGGCGAAAACCTTGATGTAACCGGCACTTCGTTTGTTGCAAATATGAATAATCAATTTGCTTTTAATAAGGGTTGGAGCGCTGAGTTATCCGGATTTTTCCGTTCTAAAACGCCAGAAGGACAGCTAATCATTCATTCCCTTAGCCAGATGGATCTGGGCGTTAAAAAAGACATCTTGAAAAATAAAGGCTCCCTGAAATTATCAGTACGAGATGTATATGGCCCAAGAAAAGCGCGGGGAAATATAAATTTTCAAAACACAGCAGCCAGTTTTCAACAATTTAATGATAGCAGGATAGTTACTGTAAGCTTTAATTACAGATTTGGAAAACCTATAAAAGGTGGCCAAAAAAGAAGAACTGGTGGTGCAGGTGATGAGCAAGGAAGAATAAAAGGAGCTAATTAAAAACGGGTTGACATCTCAAGATTTCTGAGTTGACATCTCTGATTTTCTGAGTTGACATCTGTAAAAATATGAGATGTCAACTCAGATTTTAGCGAGGAAAAACACTCTTTAATAGGAAAAATACCAATAAAATAAAGCAGGATACCCCAATTTTCCAAAGTGCAGTAGGAAAGAAATTGATATTAATGCGCCTTTGATGCAGACCTCGAAGATGCCTCAACACTTTAAAAAATCATAGAAGTACAGAGAAAAAAGAATTTTTCTATTGACTGGCAATGGTTTTTAAAGCATCTTCTTTAAACCTTTGCTTTTTAATTTAAAACCAAATCCCTTCATACTTTCCGTTGATTGCATGTTGCTATCTTTTATCTTTACACAAATTTATTATATGGCATCATTTGATATGGTAAGCAAGGTTGACATTCAAACCCTGGATAACGCAATAAATGTGGTGAATAAAGAGATCACTAACCGCTTTGATTTTAAAGGCTCCCATGTTGTAATTGACCTTAATAAAAAGGATTTTAAATTAAATCTGGAAGCTGACAGTGAAATGAAGATCCAGCAAATCGTGGATGTTTTGATCAGCAGAAGCATGAAACAGGGTTTGGCGGGAGAAGTGTACGACCTTAGTAAAGAGCCGCATCCCAGCGGAAAAATTACTAAAAAAGAAGTGCCAGTGAGAAATGGGATCAAACAAGAAGATGCTAAAAAGATCGTGAAATTGATAAAAGACAGCGGATTAAAAGTGCAGGTAGCTATTATGGATGATATTATTCGGGTAACCGGAAAAAAAATAGATGATCTTCAGGACGTTATACAATTGAGTAAAACATGGACGTTGGGGATTGCCCTGCAGTTTGTAAATATGAAAAGCTAGGCATTAGGTAATGATTTTTTTCGCATAATGACTATTAGCAGCTATTATCATTAGTAAGAAATCTCAACTCCAGTTGACAAATATCAATTATTAGTGCTAAATTTGCACTTTCTAAAAAATATACGGCAAAATCCGTATGCAAAATTATAAATATGAAACAAGGGATTCATCCAGTTAATTACAAGAAAGTGGTTTTTAAGGATATGAGTAATGGTACTACCTTTCTAAGCCGCTCTACTGCACATAGTGCTGAAAATATTTTATGGGAAGATGGACAAGAGTACCCGGTTATAAAACTGGAGATCTCAAATACTTCTCACCCGTTCTATACCGGTAAGAATGTGTTGGTAGATACTGCAGGACGTATCGACAAATTCAAAAAACGTTACGAAAAGAAAGCAAAATAATTAATAGAGGCGCTGGCCTTTGTTTTAATGTTGTTTTTCATGGCTATACTTTAAGATCCTCTTGGTTTTCCAGGGGGATTTTTATTTGTGGGATCTTAATCACAGCATTAAAAGTTTTCTTACGGCAGTGATTTACAAACAATCATCAACTTTGAATCCTTCTTAGTACTTTTATCGCTGATGAATATATTTTTAGATGATAAGAAATGTCGGGAAAATCTTTTTCCGTTTACACTAACCAGGCATGTGGCAGATATCAGGGTTGGCATTTTAACCATCCGGGAAAAATGGAAATTACTAACAGGTAAAACAATCATTACCGATCCGCAGTTACTGGTAGGAGATGAATTGCATATTCATGCTGATATTATTCCTACTACAAAAAACATACCTTCCGTACTAAGAGCTGCCAACGATAAAATTTCAATGCTCGATAATAGCGAAGTAAAAATGCTGCACCATCCCTGGCAGATATTTCAGTACAACGACTGGGCTATCAGGCATGATTTTAAACTGATTACTGAAAACAGGTCATCTCAACCCATCTCTGACACTAACCATATTTCCGGCGAAGGCCAGGTATTTATTGAAGAAGGGGCTATCGTAGAACACAGTATTATTAATGCCACAACCGGCCCCGTTTACATAGGTAAAAATGCAACAGTAATGGAGGGAAACCTGATACGAGGTCCTTTTTCATTGGGTGATAACAGCACTCTGAAAATGGGAAGCAAGGTATATGGCGCTACTTCTATCGGCCCCGGATGTGTTGCTGGTGGCGAAATTAAGAATGTGGTGATGTTTGAATTTAGTAACAAGGCGCACGATGGTTACTTGGGAGATAGCGTTGTGGGTGGTTGGTGCAATTTAGGGGCAGGAACCAGCAACAGCAATGTGAAAAATACAGGGGGAGAAGTAACCTATCACCTGGATAAAAACATGAAAGCAATGGTAGCTGGAAACAAAGCAGGACTTTTGATGGGCGATTACAGCCGGGCAGCTATTAATACTTCATTTAACACGGGAACAGTTGTTGGCGTTTGTTGTAATATATTCGGACAAACAACTCCACCGAAATACGTGGAGAATTTTTCGTGGGGCAATGACCGTTATATATTTGAAAAAGCTTTGAAGGATATTGAAAACTGGAAAAAGATGAAAAACCAGCAATTAACAATTAAGGAAAAAGAACTATTAAATCAACTTTATTTATCAAACCAATAAATATTATGCGTAAACAAATAGCTGCCGCAAACTGGAAAATGAATTTATCATTGCAACAGGCAGAACAATTATCACAAGAGCTGATTCAATCAGGGTTTACATTAACTAATGATCAATTAGCGATATTTGCTGTTCCCTATCCCTATCTAACAAACCTGCAGGGTAAATTTCAAGGCATTGCGAATGTATTTTTGGCTGCTCAAAATTGCGCTGCAACCGGTAACGGCGCCTACACAGGCGAAGTAAGTGCGGCCATGCTGGAGAGTATTAATGTGCAGTATGTGATAATCGGGCACAGTGAACGAAGAGAATATTATCATGAAGATGGAAAAATACTTGCAGAAAAAGTAAACCGGGCATTTGAAAATAACCTGAAACCCATCTTTTGTTGTGGAGAACCATTAAGCATCCGGGAGGCTGAAACACAAAACAGCTTTGTTGAAAAACAGTTGATGGAAAGCCTTTTCCATCTGGGTAAAGAAAAACTTAAAGACTTTATAATTGCTTACGAACCAATTTGGGCCATTGGTACTGGCAGAACTGCCAGCAGCGACCAGGCGCAGGAAATGCATGTGCATATCCGTAGCGTTTTAGCAAAACAATATGGAGATGATACCGCCAATTCAATTTCAATTTTGTATGGCGGAAGTGTAAAGGGTGCCAATGCGGCCGACATTTTTTCTAAACCAGATGTAGATGGTGGATTGGTAGGAGGGGCAAGCCTTGTTGCCACTGAATTTGCAGCAATCATCAAAGCTTTAAAATAGAAAGAAGTGATTTTGGATTACAGCAGTTCTTTCTTTTTTCAGTTGGCCAGCTTAATTAATAATCTGATAAATTGTTTTAACTATTCCGGGTTAAGAAAAGAATCACATGATTTAAATAATAACTGAGGTTTAATAACAATACCAATAATGATTACCTGTTAACTACCTGCTACTGCTACATGATAAATATTGAAAAGATCTTGCGACACAATGTTTTGGGTAAATTACTCAATCACCTGGTTGTTTTCTTTATCAATATCCTTCTGGTGCATTTGTTGGGAGCTTCGGGCAGTGGGCCTTATTTCAATGAATTGTATGTACTCAATTTTATTGTGTTTATTTTCAGTGCAGGGCTCGATTACGCCGCAATAGCATTATTATCGCAGGAGCCATTACTGCTGACAGTGATAAGAAGAATGATGTTTAAAACATTATTGTTTTTTGCAGTATTTATGAGCTTGTATATTTTTATTATTCTTCCTCAATACAATAATTATTTTAACCAACCAGCAGTTGCCATTCTTTTATTTAGCGTTGGTAATCTTATGCTTATATTTTACCAGGGCATTTTATCTGCTCTTAAGAAATTCAATCAGCAAAACCTGGTGTTGGTAATTACGAATGCAGCGTTTTTAATTTACCTGCTCACAATTTATTATACTGATAGATTTATTGCTATTTCAACAGGGAATATCCAATTGATGTATGCGGTACTTTTTTTTATACAAGGCATCATATTATATTTCCTGGCGAGAGGCAGCAAGATGCAGGTATCGGTTTCGGTTAGCTGGGCGGTATTTATAAGGTCCGGAATCTATATAATGATCTCTTCGCTGGTATATTTTGCGTTCCTCAGGGTAGACAATTTTTTTGTAGAAAAATATTCAGATAATATAACCCTCAGCAATTACGTACAGTGTGGAAAAATCGGCCAGTATTTTTTGTACTTCTCTTCCGTGATCAGTTCTACTTTATTGCCATTTATTGCTGCCGAAACCATCGGGAAGTCCTACCTGGAATGGAGAAAAATGATGCGCCCTTATATTGTTTTATTAAGCGCAGGTGCTATCGCAATCGCCCTTGTTGGTAAACAACTATTCCCACTGTTATTTGGTAAAGATTTTACACAGATGTATACTTATATGATGATACTGCTACCGGGTTTTGTGTGCCTGGGCATTCTTACGCTAATCAATGCGATCTATATCGGTAAAGGAAATATCAGGAAAATCCTTACCGGTGACATCATGGCTTTGATACTGGTTATGGTACTTGATACCTGGCTGGTGCCTGCCTATGGCGCTGCGGCTGCGGCAATTATCAGTTCTGTTGCTTATTGTATGTTGTTACTTTATCTTCTTACCGGATTTAAAAAACAATTTTCTTTACCTGCAAAAAGATCCGGTATTATCACGTAATATGAAGCAGTTATTTCTATATCGCCTGATTAAACATTCGTTAGCTGCATTTATTTTTATAGCCGCATTTATTTGCCTGTATTTTTACTTTTTTAGTAAAAAAATGGACATGGTTTTATTCCCCTATAACAGCATGTATTCTGTAGATTTTACGAAGCAGTACAGTGCTTCTGCTTATGCTTTTAAATTGAATGGAAACCTGGTTAAGATCACTAAAAATTTATACTGGAAAAAAGACTTCATGGAGGCATCCCTATTAAGTTTTGCCCGGTACAAGCTTAATAACGACGAAGAATACATGCAACGATACCTGCAAGCGGCTATTCCAAATAAAGTGAGGCGTAACTTTCTTCTAAGCAGATTATCGCCATCAAAACAAGCGGCAGCCGCATGGCCTTCCTGGTTTATACAATTTGCAGGATATAATGTAAATGATTCAGACAGCATTCAATTAATACAATATGATTTTATATTCCTCGGTAATAAGGTTATGCTAAAAGATTCCAGCATCATTGAATTATCTGGCAGATAAATGCAGCAAATAACACCATATCGTTTTATTAAAGCACCCGCCAGGTTGCTCGGATGCTTGTTGCTGCTGGAATATGTAATATTCATTTTTTCAGGAACCAGTTTTTCCTTTCTTACCAACGACCCTTTTTTCACCCTACCGGCCGACCCTGCCTTCTGGGTATTTTTTGGAACTGGCATTCCACAATTCATCATTTCCCATCATTGGTTAGGATCAATGCTGGATATCATAACGCTGTTATTATTACTTTCATTTGCTTACAATCCATTAAAGCGTGGGGTAGCGTTGTCGTTGTGTGTGTTGCTTTTCATTTTTTACATAACCCTGATGGGCTATCTCACTCACCGTAATTTCCAGTTTGGATTCTTCGTTGTTTTGATCCCATTCATTTTTAAAAAGCCACTAAACAGATATTTAGCGTTTGAGGCTACCCGTTATTTCCTTCTATTTTTTTATTTCTCCGCAGCGCTGCTAAAATTTACCAACAATGCATTGGCAGATCCTGCACATTTCAGCCATATGCTCACCTCTCAATTCACATCATATTTTCTTGAAGGGGAAACTGGCTTTAGAACTGATCTCAATCTTTACCTGGTAAACCATACCAGTATCAGCCATGCTTTATATATCGGCGCCTTTGTTGTTGAATTATTTGCTTTTGCCGGTTTTTTCACCAAAAAATTTGATAAGCTTATAGCTTGGGGGTTATTACTTTTTCATTTCTTAACCTGGCTGATAATGGATATTGGAGCTGTCGGACAATTATCTTTTATTTCAATGCTTTTTTTGGGTTCTGCGTTTTTAAAGGATACCGAAGTTGCAGATAGTATTGATTATCAAACAAATACTATTTTAAAAACTAATGGATAACCATTAATTGGTTGATAAAAAATATAAAAAGGTAAACCGGTACTTAAGAGCACATAAAAAATTAAAAAAAATATTAAAATTTTTATTATGTTTGTACACTGAAACTAAGCAAATTACAGCTTATCCCCTAAGTATCCTGTCAATAAATCAATATTCCAATCCACTTGTAATCCGCATTTTAATCCATTATACTATTTGAATTCTTAAGACTTCATATCATCATTATATACACAATTCTTATTCAGAACAGAGAAAATCACAGCGTATGCTTAACCTTTTTACCCGTTTAACACTCGTTATTTCATTTTTATGCTGCTTTGCCGGTAATGCAGTTGCCAATGACTCCGATATAGTAAACTGTAACCGAGTATGGAAGATTGCTGTACTGGGATCGTCTACAGCTTTTGGAACGGGGGCAACGGTTTACGATAGTTCGTGGGTGGGTAAGTTTACGGCTTATCTGAAAAGAAAAAATGCATTAAGTGATGTTTATAACCTGGGTATTCCGGGCTATACTACTTATCAGAATCTGCGCCCAACGGGTTATGTTCCGCCAGCGAACAGACCTAGTCCAAATACTTCCTTTAATATTACGGCAGCATTGAATTTATTGCCGGATGCCATCATAATAAATATGCCTTCCAATGATGCTGCAAATAATTATTCAGTTGCCGAACAACAGGCGAATTTTGAAAGGGCAGCTTTTTTATGTGATTCGGCTAATGTGCCGTTTTGGGTTGCGACTACACAGCCCAGGAATAATATGACTTCAGGCCAGATCTCTAATTTAACAGAAATGAGAGATTGGATATTTACGCGGTTTGGCAATAAGGCTGTTGATTTCTGGTCTACTATTGCCAATGGTGATGGTTCCATTGCTACATTTTATGATTTTGATTATGTGCACGTGAACAATGAAGGGCATGATCTTTTTTATAAAAGAATGAAAGCGGAAACTATTTTGGATTCATTGTGTATCAGGGTTACACAAACATTGGTTGCAAGGGCAGGTAACGATATTGCAGTTACACTTCCTGTTAACAATACTCCATTAAACGGAACCGGCTCATTCAGTTCTCTGGGTGGCACCATTACTAATTACCTGTGGGCCATTATTTCCAGCCCGGTAGGATCAACTCCTCAAATTACCGCCCCAAACAATTCAATAACAACTTTGACCAGCCTGACGGAAGGACGTTATTCCGTATCGCTAACGGTAACTGATAACGCTTTAAATGTAAAATCAGATACAGTTAACGTTGTTGTTAGTTCCAGGATCCTCATAGATTTTGGACCCGACCTTACAAGTTCACCGGATGGTGCCGGTAAATACTGGAATACAATTACTGAAACCCAGCCGGGCATTAAGCTATCTAATGCAGTAACTATTGGCAATTCAGCTACAAATATCGGATTGCAGGTGATTAACCGTATTGATGGCACATTTAACGTGGCCGGCCCGGGAACAAATACAGGAAATACAGCAGGTGCTGTAAATGATTATCCATCTACCGCCACAAGTGATTTTTCTTTTGCAGAGCCAAGTGCCACTAACGGGCAGTGGAAAATAACCGGTTTGGAAACCACCAGGCAGTATACCATCAAGTTTTGGGGAACCAGGTCTGTTGCCGATGTTAGAGTAATCGAGATAAAGAGAGCTGATCAGTCCACCTGGCAGGAGTATAACGCAACAAATAATTTAAACTACAATACTTCCGCCATCTTTAGCTTTTCGGGTAAAACAGAAATGACCTTTGATATACGCGTAAAATCGGGTAGTGCATTTGGGCATATCTGTGTAATTGATATTACCCGCACCAGTCCACTGCAAGCGCTTAATGTGCCACCAACAGCCAGGGCAAATGACGTTACCGTTGCCTTGCCTGGAACCAGTGGCGTATTAGACGGAACTGCATCAAGCGATGATGACGGAACTATCACCAACTATCAATGGACACAGACTTCTGGCCCATCAGTTGCACAGATCGTTTCTCCTAACGCTTCCACTACAACAGTAAATAATTTGATAGAAGGAATTTATACTTTTCAATTAAATGTAACTGACGATAGCAGTGCTGTTGCAACAACCAGCTTAACGCTCACGGTCAATTCAAGAGTATTATTTGATATCGGGCCGGATCTTACAACAGGCGCTGATGCAGGAGGTAAATTCTGGAACAATGTGGCTAATGGATTAGCGGGTGTGAAAATAACCAATGCGGTAACTACGGGCAACACAGCAACCGGCATTAGCTTGGAAATAATTAACAGGATAGACGGAACTTTTAACGTAGGTGGTCCGGGAACAAATACGGGCAATACAGTTGGTATTGTAGGTGATTATCCTAACAGCACAACAACAGATTTCGCTTTCGCACACCCAAGTGCGACCAACGGTCAGTGGAAAATTGCAGGATTAGATGCCGGCAAACAATATTCGGTAAAATTCTGGGGAACCCGCACCGCTGCTGACGAACGTATCATTAAGATCAAACGTAGTGATGAAACAAATTTCCAGGCGTATAATGCTACCAACAATAACGACTTTAATAACGCTGCTATATTTACTTTTTCGGGTAAAACAGAAATGATATTTGACATACAGGTAGACATCAACAGTGCTTTCGGACATATCTCTTTAATTGATATCAAATTGACCAATGCGCCGGTAATTTGTACACCATCAGTAGTGATCAGTTCTAATCAAACCGGGGCAACCTGTTCTGGCTCTGCGGTTACTTTTACCGCCACGCCTACCAATGGTGGAACGAATCCGGTTTATCAATGGAGAAGAAATGGGGTAGATATCGGTGGTGCAAATGCAGCAACTTTTATCACTACCACACTTATTAATAACGACCAGATCAGTTGTTTCATCACAGCCAATACGATTTGTGCTTCTGGAATAACGGCTACTTCAAATATCATAACTGCAGCAATTTTACCAATTGTTCCGAAGGCTGGAAATATAGCTGGCCCAACGGATATCTGTCCGTTCATAGGAAGTGTAACCAATGCAGTTTATTCCATTGCAGCACTTACAAATGCAACTACCTACACCTGGACCGTACCGGTTGGAGCTACGATCATTTCCGGACAAGGCACAACATCTATCAACGTTAGTTTCAATAGCAATTTTGGAACTACCGACACTATTAAAGTAGTAGGAGGAGTTTGTACTAACAGTGTTCCATCTAAATTGGTGGTAACTAAAGTGCTACCGGCAATTCCAGGAGCCATCACGGGTCCGGTAAATGCCTGCCCGTTTGTAGATCAACCAACAAATGCAGTTTACTCAATAGCACCCGTTGCCAATGCAATCGGCTATACCTGGACGTTACCAGCAGGCGCGAGCATTATTAGCGGCCAGGGCACCACCAGCATCAATGTTAGTTATACTAATGCGTTTGTTTCCGGAAGTATAAAAGTTACTGCTGATGCAAATTGCGGTAGCAGGGCTCCAAGATCACTCACTATTACTAAATTGGTGCCATCAGCACCTGCTTCAATCACGGGCCCTGTAAGCGCCTGTGCTTTCCTTGGCAGCAATACACAGGTTGTATACTCAATTTCACCTGTTACGAATGCCACTTCTTATCTTTGGACTTTACCCGCCAACGTTAGTTTGATAAGCGGCCAGGGAACAACCAGTATTACCGTTACATTCGGGGCCGGTTTTTCAACCTCAGTGCTTAAGGTTAAGTCAGTTTCAAATTGTGCTAACAGCAGCGACAGGTCTTTAAATATCACTACAACTTCCAGTTCAACACCTGGTGCTATCACCGGCCCAACAAATGCATGCGCATTTATTGGATCGCCAGAACTGGCTACCTATACTATTCGTAAAGTATCCAACGCGTTATCTTACATCTGGACGGTACCAGCCGGAGCAGCCATCGCAGCACATCCTGGTGGCACAGGCATCAATGATACTATCATCACTGTTTCTTTTAACAACAGTTTTGTTTCTGGTACCAATATTTCTGTTCAATCTGCAGGTTGTGTACCAAGTTCGGCAAGAAACCTTGCGGTTTTAAGATCCGGCGCTCCTTCAGCAACCTCTTCTATAACCGGACCGGCTAATACTTGTCCTTTTGTAGGAACAGCAAGCGTTGCCACCTACAGCATTTCAAAATCTGCTGCGGCTTCCTCTTACAACTGGATTATCCCGGCAGGTGCATCGGCTGTACATCCGGCAGGAACTGGTGCAAACGACACGATTGTAGAAGTTACCTTTAATGCTGGTTTTGCGAGCGGTACCATTTCCGTAGCGGCTGTTAACGCCTGCGGAAGCAGTGTTGCAAGAACACTGGCTGTTAAAACCTTATTGCCATCGTCAACCCCTACCATTACTGGCCCAACAGACCCATGTTTGTGGATAGGCACATCGGGTGCAGTTTATACTATCAAAAAAATTACGAATGCAACCAGCTATACCTGGACGGTTCCGGCGATAGGAGCAACAGCAGTTCATCCTAACGGTTTGGGAATAAACGATACAATTATCATCGTGAATTACACAACAGCGTTTGTTTCAGGAAATATAACAGCCAGAGCAGACGCTTCTTGTGGTAGCAGTTCTACGAGAACACTTACCCTGGTAAAGAAACTGCCTTCTACCCCCGGTGTAATATCAACTAATTTATTAAGTGCTTGTCCTAACCGCCAATACAGTTATACCATCGCTGCGCTTCCAGCCAATGCAACTTCCATCACCTGGACAGCACCTGCAGGTGCTACCATAATAGATGGCCAGGGAACCACCACCATCACGGTTAATTATAATGCAAATGCAGTTGTAGGTGCAATAACTGCCATTGGTACTAACAGTTGTGGAAATGGCACTACAGCCAGGACACTCAATATTAGTTTACCAGCTTGTGTGCTTCCAAGAAGTAGTATTGTTACGGGCAGGTACAACGGAGACGCAGAAATAAAAGCAACGGAGGTATTAACGGCCACATTGGAAGCCAATGTAATGCCAAATCCTTCATTCAATGAATTTAAGCTGATGATTAACAGCAATGATAAAAAGACAGCCACTTATCTACGAATTACAGATATCAGCGGCAAATTAATCGAGGTTAAAAACGCTGTTGTGATCGGGCAAACGATCTCAATTGGTGCCAACTATATGAAGGGTATTTATATCTGCGAGATCATTCAGGGAACTAAGAGAAAAGTAATTAAACTAGTTAAACTATAGAAAAATCAGCATTAAACCAAAGCCGCCTATGAGGGCGGCTTTTTTTATGGAAATAAAATGAATTTCTGAAGTGATCAATTCTACGATAGCAATCAGGTTTTGTAATAAATAGATCGATTGACATAATGCTATTTCCTTTTTATGATGATCTTGGCATTCTTTTGTTCGGAAGAAGAAATAAAAACCTCGTAGCGTTTCCCCGCAGTTGTTACTACCATCAATGAAGTATTAGGCGGTATGCTTCCCAGGTTTTCGGCTACCATAATCAGTTCATGGTAATTGCTTGCCTCATCTATCCTTAACTTTAAAGAAATTGGTTTTGCAGATAACGCTGTTTTTGAAACCACCAGCTCATTGTTAATATAAACACTAATGGTATCTCCATCGATAATTCCATTATCATAAATTTCTATCAGAATTTCTCCTTCAGCAACCTCTATCTCTTTAATCACCGGGTTGGCTCTCGTTAAAATTGGTTTAGGCAGTAGTTTTATTACTTTAGTGGGGCGGTTTATTTCGATATTTTTTACCACAGGATCTGCCGTTGGAAGTCTTTTTACCGTTTGTATATCTTTCTTAACTGGTGCCTGCTCTTTAATTACAACAGGCAATCGCTTTTCGTCTACAGTCCGAGGTAAAGGTTTTGCAACAGGCTTTTCCATTGAAGCAGCCGGCGGTGGGATGGGGTAGCACTCCCGGATGTAAATGTCATCCATAGCGAAATCATTACCACAGCCGCCATTGGTAGTATTGGTCATTTTTAGAATCAGTGAACTTGCATCAGCAGGAGTACTAAAAAGTCCGAAATACCTTTTCCAGGAAGGAAAATCACTTTGAAATAATTGACCTGTATTAAAAGATACAATTTTAATTCCTTGTAACGTTTCCAGGGTGATTTGTATGTTGGGCGGAAGCGGACTGCAACCACTATTTATTTTGCAAATATTCAGCAGCCAGGAAGAAAATTCATAATTAGTTCCGGGCTTAAAGCCAGCCAATGTGGCAATGAAAAAAATACCCGCTTTCTCCGACGCATTAACAACCATCATTTTTCCACCCATGTCATTGGGTGTATGATCTTCATCTAACGTGATCCAGTCACCGTTAAAACAATTGCCTGTTTTGTCGGAGTAGGAGTAATAACCATCATTGGGGCAAACGGTATAATCTCGCCGGTAATTCTTTAATGAGCTAAGATTGAATTCCTGCTGTTTATAGGCTGAGCCAAAATCAATTGATAGGAGTGTATCCTTAAAGTAGCAGCTATTCTGAGCGATTGAAATTGAAGTTGATAAGAGAATAGGAAGGCAAATAAAATATGTAAGCAATTGTTTTTTCATACTTTTCAGTTGAAGTATTATTAGACACAAGAATGAAGTATTGTACTAAAAGTATTCTTATTTGTTTTAATGTGGCTACCGTCTGTACAAATTAACTTGATGTTACTTTCTGAAGGTTCCGAAGTTACAAGCCAGTTTCTTGCAATAAAAAATAATATAATTTGGTTATATTGTTTAAGTTTTGGCAACATTTTTGACAAATAAATTAAAATTTATGTCACATCCCACTACCAGTTGGATAGCCACGAAATATAATTTCCTTAGAATGGATGCGGCTAAAAAGGGGTTATCCAGGTCGTTAACAGAAATTCTGTATGAATTCCGGAATAAAAAGAGATTTAAGGCGATGGGAGTGGTTCACCCTGATTTTTGTAATAATATTACAGAAACCATCGCCATATCCGCTTACAAAGACGCACATGAAAACCAACCTTCGTCGTTCTACTCATTAAATAAAGCTTTTAACCACTTAAATCTCAATGCAGCTGAAATTTCGATGGTAGACATAGGGTGCGGTTCAGGTAGAGTATTGAGCTTTGGTATGTTATTGGGTTTTAAGGCCGTTTATGGGGTAGATCTAGATAAGGCAGGACTGGCAAAAGCTCAACAGAATTGCGACACTATGCAGCGAAATGGCGCAACAACCTCCTTTAATTTAACGTACGCCGATGCTACCACATATGCCATTCCAAAAGATGTAAATGTGGTTTTTCTTTTTAATCCATTCGGGGAAAAAACAATGAGAAAGACAGTAGAGAATATTATAAATTATTCTGCAGGCAATAGTAAGAACGTTTATATTATCTACTCAAACCCAACTTGCAAGTTTATCTTTGATAATAACAATAAATTCAAGAAAGTTTTTGAGAGTTTCTTTAAGGATAAGAAACCTGATATCAGTATTTACCAATTACCAGCCTGAACTTATCATGGAAACGAGTATCTCTTAAATTAAAAAATGACCTCGCCGGTAATGACTGCATCACTGGAAAGATCATTCTTCATTTTTTTTAAACTATTTTACAGCAAACGCAAAATGCTATAGAAATCCACCTTTATCATTTACGGTAAACTGGGTACTTTCTACCTTATCAATGGCATTATCGGCAATTCCGTCTACACCTTCTCTGAAATTTTCAATTTTTCCTGCAATACCGTCTGCAACAGAATTCCAGCCTTCTTTAATACTTGTGCCTGTTGCAGCGAGTTTGCGGCGTGTTTTTCTGCCTTTTGCAGGTGCGTATAAAATTCCAAAAATTGCGCCTGCAGTAAAACTGATCATCATTTTCTTTAGCGTGGTCATAATGTAAATATTAGTGAGTTAAGATTTTTTATAAATACATAAATAATTATGCCAATTGTTTCATGAATATACAAATAAAATGCAGTAAAAAAAATGCCAGCAGTCTGCCATTTTGGTAGGGTATAAAAATATAATATTTTTGCTTCAAAGAATAAATATGAATCTGAACTTTCTGCCATTTGCTATTCCTTTTTTATTGAGTTAATGTTGCCGGAATATTTTTATAGTATCAAAAAGGGAAAGAGTTATTACAGGTTTGATGAAGCTGTTGCAAATATAAAATATGGGAATTGCAGAACGATTATCAGATACTTTTACCACAGGATTATTCTATTTTTTATTCAGCTATATCTATCGTAAGATAACGCACTTACACCCATATTAAAACTGTAAATCTAAACTGACGGTTTAAAAAACATCAGTAATTATTCCTGGTATTATTCACTTATACCAAACAAAATCCTCCTGTAAAACTGCGTAGCTTTAAAAGCCAATATGAGTTAAACTACCATAAAGGCAGCGTAATTATGACTATTTCGGGCTTTATAAACTGTTATTTTAAAAATTATTTTTTTCGCCTGCAATAAACATAATTGTTTACCGTTGTTAAATCAACTCACACACACCTACCTGCTAAAGTTTCTTGCTAATCTTTCTTTATGATATGCCCTGCATGTTAAAACTGACCATTTTACTAAGGGAAAATGCCATATTATACTGAAGCCAAAAAATACCTATGAGAAAACTCTACCCTTTAGTACAGATCGTATTTTGTATTTGTACCCTTTTCCCAAAAATTTCCTTAAGCCAGTGTATCTTGCTGGACGCAACGTTTACTACTTATGAATCCCGTTGTGCCGCAACCGGTGCTATAAAGGTTAGAACTACCGGCGGTTCTGGCAATTATAAATATAAAACTACCGGCCCTGTAAACAGTAATTTCACTACCAGTGATTCCATCACAGGCTTATCTGCCGGCACTTATACCCTCATTATAAATGACGTAGTTACCAATTGTACTTTAACAATTCCAAACGTGGTTGTTGCGGGAACATACCAGGATCCGCGTTTTACATTGACTAAAATTGATGTTAGCTGCGACCAGGCCAGCAACGGATCTATAATGGTTGATGGATTCTCATTCGGACGGGCACCTTATCAGTACAGCATCGTTGCGCCGTCGCCAATGGGAATAGGAACCACTAACAGTTCGGGAGTTTTCAATGGCCTTGCTGCCGGTGATTATAGTATAAAAATGACCGATTCCTGCGGCGGTATTCAAACCAGGCAGATAACCATTGTTGACTATAGTTGGTGGATAGACGCTTACTCTTTCACCAAAACAGGCTGTGACAACGCTTCGGGATTCATTAAAGTAGTAGATAGCAGGGGAAATATCAGCACTGTTGGAGGTATACCGGATTTCACTTACGGTATTGTTAGAAGTCCCGGCGATACTATATGGTCTAATAATCCCAATTTCAGTTTCTCATTATTGGGTAATACAACATTTGATGTGATAGCAAGGGATGGCTGCGGAATCATTAAAAAAGCAAACGTTCGGCTTTCACTTGCGCCAACGGCATCTGCTAATGTAAATACTTTTGGATACCTGTGCAATTCCTTCTCAGTTTCATTATCAGTTGGTATTAATTTTTTAACTCCGGATTTTTGTTTGTACGACAGCAGCGATGTTTTGATAGCCTGCAATACTACAGGCTCTTTCACTGGATTGTATTACGGCCGATACTGCATCAAAGCACACGATGCCTGTACCGATACCACAATAACAAGATGCTTCCAGGTAAATGCTCCGCCTGTTTCTGTTGGCAATAGTGTTTTGATATCGCATAAAACCTGTACCGATTTTACGGCAAGCATCACCGGCCAAACCGGCCTTACAAATCCCGAATATTGCCTTTATGATTCTGCCAATGTATTAATTGTATGTAATACCACCGGTATTTTTAATGGGCTTACCTATCAGCCATATTGCATAACAACAAGAGATGGTTGCCGCGATACCCTCATTACCAGATGCTTTGATCCACTTCCTCCGGTACCAGTTATTCCGGCAGTAATTGTTCCCGCATATGTAAACTGCGTAAACTTCGGGATCAATGCTGCCGGGGATAGCCTCACCAATCCTGTTTATTGTTTATACGACAGCTCGGGTATTTTGATTGGTTGCAATAATACCGGCGTTTTTGACAGCATTCCCCTGGGCAATTATTGCGTAACCATTTACGACGCTTGTTACGATACTACCTTCACCCGCTGTTTTGGTGTACTCGTTCCCGTTATACAGAATGATATGGTTGTATTAACAAGCAATAAAACATGCACTGGCTTTACCATTTCGGTTTCAAGCAATAGCATAAATACAACGGAATACTGTTTGTATTCTGCCTCAGATGTGCTGATATCATGCAGCAGTCACGGTATTTTTAATAATATTCCTTATGGAGACTATTGCATTAAGGCAAGAGCCGCTTGCCCGGATACAGTTTTAACCAGTTGCATTTCGGTAAGGCCAAACATACCTTCAGTTGGTTCATCTGTTCAAATATCCAATAAAACCTGCACCACTTTCTCTGCTGAAGTACAGCAGGTGCAGAATTTTACCAATCCTATTTTCTGTATTTATGATAATAATAATGTACTTATAAGATGTAATACTACGGGCCTTTTCAGCAGTCTTAATTACGGAAGCTACTGCATTAAAATAAGCGATGACTGTTACGATACTACGATAACAAAATGCTTTAACCAGGCTCCTATAAAAGTTTCACTAACAGGAAACGCCGGCAAATCATGCTCTTTTGGCTGGGCACAGTTTAACCTGAATATGGGTGGCAATAACGGATATTTACCGGTAACTGTGAGGATCTATAACCCCGATGGTAGTTTGTTCTCACAACAAAACTATAATTCCAATTCAGTATTGGTGGATAGTATTCCGGGTGTTGCGAGCGGGCAATTCTATACCATCATTGCGTCAGACAATTGTGGAAACCGGGATACCTTGAAGTTGGGGAGTGCTGCCAGTTATTTTAATCATTCACCAACAGTAGTGGCTAAATGCCCAAGTGGTGTATGGGCCAGTGGTTCCGGAAATATTAAAACAACCGTTTCTACTAACATGGGATCTTTATCTGTAAAAATTATCAAAAAAAATGGCATTTCGTATTTCCCAACACTGTCGGCCAATACAGTGGCTGCGGGTGTATATACTTTCATTGATCTTGGCCCAGGTACTTATATTATAAGTTACAATGAAAATTCCTGTAACAAAAAATTATACGACACAGTTGTGGTGGCCAACTATGCTTATCCAAACCTCAACCGGTCGTCGGCCTATCAGTGTGATGTAAACGGTTTCAGTGTGAGTGCCGTGGCAACAAATGGAGTAGGCCCGTTTACTTATGAAATCATTGGAAGCCAACCAGTAACGCCTTCCATTGTAACAGGTCCGCAGGCGAGTCCGATCTTTACAATTAATAACGGTTCAAATTATTCTCTTATCAGGTTACGGGCACTGGATGCCTGCGGCAATGCCACGCTAGGTGATGCCAGCATTTTGCCCCTGGCTATCAATGGTGTTATCAGTGCTTATGATTGTATTGATCAGCCTACTACTTTGTCAATTGATTCGCTTTATAATTCAACTTACCGCTGGTATAAAAAAATAAATGAAAACAGTACAGACAGTACCCTGATTGGTACCGGCACCAGTTATCATATACCCACCGTTTTGCCTTCTGATACAGGCTTCTATGTTTGTTATGTATCGGTAAATTCGGGTTGCATAAACCGCACTTTCAATTTTCATATTGGAGGCAATTGCTGGATCGTGTTACCGGTTAAGCTTGAAGAATTTAAAGGACAGGCTCTTGAAAATAAAAACCTCCTTACCTGGAGAACTTCGATGGAAGAAGGTTTGGAAGCTTTTATAATTGAGCGGAAAAATGGAAATGGAAGTTATGTTGCTATAGGCACTGTTTCCACCTATGGAAATTCTACCACTACAAGAAACTATAGTTTCACTGACCATCTGCCGCAGAAAGGAAAAAATGAATACCGGCTGAGGATGAAAAAAATTGACTACTCTTTCAGCTTTAGCAATATAGTAGTGCTTAACAATGTAATATCAGAAAATAATTACTCCGTTTACCCAAACCCGGTAAAAGATGCATGTACAATAAATTTCAGGGTAGTTAATAATCATCAGTATTCAATTTGCCTTTACAATTCGATGAACCAGTTAATAAAAGAATCGGCTTTTACCAATGACGGCAACGCCAGATTTGAAATGAGCAGGCCTGCAGGTTTGCAAAAAGGAATGTACCTGCTGCGCATCACTGATAAGCTTACGAAAGAGAGCTTTCAACAGAAAATGATTTTCTTGTAAATGAAAATCCGTTGAAGAACATAACAGCGCCACCAACTATTCCTTGCAATGAGATGTTTTCAGTTTTTTGAGAGAGGTAGAAAGGGCGTTGGTAGAAATTATTTAAAAAGTATAAAATAATTGTGAGCAGCTGTTATTACGAACTTAGTCTACTAACATACCTTATTTAAAAACTAAAAAGTACTTTATGCTAAATTTAAAAAATTGATAAGCATACTGGTGATATGGTACCTCTCTTCCAAATTTAAAAAGAAGGACAGCTCAATCATAAAAAAATGATCAGCAATATCGTTTCTAATTATATAGTTTGCTGATTAAAAATTTATCGAAACTGTATTCCGTTTATCATCTACGTAGATCCATTTGGGGCCGTTTGATAATAACCTGACAGCTTCTTTATCACAGGCATCACAAAGAGATTGTTGCACCCTGATCCTATACGGCGTACCATCTTTTTTTATTTTGAACGATAAAATTACCAGGCCTGTTGCCTGTTCGGTATCTGTAGATTCGGGAATCTTTAAACTGTCTTTAATATATTTATTAAATAACTGCATTCCGCCTACAACTGTTGCTTGGCCTAATTCATCACGTTTAAGAACGCTGCCGGCTGCATTTACAGACTTTTTCCTCTTCCGAGATATACCAGTGACTACAACTTCGCTCAATTCCTGCGATGACTGTTGCAAAACTACTATTTGGTCTTTACCATAGCGCAACTTTTGATCCCGGGATGTATATCCCACTGCGGCTATATTTGCTGCCGCAACACTATCGTTTGTAACAATTGAAAAATTGCCTTCCGCATCTGCGCCCGCCGCAGCATTACTTTTTCTATCGCTGATAACAGCAAATGGAACCGGGTTACCCGCATCATCTATTACTTTCCCTGTGAGATTATATTTAGCTGTCTTTTTAATGTCAGGCCGCAAAACAGACGACGGAGCGATCGATTTAGCAATATCTGCCACATCTTTGCTTTCCTTTTTTTCTTCTGCCCTTTCTAAAGCCAGCGCTGCTGATTTCTCAGTGGAATAATTCAGCGTTTTATCGTCACTGTTACTATTGTTTTTTAAAGTTTTGCTTTCCACGGCCACATCTGCCCGGCTATCCTTTTCTTCCTGATCTTCTTTTTTTAAAGTATTAGGTAATGAATTTGAAGTTTCGGGGCTAATACTCAGAAGACTGTCATTGATTACTGGCTGCTCCATTTTTTTTAAGGAGGAGCTATTTTGGCCGGCACGCTCGATTGTTGCAACTGGCTGTTCTCTATTACTATTATTAAATTGCCAGGCGAAATAGGCAGTAGCAGCCATCAGAATAAATATAGCTGCAATTTTTAGCCATCTGCTTTTTATCAGTGAGAATAGAGGCGCATTTTTTTGGTTTTTCTTATAAGCGAAAAGTTTATTTTTAATATCAGTAACGTCAGCTTCAAAACTATTGGTATTAAGGTAACCATCCAGGGCATCTGCAAGAAAAGGGTCTTCCATGGCAGCTTTTTCCAGCGCATGCATTTCCTTTTCAGTCATTTCTCCTGAATGGTAACGTTTAAGCTCTAACGCCGTATAAATTATCTGTTTATCTTTTTCAGACATTGATCATATATTTTTAATTGCCTGGTTTTCCATGCAGATCTTTAAATTCCTTCTGCCATTTTGAATATAACTCCTCACTTTATTAGTATCCAGCCCGGTAGAGGCAGAAATACTCTTATAACATTGCTCCTGCAAATAAAATAATTCGATCACTTGCCGTTGCTCTGTTACCAATTGGCCGATACAATATTCCATCATGCCAAAATGAGCTTCTTTTTCCATTACTTCCAGAAGATGTATTTTTTCTTCTAAATGCACAAATTCATGATCAATGTGTACAGGTATTCTTTTGTTGGACCTCAATTTCATTAAACAATGATTGGTTGACAGCTGGTAAACCCATCCCCGAAAATTTTCTACCTCATACTTCTTCAACTTCGGCACCAGTTCTTCAAAAATATTTATAACACAATCTTTTGCTTCTTCCGGTTCTTTCATGTATTTGAGGCACACTGCATATATCATATCCATATACCGTTGATACAGATCAGCTAATGACTGCAAATTGCCGGTTTGCTTATAATCATCTACCAAAGCGGCATCTGAAAGTGAAGAAGATATGTTTTTTAAAAAGCCCAATACCGTAAGTTATTTAATATTTTTTTTGCCATTTGTGTAATCTTCAAAATTACTGCATCCTCAAAGAAAAAATTATATGAAAATATTATCACTACTGGTGCTGTTGGCCATTGTTGCCATATATTCATTTGTACCGTTACCTAAAATGCTTGTAAATGGCATTGTTACCGACAACCAGGGAAATCCGCTTCCGGCGGTTACGGTAAATCTTAAAAATTCAGTAATTGCTGTTGCAACAGACCGGGAGGGGAAATTCGTTATTGAGGTAAGCAAGTTTCCTGCAACGTTGATTTTTAGGATGGTGGGTTACCAGCAGAAGGAGACGAAAATTATTAATATCAATTTCCTAAAGGTATCGTTAGAATCATCCTCTAAGGAGTTAATGGAAGTAGTAGTAACGGGAATTGGAAAAAGGCGGGATCAGCAAAATTCTGTAGCGTTCAGTCCGACGGCAAAATCTTCCGAATTTAACTATACTGGTAATACGAATGGATGGAATAGCAGGGACGAGGACATGAATACTGAAGATTATGATCATATTACAGAAAATGCTTTTCACCGGGTTACTGATGATCCTTTATCCACATTTTCTATTGATGTAGATGCTGCGTCTTATAGTAATGTTCGCCGATTTTTAAATGAGGGACAATTGCCTCCGGCAGGAGCGGTGAGAATTGAAGAAATGATCAACTATTTTAAATACCAATATCCTCAACCGGTAAACAATGATCCGTTTTCCATTGTAACAGAAATAGGAGACTGCCCATGGAACAAAGAAAATAAGCTGGTTCTGATCGGGCTACAGGGTAAAGAAATTCCGGTAGATGATCTTCCGGCTTCCAACCTGGTATTTTTAATTGATGTGTCTGGTTCAATGATGCAGGAAAAAAAGTTACCATTGGTAAAAGCATCTTTAAAACTTCTCACAGATAAATTGCGGAAGCAGGATCATATCTCAATAGTAGTGTATGCAGGAAATGCCGGTGTTGTATTACCTGCAACTAGCGGTAACAAAAAGAACGCCATTAAGCAAGCCATTGATGCACTGGAGGCAGGGGGATCTACAGCAGGTGGAGCCGGGATTAAACTTGCCTATGAGATAGCAAGAGAAAATAAAATGAGCACGGGAAACAACCGCGTGATCCTTTGCACAGACGGAGATTTTAATGTGGGTGCCAGCAGCGATGATGATATGGTAAGGTTGATCGAGAAGGAGAGGAATTCTGGTATTTTTCTTACCGTACTTGGTTTTGGGATGGGTAATTACAAAGACAATAAAATGCAACAATTGGCAGATAAAGGAAATGGCAATCATGCTTACATTGATGGAATAAATGAGGCAAAAAAAGTATTGATAAGTGAGTTTGGTGGCACTTTATTTACGATTGCAAAAGATGTTAAGTTGCAAGTTGAATTTAACCCTGCAAACATTGCAGGCTACAGGCTGATAGGGTATGAAAACAGGATGCTCAACAAGGAAGACTTTAATGATGACAAAAAAGATGCAGGTGAACTGGGCAGCGGCCACACGGTTACTGCGTTATATGAAATAATTCCTGCAGGCTATAACTCCAAATACCTAAAGGAAACTGATGAATTAAAATATCAGCTTAAACCTGCCAAAGAAAACGCAACATTTGAAACGGGAGAGATGCTTACTGTAAAATTCAGGTACAAAGAACCTACTGATGAGAAAAGCAAACTTATCGTTAATACAGTAAAAGGAATAGCGATACCTTTTAATAAAACTTCCGGCAACTTTCGCTTTGCATCAGCAGTTGCCAGTTTTGGTATGTTGCTTAGGGAAAGTGAATTTAAGGGAACCAGTAATTACAAAGATGTTGTAAAATATTGTAACAATGCCTTACAATTTGATGAAGAAGGCTATCGAAAAGAATTTATTTCCCTGGTAATTGAAGCAGGAAAACTGGCAAACAGCAAAGTGACGCCGGAAATAGAGGAAGAAGAAAGCCGGTAGCTAAATATAAATTGAAATCTGTATAACGGTTCAATGTAAACGGTATATTGAGTTAAAGCACGAAGTTTCACAGCAGAAAAATTCGTACAAAAAACGCTGTGAAACTTCGTGAATAAACTCTCGCCTGTTATGGCTTATAACTTTATATTCTTTCAGGAATTTTCTTTCTGGCGTAAAAGTTGCTATCGCAGAAATTTTTAAACGCTGAAGAAGGTGCCTACAAACATTTGACCTCTAATAACCAAACAAATTGCTCTATTCTTTTACCAAAGGTTTTCTATACATTTCATCCAGTGATAAATAACCTCCGCCAATAAATGAAAACACTACAACAAGTACAAGAATGAGAAAGGAAAAAGGAAGATCAGCAGTAGCTGTATCTTTCAGATTTACAAAAAGCACCGCTCCAAACATTAACGGGATCTGAACCAGTGCGGCAAGCCTGGTAAATAATCCAACAAGTAATAAAATTCCCCCTACCAGGTTAATCCAGGGTATTAATGGAATTAACCAAGCTGTTGCTGATAAAAAACCCGAGCCTGCAAATGCGTTCGTTAGCACCTGGCTGTTATTAAAAAACTGGTAAGCTTTAAGTATGAGGCAGATGCCAACAACAATTCTCAAAATAAATATCCATTTTGGTACATTTTCTCCGGTTTGGTACGACTGATGAAGCAAGCCCATGGTAAAATAGTTTTAAGATGAATAAATTAATTTTAAGATACATAAAAATTTATGCATATACAATATTTATTTATTAACAACAACTGGGGCTAACCATTGTAAATGAAAAATATCTGACATACAAGTATGATCTTTTTGATGCGGCGGCCGGATAGATTATATCAGTTTTATATTTTCTGTTTGCTAAATTCAGACTACATTACCGAACATTTTGCAGCCCGGAACAATTCGTTGGTGCAGATGATAGCTAACATGAATGTATATTTTATAAGTGGACTGGGAGCAGATAGCCGGGTATTCAGGAATATCATTTTACCGGAAGGAAATGAGATTATTTACCTGGATTGGATCAACCCGTTAAAAAAAGAGAGCCTCGCATCTTATGCCTTTAGGCTTTCAGAAAGGATTGATACGGGGCAGAAATTTGCTTTAGTCGGTTTGTCGATGGGCGGCATGATTGCCACTGAAATTTCAAAACAACTTAGAGAAAAGGACTTAAATGAACCTGCAATAACGATTTTACTTTCCAGCGTACCATCACATAAACACTTCCCTTTTCACTTTAAAATTGCGGGTTATCTCCGTTTGTATAAACTAGTACCGGTGGCTCTGCTAAAGAAAGCATCGATCCTGAATCGCTTTTTTTCAACAGATACTATAGACGACAGAAAATTGCTGGAACAGGTTATCAGGGACAGCGATCCCGGTTTTATAAAATGGGCCATAGAAGCTATTCTTACCTGGCGTAATGAGACTTCACCACAGCATTGTATTCACATCCATGGATCTAAAGACCGCATACTTCCAATATACAAAACCTCACCTACACATATCATTAATAATGGTAAACACCTGATGATAATGGAAAGAGCAGGTGAACTTAATGCTATAATTGCAGAAGCCATTGGAAAGGTTTGATATCTATCATTTATCCTTAATTTCAAATTGATAATCGAGGAGATGCTTCCATGGGCCTTTTTCGTAAAGCCATGTACTGAAGCCTGAAGCTGTAATTTCAAACGGCTCGAAGCTTTTCATCAATGATTCGTGTAACCTTGATGCCTTAAAAGAAGTTACTTTATTTTGAATTGTGATATGTGGTTTAAGCCTAGTGCTATCTTTCCTGGTAAGCCATCGTTTAAATTTCTTTTGAAGCGTTTTGTGTAACTTTTGTAGTTCCTCAGATTCAATCGAATAGGCTACACCGTTACTATTTAAAAGGATTCCACTTACTTTCAGAATCAGCTTGCTTCTTTCACAATTCGCTTCAAGTGTTTGGTGAATTATTGGGTTGATAGATGGTAAGGTATGAAACAGCGTACAATGAGCGGGAAGGAAATTTGCATGCTTAGGATAGTGTTGTGTTCGCAAACGATCAAACATTGCCTGCGCACTATCCTCTATTTTCAATGTAACTATCAAAGGTTCCTCCATTGTTATTTACTTGTGTTTTAAAGCCGCAGGTACAAAAAAACTGCTGCTTATCCGTAACTTAATCATAAGATTGCTTAACTTAAACTATTATTATAAACACATCCTCTTTGCATATATTATACCGAAATTGAATGCATTATAATAAAAATAATTAATTTTAATACTCGATACTTTATTTTATGATCTGTTTCCATTTTAAGAGAAGCCATATTATTAACTCAACGCTTATTACTGAATGAAATTTTTTGCTATTGCCTTTCTAATTGTTTTTAATTCTAACAACTGTTTTTCACAGGAATGGTATGCAGAATTGATGCTTGGTGCAGCGTCGTATAACGGCGACCTAACCCAAAAAGAGTTTTCTGTAAAAAGGATAAAACCCGCTGTAAGTTTTAATTTAAAATATAATACAGGTGATTTTATTAACCTACGCGCTGGCCTGTCTTACACAGAATTGGGTGCCAGTGATAAAAACAATCCCCAGGCTGATTTAAAAGCCCGGAATCTTAGTTTTAAAACTTCCGTTATAGAACTAAACTTTTGTGCTGAAGTTGCTGTGCTTGATCCACAAACCTATTACGCATACCCTTATATTTTTGCAGGGGTAGGGTTGTTCCGGTTTAATCCTTACACTTATGATAATGAAAATCAGAAAACTTACCTGCAACCATTGGGAACAGAAGGCCAGGGATTATTAGATTACCCAAACAGAAAAAAATATTCGTTGTACCAGGCATGTTTTCCTTTTGGCGGTGGTTTTAAATTAACGCTGCAACATAAATATGAAGTTGGTTTTGAATTCGGTTATCGGTTGCTTATTACAGATTACCTGGATGATGTGAGCAAAACTTACGTAAGCCTAAAAGCGCTTCAGGAAGGTAATGGTCAAAAGGCATCGGAATTATCTTACAGGAAGGATGCCCCATTTTTGGAAGAGGGAGAGGTGAGGGGCAACAATAAAGTTCGGGATAGTTATTTTTTTGCGGGGATTAAATTTGCGACCAAGATTGGAGGGAGGGGCTCCCGTTATTAGTTTTAATTGACTTTTGCTAATTGGAACTTAAAATGTTTGTTGATTTGATTTCCCGGTGATAAAGTGAAATTTATTAGTATTTGGTATCCTGCAGATTTATGAGGATTTAATATAGCAAAGTGAAAAGAAGACGGGTAGGTTAAAATTAGAATTGCCTTATACTCAAATAGGTATCCCGCAGATTTACGATGATTTAATAGCACAGATAGAAGAGGAAGCTGTGTTTAACCTTGAGTTAGGAGAAGGTTTGATCTTTGTTGAATTGCTCCTTATTTGAATAAGTATCCAGCAGATTTACGATGATTTAATAGCGCAGATTGAATAGGAAGATGTATTTAACCGTTTAGTGAGGAGAAGGTTTATCTTTTATTGAATTGCCCCTTGTAAGAATAGGTATCCCGCAGATTTACGATGATTTAATAGCGCGGATTGAAGAGGAAGCTGTATTAACCTTGATTTAGGAGAAGGTTTGATTAAAAGCATCCTGGTAAAGTGTTTTGCTAAGTATACGACTTTAAAGTATTAAAACTATTCGTGCGCTCTTTTCTTAAAGTTAATTTATTGCTGCCGTTGCCTCAAAAAAAGGGGAGTGAACAGTATTAACTTTCGAAATAAAAAGAGGCTGTCTTTTTTAAGACAGCCCCAATATTTATAAAACTATTTACTTTTTTCCCATTAATTTACAGTGATCAATAAAGGTTGAAACACATTCCTTTTCACTTTTGCACGGCCAATAAACTGGTTGCCGTTTATTTGCTTAAATTCTGCCGGAAAAATCAT
This sequence comes from Ferruginibacter sp., assembly GCA_031411955.1. Lineage (GTDB taxonomy): Bacteria > Bacteroidota > Bacteroidia > Chitinophagales > Chitinophagaceae > Ferruginibacter. Next base: position 34,921 of record JANOCC010000074.1, read on the forward strand.
TACATCTTCTTCCCTGGTATCAAACAAAAGTTCCTTGCTGTATTTACCGTCTGGATCTAATTTAACTACTACAACTTGTCCACCTGCACCATCCAGATGATATTTGGAAACATCGTCATCTTCCATTTCCATATTCTTTTTATTATCCAGGAAAAGGAAATAATAACCACTGGCGTCACTGATCAGTTTATAACCTAAGGTACCTCTGTAAGGTCCACCACTTAAAAAACCATAAGACTGATTGCGAGGTGCAGACCTTTGATTCTTTGGAATTTTTCTCAACCACTCAAATTTACCATCAGGGGCGATCTTGCTGGCAAGAATATCCTGGTAATAATATGTATAAGTGGTGGTAGTTCTACCGTTGTTATAATTGTAGTTTACTTTCACATAAAATTCTTCGCAAGAAATAAAAACACTTCCATCTTTTCCCACATTAACTTCCCTTACACGTACATTAGGAGCTTCATAATCTTCATTTTTCTCCATCTTCCTTTTACTTCTTTTAGATTCAAATTTTGTAAGCTCTTCTAACGGGAATTCATAATAGCCATTTTTGAATTTTACAACTTTATTGCTTTGATCGAGAACGGCAAGAAATACGCCATCTGTTCCCTGGTTCTTGGCTTTTTTGCTATAAGTACAGGCAATGATCATCTCGTGGGATGGACTTTCGATTAATGATGCCACCCGGAGGAAATAGTTATCCATCGTAATTACTGAAGTGGAAACCTTGCTGCTTTCCTTAGTAAACTTTAATACTTCATAATGATAACCAGGCATTCCGGTTTCTTTGTCAACTTCTTTCCTCTTTTCTGAATCATATACTTTTGCCAGGAGGTATGCATTTCCATTTTCGTCAATAGAAAAATCTGCATTATCCATAATGGCTTCTGTATATGGCATGGTAAATTCATTACTCCAAAGCTTATTCATGTTTTCATCAAATACATGAAAACCAATCTTATCATAATTTATTTTATCTTTTTTGCTTTCAGGCCATAATCTGTATGAAATCAATAATTTTTTATGGTCTGCATCATAGTTAAAGCCGTATTTATCTTCTGTCCTGGCACTATAAAATCCAGAAGCCACCTGCGTGCCTGCAATTTTAGTTGTCTCCAGTATTTTTTTGTTAGTTTCAGTGATCTTGCCGGTTGCTATATCTATTTTATCGTAAAAAACCATTTCTTTACCGGCACTTTTATCCCAGTCGCTGTGTAACCAATAATTATTGGCACCAAAATCAGCAACCGTTTCACTATTAAGATTCCTGGTAGCGTCTGGTAATTCAATAATTTTATCAGAAGATTGAACCAGTGTTTTAGGATTAAACCTCAAAATACAAAGCTCATCCTTTTTTAAGGAAAGGTTTATGATCCCGTCTTTATCGTTTCCGAAGAAAGAAAGATCCTCTGATTTACGGGGAAGTTCATACTCTGCCCCAAGTTTAAAGGTGAATTTCTTATTTTGCCCATAAGAAAGAATTGATAGAAGGCCGAATGCCCCCAGCAGAACATATTTCATAAACAGTTACAGATTTAGTTGCCGAAGCAAGGTTTTGGTTAAAAAAATGACAAGCGAATTTATTAAGATTGATCATTAAAACCTAATCAAATCTTTGATTTGCGAAACTTTCAATTTTTAAGAGTATTTTACTCGAACGAAGCAACTCATCTATCCCCAAACGGATAACACGCTACAATCCCGAAAGAATAAAATTAGTTTCCTCCCCATTTGTGCTCTTTATAAACCTTTCATCACATGTTCATGTGAGGCCGTTTCCCATTCATGTTGTGATTAATACAGTTCATCCCATTTAATCAGAAACGAAATAAATTTTATAATTCTTTTGTGCCATCAATTTAAAACAAAAAACATGAGAAAGATATTTTTACCAATATTGGTTTTATTGTTGGCCTTTAGCCAGCAATCGATGGCACAGGCTCCGGCGAAAGTTTCCGGTAAGGTAACAGACAATAAAAACAAGGCTCTTTCGGCTGTAACGATTTCATTGTTGCAGGCTTCAGACAGCAGTCTTGTAAAAGCCGATGTAAGCAATGCTTCCGGCCAGTTTGAGCTTGCTGCCAACAAAGCCGGAAAATACCTGCTGAGCTATACGCTGGTAGGATTTACAAAAACCTATTCTGAAGCATTTGATCTTAAAGAAAACGAATCCTTTACTGCTAAAGAAATAGCGCTTGCACCCTCTGCTGTAAAATTGCAGGGTGTTACTGTTACATCAAAAAAGCCCATGATTGAAGTAAAAGCCGATAAAACAATTTTCAATGTAGAAGCCAGCATTAATGCTACCGGAAGCAATGCATTGGAATTACTGCAAAAAAGTCCGGGCATACAGGTAGATAATAATGATAATATAAGTATGAAAGGAAAAACGGGTGTGCGGGTATACGTAGACGGTAAAATGACACAATTGGATACCAAAGACCTGGCCGCCTATCTGAAAGGGATCAATAGCAATGATATTGAAGCCATAGAGATGATCAGCAATCCAAGTGCTAAATACGATGCCAGTGGTAATGCCGGGATCATCAATATCCGTTTAAAGAAGAATAAGAAATTTGGCACTAACGGAAGCGTAAACCTGGGATTTGTGCAGGGCGTAACGCCAAAGGGTAACGGCTCTTTGAACCTAAACTACCGCGACAAAAAAATAAACCTCTTTGGTAATGTGGGAACAAACATCGGCAGGTACCAGAATACCCTCGATTTTTTCCGGGTTCAAAAAGACAGCATTTATGATCAACATACTGTAATGAAGAGTGATAATAAAGATCTGAATATTAAAGCAGGTGCCGATTATTTTATCAACAACCGAAACACTATTGGCGTACTTGCTACCACTAATTTTGGAAAAAATGAATGGACGAGTGTAGGAGCTACAGGAATTTATTACAATCCCACAGGTGAATTTGTAAAAAGCCTTAAAGCCTTAAATTCAATCCCGGGAAAAAGAACAAACGCCAATTTTAACCTGAACTATCGTTTTGCTGATACCAGTGGTACAGAAGTTAATTTTGATGCAGACTATGGTTTGTTCAGGGGAACTGGAAGAAGTTTTCAGCCAAACAATTATTACGATAAGAACAACAGCTTACTGTACAGTGTGGTAAACAGAAATTATACGCCCACAGACATTGATATTTATACCGCTAAGATAGATGCTGAGCGCCGGTTGGGGAAAGGGAAATTAGGCTTTGGTGTTAAAACTTCTTTTGTAAATACAAGAAATACTTTTGATTTTTTTAATGACGATTCATTGGGCAAACCGGTAAAAGTGCTCGAAAGGAGCAATAGTTTTAACTACCGGGAAAATGTAAATGCTGCCTATGTTAACTATAATCGCCAGTTAAACAGCAAATGGAGCCTGCAGGCAGGTTTACGGATGGAACAAACCAATAGCAAGGGTACACTTGCAAGGGCCGATGGATTGCTTCAGAATGATAATACAGTAAAGAAAAGCTATCTAGACCTGTTTCCAAGTGCCGCATTATCGTGGACAATAAACCAGAAACATACACTAAGCTTTACCTACAGCAGGCGAATTGACAGGCCAACCTACCAGGACCTGAACCCTTTTGAAAATAAAATAGATGAACTTACCTATCAAAAAGGAAATGCATTTTTAAGGCCACAGTACACCAATAATGTAGAACTAACGCATACTTTCAAAGGATTTATAAACACGTCAGTAGGGTACAGCCATGTAAAAGACTTTGCTACTGAAGCTACGGATACTACCGGCAACGCAACTTTCCTTCAGCAAAAAAATCTTGCGCAACAACAGATAATCAATTTCAATATCGGTGCGCCACTTCCTATAAAAAAATGGTGGAATGGATATGCCAATTTTTGGTACAATTACCAGATTTTTGATGGCGTAATTGGTACAAACAAAGTAAATGTAAACCTCCCTTCCTACGGAGCGTATCTGCAACAGAGTTTTACATTGGGGAATAACTACACAGCAGAAATCAGTGGATGGTACAATGGTCCGAGCGTTTGGGGAGGCACCTGGAAAACAAAAGCACAGGGCGGGGTAGATGTAGGGGTCCAAAAACAATTATTTAGTAAAAAAGCTACCATCAAGGTATCAGCCACCGACATCTTTCACACAGCACCCTGGAAAGCGACAAATGATTTTGGAGGTTTGTATATTAATGGAGGCGGCTCATGGGAAAGCCAAACGGTAAGAGTGAATTTCAGCTGGCGGTTTGGAAGCAACCAGATCAAAAGTTCCAGGGAAAGAAAAACAGGGTTGGAAACAGAATCCCGAAGAATAAAAAGTGGAAATTAATAGAAAAAATGCTCTCCCTGCGGGGAGAGTTTTTTTTGCGATCTGCAGTAATGATCACGAGGCATTGAGTATTAAAAGTATTATAACTACATGAGTATAAACAGGTAATTATAAAGTTCTTTTAGAAAAACCTTCGATAAAGTACCCAAAAAAATTAAATAGATTCCTTATTTTCTATTTGCATTTATCATAAAAAGGCTGTAGTTTTATCCTTCTTTACCTCCACGCCAATCCTCTGAACGATTTCCATTTTTCTGATATCATTTATTGAAACTGATTATTGATAACCCAAAAATTTTATCATGAAAAAATTTTTTACACTCGCTATTTTAGTTGCTTGTTTACAAACTGCTTTTGCCCAGCCTTATGCTACGGGAAAAAGGACTATTACTTTTTTTGACAATGCCCGCAGCGCCAGGCCTATCCCAACTGATATTTATTACCCTGCCAATACAGCCGGTAACAACGTTGCATTGGCCACAGGCACGGTAAAATTTCCCGTAGTTGTATTCGGACATGGATTTCTGATAAGCACCAATGCTTACAAATGGCTGGCTGATTCCCTTGTAAAAAACGGTTATGTTGTTGCATTTCCTGCTACCGAAGATGGGATACTCCCATCACATCTTGATTTTGGGTTAGATCTTTCATTCCTGTGTAGCAGGCTTACTTCTCTTAATGACTCATCGGCTTCTTTCTTATTCCAGAGAGTTGTAAAGAGGGCTGCAGTTGCAGGCCATTCAATGGGAGGTGGAGCCAGTTTCCTTGCTACCGCCACTCAAAATTCTTCTATCAGAGCGTTATTTAATTTCGCTGCCGCAGAAACCACACCTCCGGCAACTATTGCTGCTGCCCTTGTTTTTAAGCCAACGCTTATTTTTAGTGGAAGTAATGATTGTGTAGTACCTGATTCAGTACAGGAAGCCATGTATAATAATATTTTTCTTGCCTGTAAAACTTACATCAATATAACCGGCGCTTTACATTGCCAGTTTGCTAATAATAACCTGATCTGCCAGGCTGGTCAGATTGTTGCAGGTTGTGGCTTTACTTCATTAAGCACCCAAACTGTTTTAAGTAAAACAAGTGCATTGCTAATACCTTTCCTCGATTATTACCTGAAAGATATTTGTTTAAGAGGTGATGTGTTTGTAAACACCTACAATACAATAACCGGCGTAACCAAAAGGCGTTCATGTTTTCCTTTCCCAAGTTGTGGTGTGGTACCTGTTAAACTGCTTAGTTTTACCGGTAAGGTGGAAAATAATAAATCCCTGTTATACTGGACTACGGCATCAGAAGAGAATTTTGATCATTTCGAAGTTGAAAGAAGTATCAATGGTACTGAATTCAGTTCATTTGTATCAGTAGCATCCAAAGCACCCAATGGCAGCGGGGCAACATATAATACTATTGACAACTTCCCTTTTGCAGGAATCAATTTTTACAGGTTGAAAATGGTTGATCGCGATGGCAGCTTTGCTTATTCAAATATTGTAAAACTGCAAACTGGTAAAAAAGAACTGGCGGTAACGCAATTATTCCCGAATCCTGTTCAGGATCAGTTAAACATACAGTTGCAATCTGATAAAAAACAGGCTGCTTCATTAAGTATCATTGATATTACAGGAAAAACATTAAAAGTGATCACGGTTAATCTTACAGCAGGCATTAACAATACCAGCATTAATTTATCAGCTTATTCGAGCGGAACATACATGATCAAATTCAGCAATGCACAGGGTATTAACCTTGGAACATTCAGGATCGTAAAGAATTAAGATAATATATTACATAACATGGAGGCTACCCGAAAGGATAGCCTCTTTTTTTTTACTTAATCAGATAATCCCCATTACAGATCTTCTGGAAATTTATTGATCGCTCTCCATATACTGCAAACAAAAAACGTGAAAACACGGTAAAAAAAAGAGGATTACACCCTATTTTATTCTTTCGGAAAATTGCTTGTCTTTGAATTTATTACATGCTTGATTAAATAGTATATTTAATCATATTTTAACCCCTAAAACCTAAACTCATGCCAACAGCAGGTAAACCGATCGGGCTTAACTATGCCCGTAAATTAGCAGACAATTATGTTCAAAATAAACTTGGACAAAAGCTTTTGCCAGACGACACACAGGCAGTGTGGTTTTCTAAAGAAACTATCTTATCAGCGCTTGGGTTACCGCCCGATTCAGATACTAAAGAAGTTACTGGTTTGCGCTTTTATTTTGGAGCCTATTCAAATGAGCCCGGCTATCCGGAAAGTGCTACCGACCAGAATAAGCTGACTTTGGTAATAGTACAGACAGGCGATACTGTTATTGAATTTGTTAGGGATGGTAATCCTGATGCTGCTTACGCAGATATTATTGAAGACATGATACCCGGCGAGCCAACACAACCCGCCTATCCATCTACAGATGATCCCGCGCCAAATATGAGGTATTTTAATGATGGTCAAACGGTACCTCCACCAAATCCGCAAGAATTAGGTTTAATGGACTGGAAATAAAAACAAGAAATGATACTGGACGTTATCTACTTATCTTTTATTGCACTTTCTATGATCTGTGGCCTGATCTTTACAAAAAGAGCAAGCCACAGATGTTATAAAATCTTTTTGATAATCTTAGTATTAACAACGTTAAATGAGACAGGATCTTTTGTTGTAAAATATTTAGCAAATATTCATAAGATAAATTTAATAGTAAATACTCATCCAAATTATAATGTATATTTCTATATTCGATTCATTCTCCTGGGTATGATATTCCAATCAATTTTTACCAGGAAAAATAAGCTGATCTATTATTTTATCAATTTGTTTTATGTTACTACTATTGTAATGTTCTTTTTTTGTTATAATTTATATAGTGGAATAAATAAGATTCATACTGCCTATTATATGACAGGTGGCGTATTTGTGATTATAAATTGCCTCTTGCTATTTTATGAATCAATTAATAATGATGAAGTTGTAAGTCCTTTTGAATTTCCTTTTTTTTTATCTGCTGTTGCCCTATTTCTTTTATTCCTGGGGATCTTACCGTTTATGGGTATGATAAACTTTTTAGCTAAGTATAATGCTTCATTATTTGAAAATCAACAGATCATTATAAAATGCCTTAATGTTGTTTTTTATTCATTAATTTCAGTTGACTATTACTTACAATGGAAAAGAATGAAATTGCTATATTAATTTATGCTTTTGCCATTATACTTTCTGCGCTCGGTGTTTTTCTTTTACTTTTTTACCTGCTTTTTAAAAAGAAGCAGAAGAC
>JANOCC010000075.1:0-20438 GCA_031411955.1 Ferruginibacter sp.
CATTGATGTCCCATCTTTAAGTAAGAAAAATGTTTTGCCTAATTGTTGATCTGCTAAGACATGTGCATTAGAAAAGCAATAATGAGATGAATTGTACTCAAATAAGATTACGCATCCATTCCCAATGAAAAGCTCTGATTCTTCGTTTATATATTGATATAATTGGCAAGTTGCTTTAAGTGCAAAATGAGCTGCTTTAATTATTGCAATTCGTTTCGGGTTGCTATTATCAAATTTTGACAAGAATGTTTGTTGAAAGTGTCGTGTAACTCTCTAATATAGGTAATTTATGCCTCATAAATGCGTACGATTCTCCCAAATAATTGAAAATAATTGGATTTGTTGCCCTAATAATTGAATGATCCGCTTCAATAATTGTCTTGACATCTTAAGTAAATTAATTTAGGGTATGATAAATCACTCTAAAATTAATTACGATGAAAACCTGGAAGATAATAGGCTTATTCACTATTACAATCACATTTATTTTTGTGTTTTTAAATTACTCATGCAATGACAATTCGAAAGATAAAAAAATCACTATTTCGATCATTGGTGAAAATAGTTCCACTTTACAAGCAATGATGGATCTTAAAGTAGCTTATGAGGCAGAAAATCCTTCTATTAATTTGGATTTTAAGCCAAATAAATTTGAAGATGCATTAACTAAATCAAATCAGGACTTCGCCAATGGAACAGGCTTGTATGATATCGTGATACAATATAATTTCACTCTTTCACCTTCCGTGCGGAACGGCTATGTATACTTGATCAATGACCTTAGCTCCAGCATTCCAAAAGAAAAAAAGCAATTTGAATCTGATATCTTTCCCGATCTATGGAAAGAGGTAGGTTATTACTATAAAGATGCTGCAAATCCAACAGCAGGAAGCATGATGGTTAGCTATCCTTATGTAGGTATTAGTATGGTATTGATGTATAACAAGCCAATGTACACTGATGTAAATAATCAGGCAGCTTATCTGAAGAAGTATGGTAAGTCTTTAGAATTGCCAACTACATGGGAAGAATTATATAAACAAGCAGAATTTTTTACGAATAAGGATAAGAAAACTTATGGTATATGCATGGAAGGAGCTGGCGGTGGCTTTTTAACTGCGGAATGGACAAATTTCTTGTATGGATTTGGAGGGAAATACATGGATAAATCTGTTGGCTGGCAAAGCGAAGAAAATACAAATCTTCTAATCAACTCTCCTGAAGCATTAAACGCACTTACTTATTATAAAAGTCTCAAACCTTTTAATTCCGGCACTTATGCTGATGTTGACCAATTTAGACAAATGCAGATTATGAAAGAAGGAAAGACTGCAATTGCTATAGCATGGACTGACATGCTGTATCAAACCTTAAAAACTGAAAAAGGGTTTGATACAACGTTTGGATTTACCGTGATCCCTGGCAATAGATCTATTTTATGTGGCGGGGCATATTTTATTAATAACCAATCCAAGCACCCTAAACAAGCAGCAGCATATATTATTGATCAAATGCAACAAAAAAATCAAATTGATCTGGCCCGCAAGGGGTTGTGTTCACCATTGAGGACTGTTTATGATGATTCCATTGTAAAGAGCATTCCATATTCTAATGCACTTCACCAATCACTTAAAAGAGGAGGTATTGGGTTGGAAGCAGGGCCTGATGCCGATGTGATCAGTGAAGTTATCACAACATATATTCAAAAGGTTTGGAATAATGAAATGACCCCTTCGCTAGCTCTTACAAATGCACAAACTGAAATTGGAACAAAACGCAAGGAGATTTTTAAAAGTTTGGTACAAAAAAAATAGTATGGTGGTACTTGGAAAAAATATTATAATCAAAACCACACTGCTGGCAATCATAGTCTTAGTACTGGTTTACTTGATGCCCTTCATTTTACATTTGAAGTTAGGTCGTGAGTCTCTTGCTTTATTGTCTTTTGATGGGTGATATGATGTTAATAAGGCACACTTCAAAAAAAAGTTGCATTACTTAAAACATTTCACCCACAAAAAAAGGAGCCCTTTTCAAGCTCCTTTTATAACTGCAATAAATGTTACTTCATTTTTTCTTCTTCTTCAGGTATGCCACAATTTTCTTTCGCATGGGCCCTGCTTTTACAACAGCGTTTATTACCTGTATCGTAGAATGTTCCGGAAAGCGTTTGCGCAGCCAGGTCATTTCGGAGCGGTCGAACCGGTCCACCCTGCTGCGGTCAGGCTTACTTGTTAGTTTTTTATTGTCTGCCATTCGTGGTGTTTTAAAAAGGGGAGCCGTAGATGCGGCTCCCCGGTTAATTAAGAGGCTACCGTTACCTGGCCTGTGTACAGGCTGCTAGACACTGATTCTTTATCTGCTGTAAAGAACAGGATCCAGGTGTGTACGATCTTGCCGGTGAAGATCTGGGCATTGAGGCTGCCCGCTTCATCGGTGCGTGTGCCCGATTCTGCGAACAAACCCTGCTGCATTTCAGGGCAGTAGGCCACTACCACGGCGATATCATCAGGTTTTGCAAGGGCCTCTTCGTTCTTCGTCCAGGTCCATTCCAGCATACCTGCTGCACCTACGGTAGCTTGCGGGTTAAACACATTGTGCTGCACCCCTTTGGCTACCAGTGCCTGGCTGTAATTGATACCGTAGGATGGATAATCCCCGGTAATGGCACTGGCCAGGTTAAACGATACGGCAAGGTTAACACCCGTCATTTTGTTGTTGGGATCGTTAAAGCTGTCTTTCATCAATTGCCCCAGGCTGCCTACGAACCTTGTCATCAGGGTAAATTTAGCCTGCTGCTTCAACTGCGCCAGCGTTTTTGGTTTTTTACTTGTTTTACTTTTACTTTTCATGTAGTTGATCCCCTTCCAGGTGGACCCTACCACGGTTCCTACTTTGCCATCAAAGTGGCCGAGGATACCTTTCTCGAATTTTCCCATTTTGTCTGTTTTTTTTATGTTATTGATTGTTTTTCTTGCGGCATTTTCCCATCAGCCAGTTAAGCAACAGCGAGACGCCAAAGCTTACCATGGCACCGATAGCAGCCAGCAGGCAGGTTTTTAAAATGTCTGCCGGGCTGATGCCTGCCAGCAGTACCAGCATGGTACCACTAAGCGTGCCTGTTAGGGCATCAGGTGTTTGAAACTGGTTTTGCACTTTTCTTTTTCTTTTTAGGGGTTGGTTTAACCGGCGCTTCGGTGGCCGTTTGGCTAACGCTGGAAGCTACCGTGCCTGCTACTGCCGCGTAGCCTGCTATCTTCAGCAGTACGGCGGGCAAGGCTACCGGCGCAGCTAGTAAACTGGCGGCCATTGCCGTAATGGTGAGGCCGATGTTACGAACCTTTTTAAAGAACGGCGGTGTGGGTTCCGCCAACCGTTGTTGGATGGTCATGTTGTTGTTTTTTGATGATGAGAAATACCGGCTCGTGTTTAATGGCGGCCATCACGATCGCCATTAGTTTTCCGAAAGCCGGTTTAGAAAAAACGCCCCTGCCCGCACCGGTTAGCATGCTTACGGGTGCAATGCAGCCCCGTAGTTCCAGGAGGGCGCTGTTGGCCGGGTGGATAAGTATCAGCGTCCTGTTACTTACCTCGTTCAGCAGCAGGTGCTGCCCAAATCTGCGGCTATTCCGCAGCGTTAGCTTATACCTTCCTTCCGGGATGCAGGAGCGGCCGGGCAAATTATTAAGCCAGGGAAGCTCTATGGTATTGCATAGCAGCTTGCCGTTGTGGATAAGGCTTCCATTTGTTCCGTTGGGAAGGTATTGTCGTAGAAGCTGGAGTTCCATGTGTGTTTTTGTTTAGGATGAAAAATTGGTTTTTCAGTGTTTTTTCCGGGCCTGGCAGATACCTGCTCAAGGTCTGCTTCGGGTAGAATCCGCACCCAAACGCAGTTTTGGAGGAATTTCAGGTAGTTTGTTCGGGTGTTGTTCGGGTCTTGTTCGGGGTGTTGTTCGGGTTATAGCGAAGCAGACCCGAAGCAGACCCGAACCTGATACGGCCCTGACCCGAAGCAGACCCTTTCGGAAAAACTACCGTCGGATTGGAAAAGCGGGGTCGAAGGCAAGCTGTACGGCACCAAGCTGCAGCATCAGTACCTGGTCCCAGGCCTGCCTTTCGTGGAACCAGTTGTTCCAGTAGTGAAAATTGTCGGCACTGCGTTCCTCGGCCAGCTCCAGGATGGCTTCTGGAAAAGCCTTTAGCTCCAGCAAGTGTGCCGCGTCCTTGGTGCGTTTGTCCAGCAGGTTCTCAAACCATGGCCTGGTGCCGGCGAAGCCTTTTTTGTTTTCCGGGTCCAGCCAGCCCATCATGCTGTCCCGAAAACAGTAGTGGGGGTTCATGCACAGGAAGTGCCTCGCCATCAGGATGCGCTGGCAGAATTCTGCGAACAACGGGTAGGCATTGCTGCTGTTTCCAATAAAGCCCCTGATGAAGGATTTTGCGAGACTTTCAGACTGCTCGTTCCTGTTTACCGGGAAGAGGCCTGTTTGTAAAACCAGCCAGGCGGTGCTGATCATTAAGGAGATGTTGTCGCGATCTGGTATCGCATCGTGTTGGGTTTGTGTGGTGGATGTTGTATTCATTGTTTTAATTTTTATGAACACAAATTTGGGGTGGGGCGAAAAGACGATTGTTCGGTAATGTTACGTTGAGGAGGTTATGGCAAAACATTGATGGCAGGGGTTAGATAAAGTTGGTTTGGGTAAGGAGTGGGAGGGATAGGTACTATGATGTCGTAAGATGCAGTATGATGCAACAAAAGATAGTTAAGCTGTTTATTTACAAATGGATGTAACGACGAAGAAATTTCGTTTTTAATCACCTTTGTGCGTGCTTCACGCAGAAAGATAAAGAGATAAAACTGATGGTTTTAATTTGTGGCTTTATGACTTTTCAGGAAACAATATTATTTATATTTCTTTATAGTGTTCTTTTTTGCTCCGCCAAAAAAGAACCAAAAAAGGCGGCCCCTGGCTGATATACAGCCCATCCAGGGGATACAGCTATGTGGAACAGTTGTGCAAAGTAAACTGGAAAGTAGGAAGTTGATTGTGCAGCGGTTTTGTTAAGTTTCTACTTTTCTAAATAGATATTTTAAAAGGTATGTAGTTTATAAGATGAGAAGTAGCAATTGTGTTCAAAGCCATCGCTTCCTATTCAGAAAATTGCTTCGAAGGACGGGCCTCAGAAAAAATTGCGTTAAGAACTTGCTGGAATGAAGCGGTCCACCGCAGGTGGGTTTACGGCGAAAGTGATTGGCATTGGAAAGATGTTGATGTGATTTCGGTTGAATGAAATTATGCTGCCTGGCTCTAGCACTTTTCGCCGTAGCGGAATGAAAGCAAGTTTAGCTTTTTTTTCTGTAGCCCTTGACTTTTGCTTCTTTTGGTTAAGCAAAAGAAGGTAATACAAATAGAAAGATGTTACTTTCAATTTAAGAGTTGCAAAAAAATCTTTTTCTTTTTTTGTCCCGCTCCCGATAGTCACCGGGATGTACCACAAAAAAGGCAAAGGCGGCCCCCAGCTGATATACAGCCCATCCAGGGGATACAGCTATGTGGAACAGTTGTGCAAGGTAAACTGGGAAGTAGTAAGTTGATTGTACAGCGGTTTTGGAAAGAATCTCTTTTTATGATTCTGGAACTTGTCCAATGCCCCGGTTGCTGAGGTTGACAATATAACGGTAACAGTCTTAGTGCTGATTAATTATGGATTGACTATACTAAAAAAAGGATGCCACTTTAAAGTGGCACCCATAATCTGCTATACAGACCTACATCTGTAGTTATCAATTTCTTAGTGAAATGGCTATGTCTGTTTCAACACTGCCCATTTCTATGGTCTGGTAGGAACCAGTGTTTGAATAAGGTTCCTTAAAAAAAGATGGAGTTACCAGTTGCCCGGGGCTCACTAACAACTCGACCTGCATTATAAACCTACTTCTGTTGCGAGTGTTCTTGTGTAAATTTCTTCGGTTCGTTCTTCATTGGTATAGGTTGTTTTTCAATGGTATTGGTATGTGTGTAATAAGGGATAAGTAGAATTATCAGCTATATTGAAAAAACTGTGCCAGAAACATAGTATTATGATATATAGTTCATTTTTACTATTGCACTTAAGCGCTTCCGTTATATAATGGATAGTTGTTCGTCTCTCGAACAAAATTCAGTTGACGTCTTCGTACTTCAATAGCAAAAAGAGCATTTTCTACTCATTGATATTAATTGAAAGCATAAATGCACAGGCAGCTAGTAATAATCAGCATGTGACATATTAGCCGTATGCCAGTGTAATATTTGAAATAACACATGTATTAGTTTTGAATTGTACATTTCATCGGCTTTTCCAAAGAAAGCATACAGCCCGCTAGAGTTTTACTATGCATACCTACCGGCCAGGCAAACCAGTATAAAATATGTGCTGGATTTGTTAAATAATTGGAAATATTCGATAATAAATTGGAAATATCCAATTTATTACAAAAAAGTATTACATTTGAAAAAAATATACAAAATGTCAACAACACGCTTATTACCTACAAAATTTAAAAAGCCAGGTTGGATCCTCTTGCTTGCAGGCCTTGTACTCGGCATAGCCCTTCATTTCAAATCGTTCCCAAGCCATTATTTTGACACGCTGTGGCCATCCCTTTTTCCGGAGGACGAGAAAAGTCTTTTTATCATGGCACCCAACAATATTGCCGACGAAATTGCTTCGATACTGCTGATCGTCGGAATTCTTTTTGTGGGATTTTCGCGTGAAAAGTCGGAAGATGAATTCCTGGCAATGGCCCGCCAGAGTTCCCTGACCTGGGCCTTTGTTATTAATTTTAGCGTATTGCTGTTTTTTGTGATATTTTTTCGGGAATTCCTGTTCCTGAAAATACTTGCTTACAATATGTTTACGGTAGGGCTGGTGTATATCGCCCGTTTCCATTATTTACTTTACATAAAACACCCAGCCATCAGCGATGACAAACAAAATTAGAGTACAGCGCGCCATCCATGATCTTACGCAGGCAGAACTGGCGAAAAAGGTAAACGTGAGCACCTGGACGATCAATATGCTGGAGGCCAATAAGTACAATCCATCCTTTGCGCTGGCAATGCGTATTGCCCGTTTTTTTAAAGTGCCTATCGAAGAGCTGTTCATTTATGAGGAAGGGGATTGATACCAACAATTGTTTTTAAAAATCCAGGCAGCCCTGCTGCACTGGTTGAAATATGACGCATGAAAAATGACTTTTCTATCCAGCTCAATACTTCCGAGAAGTTGCTGGCAAACATACCTGTAATAAAACCATACACCCTTAAGGAGATGGCCGAGATGTATGATGTAGATGCACGCACATTAAAAAGATGGCTGCTGCCTTTTCATAAATTTGTAGGGCGCTTAAACGGGCGGTATTACACCGTGATACAGGTAGAGCGCATTTTGTTACGGATCGGTTTGCCGAAGAGTTTTATGCAGTAGGGATATTATTCTAATACTACTTTTATTATTGAATGCTTTCAGCTTGATATCAGGCCGCAAAATTGCGGCTTTTTTTATTGCATTTGATAAAACCTTGTTGTAAACCCCGCAATAAAAGGGTGAAAACAACAAAATAATAGGGTGAAAACAACAGTGGGTTTTATAGACTTAATGCTGATATTCGATTTACCAACTCACCAGCAAAATCTACTTTATGAGTCTACATAGGCTCTGTTTAATTTTACTTACTATACTTGCTTTGTCTGAAAGCAAAGCCCAGATTGATACCAGTGCTGGTGAACTGGCAAGAATCAAAGCCTATTTAATAAAAGAAAAAGATACTGCTGTTCACAACCTGGATAGTGCCGGAACCAACCAGCTTCTGCAAAAAAATAAGTGGAACACTTCGCTTCGGAAAACACTTGATACAACTATTACATCAAATATTGCGGCTCCGCTTAAGGCTGTTAACGATGCCAATAACAAGATCAATAAATACAATAAAAAATTAGACAGCTCATTAACTGCAATACAGGAGATTCCATCAAAGTACATAAAGCAGGTTGATAAGAAAATAGACAAGTACAGCAACAGGTTAACGTCGAAGACCGAGAAAACATTAACCAAATTAAGCAAGTGGGAGAATAAAATTAAGGCCATGTTGGATAAGGCGAGCCCGGAAACTTCGGCAAAGTTGTTTGGCGAAAACCAGGTGACGTTTACGATTCTGTTGAAGAAGTTGAAGGAGGGGGAGAATATTGCGAGGTCATCATCAGCCAGTTACGACCAGTATCGGGATAAGCTATCTACGACTCTGAAGTATTTACAGTCGCAAAAGGAAAAAGTAACTACGAGCTTCACCAAGCCGATAAATGCCGCTAACGTGAAGATGGATGAATTGAACCAGGATATGGCCAATACCGAAGCAGTTGAGAAGATTATAAAGGAAAGGAAAAAGCAATTAATTGACGAATCTTTAAAGTATATCGGTAAGAGTAAATACCTAAGCAAGATTAACAAAGAGACATATTACTATGTAGAAACTTTACGAAATTATAAAGAGATATTTTCTGACCCAAAAAAAGCAGAGGCAGTTGCAAAGAACATTTTAAATAAAATTCCTGCATTTCATAAGTTCGTTGCAAATAATAGTGCACTCGCTTCAATATTCGGAAATTCAAATTACAACTTCGCTCAAAATACTACCGGTTTACAGACAAGGTCTGCGATAAATGACATTATTCAGGGAAGGGTTTCTACAGGGGGGCCTAATGCGAGGGAATTTATGCAGCAGGGAATGCAACATGCACAAGGGGAAATGAGCAAATTAAAAAATAAGTTATTAGAGTCGGGCGGAAGTGGCAACGCCGATGACCTTCCGAATTTTAAGCCCAACAATCAAAAGGCAAAAACATTTTTTCAAAGACTTGAATATGGAGGCAATTACCAGTTTAATAAAAGTACCGTTGAGCTTCCTATGATGGCCGACATAGCGGTAAATATCGGGTATAAAATTAATGATAAAAGTATTTTGGGAGTTGGCGTTGCTTACAAACTTGGCTTTGGAAAAATAGAAAGGATTAGGTTATCTGGTCAGGGTGTTGGACTTAGAAGCTTTGCAGACTGGAAA
This sequence comes from Ferruginibacter sp., assembly GCA_031411955.1. GTDB lineage: Bacteria > Bacteroidota > Bacteroidia > Chitinophagales > Chitinophagaceae > Ferruginibacter. Next base: position 9,104 of record JANOCC010000075.1, read on the forward strand.
CTGAAGAAACAATTTTTTATAAGTGGTGGTATTGAAATGAATTATAATAATGCTTTTAAAAATCTTACTGTAATCAGAACAAGTGATTTATGGCAACAGGCTGCATTGCTGGGTATTTCCAAAAAATTAAAAGTATCAACTAAATTTTTCAAGTCCACAAACATACAGTTGATGTATGATTTTTTATACAAACAGCACACACCATACACCCAGCCTGTCGTATTTAGGGTTGGCTATAGTTTTAAATAATTAAAGCAATATTTATGCTATTTAGAAAAAACGTTTTTTACCTTTTTTGGGTTATTCTACTTAACTGCTTTTTTACCGGGAAAACTTTTGCACAAGATGTTGCTGATGGTTCAGCTACCCCATTGAGTGGAAACTCCCTTGCAGCGAGCCAGTTTGAAAATGCAGTAGTGAATTATTACACGGGGATGCCCTCTATTTCAGTTCCTTTATTTAATTATAGCGATCAAAACGGACTCAGTCTTGGCATTTCATTGTCTTATTCATCCGGTGGAATACGTGTGAATGAGCGGCCATCAAGCGTGGGTTTAGGATGGAACCTTGAGGTGGGGGGATCAATCGTAAGAACAATAAGAGGGATGCCAGATGACTATCCATGGAAAGGTTTTTTATACGCACCATCTATACCGCTTGATTATAGGCCGAATGGCTCTAAATATTACCACGATAGCCTGGATGCCCAACAGGATATTTTTCAATACAACATTAATGGGAGATCTGGTAAATTTTTCATTGGCAAAAATAATCAGATTGTAACTGTTCCATTATCGAAGTTAAGAATCACCTATAAAACCTCTTCAGTAGATAGTAGCATAATTTCTTTCACAATCGTTACCGAAGAGGGAGTTAAATATGTATTTAATGAATTAGAAACGGCAAGAACAAAGGGCAGGCATAAATGGGGATTAAACGACTGCTTATATAATTCAGCTTGGAACCTAAGTTATATCACCACAATATTTGGTGCTGATAGTATTAAATTTAATTACCGAGGTATGACATATAGTGGTGAATTTGGTATTGGCTACACGGTGTATAAAATGGTTGGTGGAAGTGCATCAAGTAAATATTTAAGAACAATTGTATCACAGGATATTCTCTCTAAGAAGATTGGTTCAATTTCATTCCCTGATAAAAAGATAGTGTCATTTATTTATGACCCACTCGTAAAATATGACAAGCATGATTTTGGTTTGAATAGCATACATGTAAGTGATAGCATGTTCAGATATGGTTACCAGTTCTTATTTGACTCTACCGGTGCCAAAACGAGAACGTTTCTTACAGGCCTGAGATATTATACACCTGATATTATAAAGCCTGGATACAAATTTTTTTATAACTCTCCTCATTTTGCTGCCATTGATAGTACTGCCGATACGCTTGGTAACAAAAGAGATCATTGGGGCTTTTATAATGCCGGTGTGCCAGATACAAACAGGATTCCCTACGTTGCAATCATCTATCCTACAGGTGTGTCAAGAAAAGCAAGCGGGGCGGCAATCGCAAGTTCGATTTCGCATATTGAGGATCCGTCGGGTGGTAAAACGTATTATACTTTTGAAAATAATAGCGTATATCGAACATACAATGAAGACCCTCAATGTATTAAACCAGATCTTAAAAAACAAACGTCAACTAGTATCCATATAAGACATGTTGGTAATACAATTGATAGCTTTACATTTTTGTCTCCGTTTTCCAGGTTTGAAGGAGGTATAACGCCTTTTAGCGCAGATGCAGGCGTAATATGGTCCATCACCAATTTAGACAGTTCAATAGTGTATGCATCAGATACCGTTAGTTTATTAAATCTCTACACTAATCATGGTTACGAATCATTTACAGTTAATAACTTATCAACCGGTGATTATTTGTTTAAAACAAAACTTGTAACCGGCGTAACGATAAGTTCAAAAACACTTTACGCGGTTGTTAAATGGAATAACAGGGAGCCAACAGTAAATGACAGAGATACAGTAGGGGGGATTCGTATAAAACAAATAGCTCATTTTGACCCCTCTACCAATAAAACTGACACTATAGCTACCTACAAATATGAATTTCCAAACGGAAGAAGTTCAGGTTTTATTGGAGTAGTACCTACCTATAATCATCCATATTTCGAAATAAAGGTTTTGGGTGATGATATTAATGATTATCAGTACGAAGCAATTTCCAGCGATCCTGTAAATAACGTGAATTATACCCAGGGTAGCCCAGTCGGCTACTCCAGAGTAGAAGTTATAAAAGGTACTCCTACGCACAATCTTGGCAAAGAAGTGCATATATTTTCAACGCTTGAGGATGCAGGGTTAACTGTACGTTCCCAGCAATTTCCTTTTGCACCAAATATGCAGGAAGATTGGCTGATTGGATTGAATAAAAAAACACTTGTTTATGATAATGCCGGCCGAATGGTGCAACAAACTGAGAACAATTACAATAAGGTTACTAAAACATATAATGATTCCTCTTTCCGTTCTGTAAAACTTGGCTTGATCAGCAACTTAATAGAAAATGGAGATAGTACAGAAACCTATACAGGTGAATACTATTATCCGTCTTCTGGAAGGGCTAATCTTATTAGTAGTACTCAAACATTTTACCACTCTGATGGCTCTGAACAAATAAAAACCCAGCAGATAGAATATGATTCAAATTACAATGCGATAAAAGTTGTTTCCGGATATGATCAGAACAGAGGCCTTAAATTAGAACGAAGGATGTATTACCCCTATCATTATATGGTTGGCCAAACTGTTGGTTTATTAAGAGATAGCGGTACTTTTACGGTTGTAGCAACTGAAGATTGGATAACAGGAGATTCAAACCCCCGGCTCCTCACTGCCTCAGTTACCGATTTTCAACAGATCGGTAATGGATCAATAAAACCATTGGCTGTATACGCAGTTCAATCAAAAAAACCGTTGCCAAGAGCTATCATTGACAGTTTTGATGTAACCCGTTTGATCAGGGATACAACCTGGTTTAAAAAGCAGCAGGAGTTTGTTAGCTATGATAGCAAAGGCAATTGCCTGGAAGTTAAGAATTCAATTTCGCAACAAAGCAATGTTGTATTAATGGATTATCACAATTCTATTCCTATTGCAAAAGTCTCTAATGCAAAAATTTCTGACGTTGCTTACACCAGTTTTGAATCTGATGGCACTGGCAACTGGTTAATTGGATCCGTGGTGAGAACAAATGATAGCGCTATTACAGGGAGGAAAAGTTACAATCTTAGCCAGGGAAGCATCAGCAAAACCGGACTTGATGAAACGCTGAGTTACATAATTACATACTGGCAGAAAGGCAACGGGACGGTAAATGTTTCTAATGCGACAGCCCCTATATTAACGGCTGAACAGAACGATTGGAAATTTTATACTCTTACCGTTAGTCTAAACGATAACGTTACAATAAGCGGCAACGGACTAATTGATGAACTGAGGCTATACCCAAAAGACGCAAATATGGCCACAAGCACCGTCGATCCACTAATAGGTGTTACCAGTACTTGTGACGCTAATAACACCATTTCCTATTACGAATATGATAAAGCTAACAGGCTTGAAGTGCTAAGAGATAAAGACAAGAACATCATAAAGAAATACGAGTATTCTGAAGCACTAATTACACGCAACCTTGATTCTGCGGTTCAATATATTCGGGAAGCATATTGGGACGAATCGGCAGGAAGGTATAGAAATGGATGTTTTAAATACCAACGGTATGTTGGTGGGATGATGGGGGAAGGAACAAGAGAAGAATATGGGGCTAATTGTACAAGAGATGAATCAGCGGGTTGGGGATTACTTCCAGAAGAGTAAATAAACCATAGACTAGAAAATCTTCTTAATCCCAGCATCTATAACTAAATCTAATAACAACAATATTATTTGTTATGAGAAAATTAATTTCGAAAAAATACAATTATCTAGTAATTGTTTGTTGCTTTTTTTGTAGTGTAACCTCTGGACAAATTCTTGCTGATGCAAACCAAATTGCAAATGCACACTATGTAACGCAAGAAATTCTTGATTCTTCTAATGCGAGGCGAGCTATCCGCGAACCAGTGACAGTGGAGCCACTTACTTTTCTCGAGCCCTGGGTAATAACAGGTCCAAGAGGCTTAGGAGAACAAGGCGCACATGTCTACAGTACCTACAGTTTTTATTTATCTCGTACATTATCACTTGGTTATTGGTGGTACATAAGCACAGATAGTCTTGTAAACTATTACGACGATCTTATCACAATAAAATTTACTGATACACGATTAGACCCACCATTGAAAATTATGATTTTTGATGGTAATGATTATCTTCTTGCAGAGTATACAGTTACAATTGACCCGACAACAAACCTTTCACCTGGTACAATCAGAAATGGGACGCAATTTGTATTATGGGGCCAGTCGGCATCTAATATGAATGCAACTAGTGCTCGCGGTGGGGGGTGTGACGGCACGCACAATTATGTTTATCAATGGCAACATTCTTTTGACAGCACAAGGTATGTAAATATTGCCGGCGCGACAACTGATACAGTTGACATTCGAAAATCATTGGATACCCTATATGCATCAAATTACAAAGCAGTTAGTTTTAGACGACGAGTTATTTGTTATCCAGATACTTCTTATACGGGTGCGGTAAGTATTTTACTTATTGACTCCCTTTCTGCCGGAGTAATATCACCATCAACCCAAACTGTAGCCATCAATCAAACGCCTGCAACGATACATGGTACGCTCCCATCAGGAGGGCTGTGCGGAGGGGTGTATGAATACAGATGGCAATTTTCGAACGACAATAATACATGGTTAACTTTACCAGGTCAGACTACTGATTCCCTTCATTTTAATACTAACCTCAGCAACAGTGCCTATTACCGGCTTGTTGTCTCTTGTGGTACAGATATCGTTTATACAAATAGTGTAATCATCAACGTTAGTGGATCGTCGCTTGCTTTAAAACCCGGTATAAATTTATCATCGCCTATTGTAGCTGTAGCTGCACGTAAAGTGCCACTGAACTACTCTGTTACTCCGGTAAAGTATAACAGGGTGTATGCACCGATGATCCCTATTCAGGATGCGTCCGCTGTAAACATGAGTGCCGCTGTGGAAGAAGTTAATGTTGCTACTGTATATTTCGATAGTTATGGAAGAACATTGCAAACCATTACAAAACAGACTTCCCCACTAAAAAAAGATAATGTAATACCGGTAATTTACGATCAATTTGGAAGAACCCCTGTTAGCTATCTACCTTACACTTCCGATAGCACAAACGGCGCATTTCATTCAAATCCGATTCGGGAAGATTCCGCATTTTACAAAACTATGTTTCCTTTTGAAAAGATTAACTACACCGAAACTATTTTCGACGGATCTCCTTTTAATATTCCTCTAAAACAGTTTGCACAGGGAAATAGCTGGAAGGGTTCAGAGAGGGGAAAAACGATGCTATATAGAGCGAATAACAGTATTGACAGCGTTAGGCTTTGGTCAATAGAAATAAATTCCGAAAATGATACCGCCTATACAAACGGCTACTATTTACCGGGAACCTTAGGTGTAACGCAGATAACGGATGAAGATAATATGTCTGTGGTGAAATATACTGATGAGATCGGCAGAACTGTAATGACCAAGACTTTGTTACAAAGTAGTTTAGTTGCAGCAAATGAACAATGGTTGCATACCTATTATGTGTATGATGAAATGAATCATTTACGTTTGGTAATACCTCCTAAAGCAGTTAACGCATTAAAGCCAGCAGGAGTTAACTGGAACTTGACGGTTGATAGCATTAGCATTAATTTATGTTATGCATATTACTACGACGATTTAGGAAGGCCAATCATGAAACGAATACCTGGTAAGGGCAAATCCTATATGGCTTATGATATTATGAATAGGGTGGTAATGTCTCAAGACGCCAATTTACGCCTGACAAACCAGTGGACATTTGTTCTTTATGATTTACAAAGCAGGCCTTTTAAATCAGGCGTTATAACTACAACCTTATCCAAAGATTCTATCATAGCGCAGGCGGCGAGAAGTAAAGCTTATCCTATACTTTCGGGAACTTATACGGTGACCTCCGAAAATTATTATGATGATTATAGCTGGATAGCCGCAACAAATGCTCCTTTAGCCGATAGTATGGATAGAGCGAATATAAACAATGCCAATTTTAATACTGCTTATAATAGTTCTCCTGATTATCCATTGGAATTGAAAAAAAGCCTAAAAATAAAAGGTGCAATAACAGGATCTAAAAGGTTAATACTGAATAGTACCGATTATCTGTACACTGTTAATTTTTATGACCGCGATGGCCGGGCAATTCAAACACAACAAACGAATTACAGTGCGGGTACGGATGTATCAACTGTTCAATATAGTTATTCCGGCAAAATATTACGAAGCTTCTTAAAACATGAAAAGGCTGGCGCTAATGCGCAAACGCATACAGTATTAACCAAATACAGTTATGACCATATTGGCAGGGTAACTACGATCGTTAAAAACTTTGACAGCCTGGGTGACAAGCAAATTTCGAAATTAAAATACAATGAGCTTGGCCTGGTTAGGCAAAAGCTGTTGGGAGACAGTATAGAAACGCAGAATTATACCTATAATATCCGGGGCTGGATACTAGGTATTAATGGCGACTTTGTGAAGACTGGGGGCTCAACTTCAAATTTCTTTGGTGAATTATTATCTTACGATTCTGGTTATACAAATTCTTATTATAATGGAAATATCGCTGGTATAAGATGGAAAGCAGGCGGAGACGGAATTCAAAGGTCTTACGGATATGCCTATGATAATGCCAACAGGCTGGCTTACGCAGATTTTTATCAGCAGAATAGTGGAAGCACTGACTGGACAAAAGATAAGGTAGACTTCACCGTTAGTAACCTGGATTACGATGCAAACGGTAATATTTTATCTATGAAACAGAGGGGACTGCTTATTGGAAGCTCCTCTACTATTGATTCCTTAACATACCAATACTTTACCAATAGTAATTTACTGAAAACAGTGTCAGATGCGATGCCCGCCAACGGATCGTTAGGTGATTTCACAGATACAACATCAACCGGAGACGACTACTCCTATGATGTTAATGGCAACACCATACGTGATAACAATCGTAAAATGCATGCCGGTTCGGGAGTTGCCGGTGCAAAATTTAACCTGCTGGATAAGCCTGATTCCATGCTGATAGCAGGTAAATCTAAAACAAATTATATTTACGATGCATCAGGGGTTACACTTCGAAAGACTATTCTTGACTCCTCCGGAACGGCTCCTGTACAGAAAAATTATGTAAATATTAGCGGGTTTGTTTACCTGAATGATACCTTACAATTTACCTTAACTGAGGAAGGAAGAATACGGTATGCTAAAAAGCGTAACTTATCAACCGGGGATACTTATTACACTTACGAATATGATTACTTTATAAAAGACCACCAGGCAAATGTTAGGGCAGTAGTAACGGAAGAAAAAGATACCGCGTTTTACCAGGCTACCATGGAGCCGGCGAGGCAGGGAACAGAAGATGCGCTATTTGCAAACATATATACCCCAACAAATACTGTTTATAACAAACCATCTGCCTTCGACAGTGATACGGCAAACCATAAAGTATCCCGCCTTAATGGCTCAACGTCGTCGGGCAACACTAAGGTAGGGCCGTCACTTGTGTTGAAGGTAATGACTGGTGACAAAGTTCAAATTAACACCTACGCCTTCTACAACACAACTACGCAGCAACCACAAAATGGCGTTAACCTCCTAACCGATATTCTTTCTATATTGCCGGGTGCTATAATAGGAAACGCGGGAGGTAAATTGGTTAGTGGTAATTCAACGGGATTGGCTACGGTACTCAATCCGAATGTTACTCAGTTCCTCAATAACAACAGTTCTTATAATAATACTAAACCCAAGGCATTTTTAAACTGGATTTTATTTGATGAACAGTTTAACTTTGTAGCATCTAATTCAGGGGTACAGCAGGTTCAACCCGGCTCGGAAAAGCAGGCATTGGTAGCACCCTTACAAACGATTAGTAAGAATGGATTTTTGTATATTTACGTGAGCAACGAAAGCCCGCAGGATGTATATTTTGATGATTTAACGGTAACGCACTATAATGGCCCGTTAATACAGGAGCAGAGTTTTTATCCATTTGGGTTAGAAATGGCAGGCATCAGCAGCAAAGCTGCATTAAGATCTTTGAGTGCGTATAAATACAATGCCGGCAGTGAACTGGAGGATGAAGGTGGCTTAAATTACTACAATACTTTTTATAGAAAGTATGATGCGCAGATTGGTAGGTTTACGGGGATTGATATTAAGGCAGAGTCTTTTGCAGGATTAACGCCATTTCAGTTTGGAAATAATAATCCTGCAATGTTTAATGATCCTATGGGGGATAAATTTGTTCAAATTAAGGAAAGTGCATGGTCGGCACCCCGGCAGGTCGATCCCCGGGAAAATTTAATTGGTAGCAACTGGTTTGAAAGCCTTCCAAGTTCTTGGGATATCGAAGCTCAAGCTGGAGGTGGAGGGGGAGGTGGAGGATTGAGTTGGGGACAAGAGGGTGTTACTTTTTCGGGTATCTTTGCACTAGAAATATTTGATCAAATCAAAACCGCATTTAATAGTACGAATTCTGTTTTCACATGTGAATTTTATGATAATGGAGATTTCGCTACAACGTTTAGCGTAAATGATCAATTTGACGTTAGAGATCAAAATGGTGTATTGATTGGAATAGTTACTAGTGAACCAGTTACATACTTTAAAGGTGAGGCAGCAGATGGATGGGCACATGGCGTATACGCTAGAATGGGGTATACCAGTTTGACAGATAAACATAAAAATTTGAATTGGAGACAATTTTATCAGACAAATTCTGAAAAAAATAATCCAACTCCAAATAGTTGGTCTCCCGACCCTCCTGATCAGTTATATTATTACACATACAAGGACTTTAGAGATACTGATTATAATATCGCTAAAAACCGTGGAAATTATAGCCTATATTATGCAGACAGTCCTAACAGATACATGTCTGAGCAAAATATCTATTTTAACGTAAGAGTTGAACTAGTTAACGTATCATCGACAAATCCTTTTTTTTATACTCTTTTAAGTACATTTACGTATGGATTTACAGTTTCGAATGGAATTCTAGATCCGATTAAGGTTAACCAAATTTCTAACCCACCTCGTAATTAAGTAAGTATTTATTATGAAATTTATTTTAATTGTTATTACGATTTTACTTTTGATAGTAAAAAGCGGGTTTTCACAAGACCTAGTTATTTATAAACACTATGGTGTAAGTAATAAGATGATAAAAACAATCATCGTGCAGAATGTGCAATCTGCAAGGCATTTTGATTTTAGTTCATACACTGATTCTTCGACTTTTAAACATGTAATTAATTTGGATAATAATGAATATGAAGAATTTAAGTCAAAGGCTCTGAATAATGATCTTAAGGATACTTGCTGTATTGACGGAGGAGTTGGAGTGTTTAAAGTATTCTTAATCACACATGGCAAGGTGCAGATTGCATATTTGCCTAGTTGTAAAATTGCTGCAGCCTACTTCCACCAGGTATCATTATTATTATTAAAAGAAAAACATTCTAATCCAGATATTACAGAAGCTTTTATGAATATGTCCGAGTTACTTATGCAATATATTTCAAAACAGAAATAAATATTTGATTAGAATCATGAATTATTTTGAAACTATCTTTATTTAATCGTTATACTATTCGAAAATTGCATCAAGTTTCTAAATAGTAATTGATATGCGACTTTAAACCGAGATGTGTTTCTGCTTTTTTTAAATTTTATGCTGTAAAATCAAAATTCCGATAAAAAGGGCTCACGCAGTAAGACTTGGCAATGACTGCGCCAAACCAAAAAGCCATTGCGATTGGTTCATTAGAAACTTGGAGGAATCGCAATGGTCTTTTGCCCTCCGGGTTGTTCAACAATTTTGTCATATTAACGCGAGGTAAGTATCGAGGCAGGTGCAGCATTTGGATTAATTGCTAATTTGGTATTTAAACGGACTATTTATTAATTATAAAACATAATTATGAATAGTGCTGTTAATATTTTAAGTATTTTAACCTTTTTTTTTTAAGGTATTTTTACATGCATTTTTAGAAAATAAGAATAAGAAATTTTCAGGTATTAGACCATTTAATATGCTGCCTTTTTTATATTTTCTTCCTTACATGGATAATGTTAGTGCTAAGTTTTAGCCGCCGTTGGTGTTCGCAACATCTCCACGGGCCAGTCGCAACAGCCCGTAAACGCCGCCGTCTTGTCTCCCGACAAACGGCGCAAACCTAAAATACAAATCCAATTGTTTTTAATTAAATTAGGAGTATGAAAACTCCATACCCTATTTATTGGCCTCAATTTTATACTGCAACTATTTATCATGGAAACACCTGCTATTAAAGGATGAGTATAAAAATATTATTATTGAAAGTTTACAATACCTGGTAAATGATAAACGCATAGTGTTAAATGGTTTTGTTATAATGAGTAATCACCTACATTTAATTAGTAAGGCTTTAAATGAATTTACGCCTTCGGATATACAGGCAAGTTTTATGAAATATACATCTCATCAAATGATTCGATTGATCAAAAAAGATAATAAGGATATATTTGCTGAATGTAAAGTGACCAAAGGAGATCGTGATCATCAAATATGGAAACCTGAACCATTGGGAGTGGAGCTTTTTACTCCTGAAGTATTTTATGAGAGCAGGGCTTTGTAATTATCCCGAAGAATATTATTCTTCAGCAAAGTTTTACCATGATGGGAAAGATGATGTGGGGATGCAGACTCATTATTCAGGTAATTAAAAAAAGTAGTGCCGTTTGTCGGGAGGCAAGACGGCGGCACTCACGGTTTGGGGTAGTTGCTTTGTAAGATATGGGAACACCGACAACGGCGAAACACTTTATCTTCCAGGAAATAAGGTGGCAGATGGGAACGTAGTATTTTTTGGAAGCGGTTATTCAAATATGGTGGATAGCAATGATGTGGTTAAACTTCACAACCCGGGAGAGAATTTCTTTATTTTACAGGATAGTGCAACATACATTATTGCAAAACGAGATGTAATTGGCATTTCTGATTCTATTTTCTATTCTTTTAATAATCTCTCTCCTGAGACGTATTCATTAAAATTTGGCCCATTTTATTTGGCAGAAGTAGGATTAACGGCAACACTAATT
>JANOCC010000076.1:0-2996 GCA_031411955.1 Ferruginibacter sp.
CTTCTTTTCATCCACCACATAAAAGGCATTGGTGAGTAAATTCAAAATCACTCTTCCAATATCCTGCGGAATGATATTGATCTTTCCAATAGTATTATCAAAATCAGTTTTAATAGTTGCGTTGAATGATTTATCTTTTGCCCGAAGTCCATGGTAAGAGAGTCGTAAATATTCATCGCACAAAGCATTGATATCTGTTGGTTCCTTTATGCCACTGCTGCTGCGGCTATGTTGCAACATTCCTTTTACGATAGCATCGGCACGTTTACCGTGATGGTTTATTTTTTCAAGATTTTGTTTTATATCTACTGCAATGGCTTTTGCTTCTTCAATATCTCCTTTTTCTAACTCTGCATTCATTTCGTCAATCAACTCATTACTTACTTCGCTAAAATTATTGACGAAGTTTAGCGGGTTTTGAATTTCATGTGCGATACCGGCTGTGAGTTCGCCGAGAGAAGCCATTTTTTCTGATTGGACTAATTGAGATTGCGTTGCCTTAAGTTCTGTATAGGCTTTTTCAATCTCTTTTGCTTGTGCAAATTCTTTTTCCCTGCCACGTTCCCGCTCCTTTGAAAGAATATATCTTTTTTGATAGCGGTATATTTGCCAACCTGCAACAATAATAAGCATAGCATAAATGCTGTAAGCCCACCAGGTTTTCCACCAGGGTGGAGTTATAATGATTACCAGCATTTTTTCTGTTATCGTGCCTTCGCTGTTAATTGCTCTTATACGCAGCGTGTAACGGCCGGGAGGAACATTAAAAAAGGATGCTTTATGATCGGTGCCCAAATTATTCCAGCCATTGTCAAAATTTTCCAGTTGATACAGGTATTTGATTGCTTCGGAAGAATTATAATTGAGTGCAATGAAATCAACCGAAAATGAATTTTGATTATAGGCGAGTTTTATTTTTTCTGTTTTCCAGATAGGAGCTGAAAGTATGCCGTCGCTGCCGGGAAATATCTCTTTACTTCCTATAATGAGTTGCGAAAAATTCAACGCTGGTGCCGGGCTGCTCACATTTATTTCTGATGGTTTAAACATAAAGTAACCATTGGTTCCACCTATAAACAAACGGCCATCGGCAGCCTTGTAGTTATTTAGCCAGTTCCAGTTAGATGATAAAATACCATAGTCGGCATTAAATAGTTGAATGCGTTCCCGGTTGGCACTTATCTTTACAATGGCATTAGAAGTAGTTACCCAAAGATTTTGCTCATCATCTTCCAGAATATTCAGTATCATTTCTATACCAGTAGCAAAAGCAGGCGGATTAAATTTTACAAACCAGTCTTTTGCTTCATCATATTGAAATAACCCATTATCAGTGCCTGCCCAAAGTTTATCCTTTGCATCAACCAATACCGATGTTATTCTATAATCTTTTAGATAGTGAATAAAAGAATTGCTACCGGTGACAGACTTATCCAATCCGCCACTATTGGCAAACCAGATATTGTTCTTTTTATCTTTGGCTATGCTATATACTGTAGGGCCGCTGATTCCCTTCTCATCTTCCTTGTTGAAGCGATAAACATTGTAATTATTGGTAGAGCGATCAACCCTTGCCAAACCATTTTCGCCTGCCAGCCACAGGTAGCGATCGTTCTCAATAAAAACGAAATGTAGCGAGTCCATGGTACTTCCCTGGGTTGCATTCACAGGCTTTATATGTGTAAACTTTGCTGTTAGCGGATCAAACAAATCGAGCCCACCGGTGTGTGTACCGATGTATAGCTTCCCGCTTTCATCAGCCATGATGGCTACTACTGTATTATTGTTTAAGCTGTTAGGATCCTTCGGATTATTTGTCCATATTTTAAATGAATTTGTTACAAGGTCTTTTCGTACAAGTCCAGAGTCGGTACCGAACCAAAGTATATTTCCATTAGGCTCAAGGTAAAATGCATTAACATACTTTTTGTTTGGAAAATAAGGAATCGTTTTTCTACCATAGGATGCGGTATAAATATTGCCGGAGTTACCGGTAATCCATGTTGAACTATCTGCTGCAATAAGGAAGCGTATGGGAGACGGATCTTTAAACCCTGTAAGTGTATCTTTTTCAAATTCGGAATTATTCTTTTTGCCTTTAACTATTCCGAAGTGATAGGTTTTTTGGGATGTAGGGTCAAACCAGTTTAGGCCGTTTTCAAACGAACCGATCCATATCTTCCCGGCATGGTCTTCCTGTATAAAACTAATGGCATCTGTAGTGTCCGTTTTACTAATAGGCGGCCTGCTTAATTTTTCAGGCTGAGAAGGATCATACAAATGCCTTGTAAACTTCCCAGTTTTCCTGTCGAGTGTATGTAATCCATTTCCTTTCGTTCCCACCCAAAAATTACCTTTACTATCTTCAAAAATTGAATAAACAAAAGGATCGATCAGGCTCTCCGCGTTTTGCGGATCAGCTTTGTAAAAAGTTTGTTTACCTGTCAATGGATCAAGCCGGAAGAGCCCGTCAAAATCGCCAGCTTTGTTATCTAAAAAATCACCGGTAGAGTACCAAATAATACCTTTTTTATCTTCGTATATTGCTAATACAGCCGGACTAATATCAATCGGTTTATCATTTATTTTTTTTTGAAAGTGAGTGAATTTCGCAGTCTTGGTATCGAATGATTCCAATCCTTTACTCGTGCCTATCCAGAGTTTACCAGTATGGTCAATCATAATATTGAACAGCGTATCTGAAATAAGGCTGTTGGGATCAGTTTTACTATTCTTGAAGTGAGTAAATGTATTTGTAAAAGGGTCAAACTTGTCGAGGCCGCTGCCGAAGTGGGCAATCCAAATATTGCCAGATACATCCACCGCCATTGAAACCATAAAATTGCCGGCGGGGGAATTAGGGTTTTCAGGTTCGTGCCGGAAAGTTTTAAATGTTTTGCCATCGTATCTTATCAACCCTTTTGTAAAACTGCTAAACCAGATATAACCCTGCTGATCCTGGGTAAATCCATAGGCGGGCCCAAAGTGTTGCGTTT
>JANOCC010000077.1:0-129990 GCA_031411955.1 Ferruginibacter sp.
CACACAAAACTAACTTTACTCGGTACAGCAAACAATTTTATTTTTATCAGCAATCAAATTGCTGAAAAAACAAAACGACCCTGTTTAGAGTCGCTTTCTATATTTATTTTTTAAATGTTCTCATGTAATTAACAAGATTCCAGCGATCTTCTTCATCAGGAACTTTCTTTTTAAAAGAAGGCATGTCGTCACGGCCTTCTGATATTTTATAAAAGATTGTTCCGTCTGTTAAGGATTGTACGGCGGCAACCGAAAAATCTCCAGGCTCCGTTTTTAATTGTGCGGACTTAGAACCATCACCAAGCCCTTTTGATCCATGACAGGATTTACAATGTGTACTCCACAACGTTTTACCCGCAGCGATAGACGCTGCATTATTTTCTACAGGATTCTTTTTGTTCTTTGCAGCATCTGGTACTGCCCATGGCTTGGGCTGGTAAGCGTTCTTTAAAGAGAAGCTGACTGCAAATAACCCGGCAAGAATAACCAGTATGAATGATTTTGATTTCATTTTGTCTTAAATTTTTAAGTGATCAAAAAATTGTTGTTTTATTACAACACCCATAGATGTGTGATGTTAAATCCTATTACAAACTGGCTTTTCGTATAGTCGTTTTGGTTTTGTACATTGTTACTTTGAGGAACGATGCCATAATAGTTTCCCGCAAATACCTGGAATGCATGTGAACTTGTGGTGGTTTCAAATCCAAAGCAGATATTCGGATGCGGGTTATTGGTTGGATGTTGGGTAAGGGGTTGGTCGTAGCCAACTGTTACAGAAGATTTTTCGGATACTTTATATCTTCCTGTAACTGAAAAGGCGAAATGCCCATTTTTCATTTTTTTCTGAATCTCTCCTTTACTATCAACATATGCCTCTACATTGTTAAACCAGGAAAAGCTCGGAGCGAATTGTGCTGAAAACTTTTCTGTTATCTTTCTTGCAATAATAAGCTGGTTGAAATATGACAAACGGTCCACTGAATTTCTGAAATTACTTTTATCACGGGAATCGATAACGAAGTTTGCATAATAGGCAATACTCACTGGCATCTTTCCTGGTGTTTGTTCCAGCAGTAGGTACTTCGCGTTTAGGTCTACCTGCATTCTTTCTTTTGTTAGTCCAACACCAACAAAAAGTTTATTCAGTGGTGCGTAAGAAACGCCAATCCTGATATTTGACGGTGCAAATATTCCAAACAGGTCGTCTGCGCCGTTATTAATTGTTCCAAACCTGTGCTGGATGTCCATTTGCAACGAACCTTTCACTGGCACCATCACTGTTTGATTGTCCATGATCCATGAACTTCCAAATGTGTTTTTTACCGGTTTTGTTTTTTTAGCCGCATTAGACTTAACTACTGCAGAATCCTGTGCAAAAGTGCTGCCCGCTATAAACATCATGAGGAAGAGTTTTGCTGTAACCAGGAATATATATTTACTATTTTTTTTCATTTGATTTTTTTTAATTGTTTTTAGCACCTTGTTTGATCCATGCAAGCATTAGCCCGTTTATATTTGATGGGTTTGAGGCGGCGCCCAGTGGCATAGCAGGTTTAATTATACCGGTTAGCCATCCCATAATTTCGCTGTTGGCCGGATCGTCCGGGCTAATCATATCTTCTTCAAAGAGCGCCCTGAACGCATTGTCGCTGGTGAGTTCGGGCACCTGGCCACCAACATTGTGACATCCCGCCATATTACAACTTCTGTTGAAAATAGGAACAATATCATTGCTGAACGAAACTGCCTTGGTTACGTCTCCCTGAACAAGAACTGTTTTATCTTTGTAGCATGCGGTCAGGAAAAAGATGTTGCAACTAACCAGTAACGTTACTATGATTAATTTTTTCTGTGACATGGTATTTGTGTTTAATATAAATTATGTTCACGAACGGGTATCGGTTATTTTTGAAATTTTAATAACAGGTTTGGCTTTATGCCATGCTGGTAATTAGATCTGTCCCAGATCGCAATTCCGAATGGTTGGTCTTCAAGGCTGGAAAAGTCAACATCCTGTTTTAGCACATCAGCTGTTTTAAGCAGTCTTTTAAATTCATATATCCATCCGGTTCCTGTGTAAACCGCAGCCATACTGATATCTGCACGTCCAAGCAATACCGGCGCAACAATGTTTCCAGGTATACATTTAGGCCCTATTCCACCTGTAACAGGGTCGCCAATTCTTTGAAAATCTGTTCCAATATTTGGATCAATAGTGCCACCAGCATAGGTTAATAATCCTGTAGAACTTACACCTGTAACAAGTACGGCAGATCCACCACTTATCGTATCTGTTGCCTTAATGAAGTCATAATCGCTGGCATTTGGATTGATCCATTTTGGAACGGTAACGTTGGCTCCGGTACCGTCTAACGGTAACGTTTGCCTGTTACTTACAGATCCTTGAGTAGCATCCGCTGTGTAATTCGGGCGATAAGGCCAGGTTGCGGAAGCTCCGGAAACTACAAGGTCATCAAAATGACGGCCATTGCCATTTCCACCGACTAAATTTGTTATCGCCGGACCACCTGCCCAATCCTGGTAGTTATCATCCATTACGCCAAACATATAACCCCTGTTTGGATGTGCCCACCACATGTCAATTTTTTCATTCACCCCATTTGTATAGTGATTACCGCTACTTGCATTTGATTTTGTAATTGGTGGAGTTACGGAGTAGTCAGTATAAGGTGTAAATACATGGCAGCTTGCATAACATGTTTGTGCAATGAATTTCGGTGTTGACTTGTCGATATTCCAGAGCATCGCTAATTTATCTTCTCCATATCCGTTGCGGGTAAGTACGCCGCTGGCGTCGTAAGTTTTTGAAGTTGGTTCTTGTGCCCACCGTTGGGTAGTAGCATTGAAATACCAGGGAGCTGATTTCAGGTTTTTATCGTCATCAGGAATTTCTGCCAGAAAGTAAACATAATCGTTATCATACATAGAACGCACAGTTCCCGGAAAGTTTTCGCCTATATATCCGGAAAAAAGATTGTTTCCGGGATCTGGCACAACCGCATCGAAGCTTAATTTGGTTGCGTTATCCCAATTTCCATCAATAGTGCCGTCTATAGTTGGTGCTGTAGATGTTTTATAAGAGATTAAGTCGGTTTCAGGGTTCGTTTCAGGAATATCTAGTATTTGATTGTCTTTAGTACAGCTAAAAAAATAGCCGATTGAAAGTAAAAGACTGGTTATTACCCAAACATATTTTGTTCGTAAGCGTTTCATAAAACTAGTTTTAGATGAGTTATTTAAAAGAACTAAAAAATTATGTATACAAGGTATTTTTTATACATTGACATTAGTATGACAATTGTCATTCCCTTTTATGTTGTTCATCATTATATAGTTCTGAAATATCCAAAAGCTAAATTCTGCCACCTATTAAATCCACGCTTGCATTGGTTGTAAGTAAGTTATGAACAAGATGAAAAAAATATTTCTATTAGGTTATGTAAAGAAAAAGCAGCAGATCGGGATCTATGAAAAGTTTACCTATACAGAAAACAGCAAATATTTGCAGCGGCAATTAGATGATTGAGTGATCGTCTTTGTAACAAATGTTATAGAACACATCAAAGGAGCTGGGATAGTTATTCACGTTGGGATATCCCGATTTGGGATTATAAGTAACACAAAGAAGCGGGCAAATTGATTTACCCGCTCATTAGCTTTTGATTCTTTATGTAAAAAATTATACGCTATTTAAATACTGATTTTATGTGATCAAGTAATTTTTCGTCAGATAGTTTGTTTGACGTACTTTCTTTGGCAACGGTATTTTTAAACTGCGGGGTTGATGCCATATAGTGAATAAACTGTTCCTGCTCTGTTCCGGGGCCCGTTACGTGAACTTCTTCGGCATTTTGAAGATGGGAAAGTATTTCTTTATAAAATTTATGCTGATTTGTTTTCTCAGCATTATTAGCGTTCTTTTCACTGGAATTGGAAGAATTAGCCTCGTTTTTACAATGTGCCAATAGAATGAAATCTCCATCCTCTGATGTAGTATTACCAATTATAGTGGCGTGCATAGAGTCCATCCAAACGCCAAATTGCTTTTTGTTTTTGCTTGTCATAATTATCTATTTTACCGATTGTTTCCAAAAAGTGTACCTCAATTTAATAAAATTACAATATATCACTTATTTGTTTTAACAATTGTTTTTTCATTCCTTTTGTGCTATAAACTTTTTGAAAGTAAAATTATTTATGTTTACTTCTTATCCAGTCGTTATAGCTCATTTCAAATTTTATTTCATTTTTTTCATGTATTCCAATTTCTTTCCAGCCCGATCTTCTATAAAACTGTTCAGCTCTTGTATTGGGCGATGTTCCTAACCACACATTTTCCCGGGTTTGTTCAAAATACCAATTAAGCATGATGTCATGAAGTTTTTTTCCGATACCCTTTTTTTCAAATGTTGGTTGTAAAAACAATGCCCAGATATTTCGATACTGCATGTCTACAATTGAAAAGCCAATAATTTCATTTTCAACTTCACATACCCAGCCTTTTCCCCGGATTGTTATAAATTCTTTGCAATCTTCATCAGATACCAAAGCAGGATCTGACAAAGTATTTTCTTTAACCGAATTTCTTACAATTTGGATTTGCTTTATGTCAGCAATCGTAGCTTCCCTGAAGACCATTTGTTAATATTTGAAAATTCCTGTTTTGAGTTTAAAGCTAAATAGATTTTTAATGATCTATGCACAAATATTGCATTAAATTTTAGTTCGTTTTCAATATGAATGCTTTTTTTATTATATCAGTAAGATAATATTATTTGTATAAGTTACCTATCCTTGCTTGTTACCAGCAATATAAATATTGCAGCATTATATCAAACAAGCAAATGAAGTCAACTGTTAATTTTTTCACGTAATGTTTACTTAGTTATAAAAAAAGTTTTTTATTTAGTTGTGTACAATTTAATTTTGCGCAATTAATTGTGAATATGGATAAATTGCATTTACATAACCAGCTTTGTTTTCCGCTGTATGCACTGAGCAGGCAGATGACTGCTCTTTACAGGCCTTACCTGGAAAAACTTGATTTAACTTATCCGCAATGGCTTGTTATGCTGTTGTTATGGGAGCATGAAACTTTATCGGTAAAAAAAATTGGTTGTGAGCTTTGGTTAGATAGCGGAACACTTACTCCTTTGTTGAAGCGAATGGAAGAGACGGGTTTACTGGTTAGGGAAAGATGCCCGGTAGATGAAAGAGTTGTAAATGTATTGTTAACTAAAGAAGGGCGTTTATTAGAAAAGAAAGCGATCGATATTCCGGAACATATTTTTTCAGAGTTATCTATCAGCCATTCTCAGTTAAAATCGTTGAAAAAGGAACTTTCAGGAATTTTGAATAACCTGGATAAGAAAGTGAGCGGGTAACTCTCTTTAGATAATTATAAAAGAATTTAATATAGAATCACATTTTACATGAAGAATAATAAAAAGGGATTTATCGGTTCAATAAAAAATTGTTTTGGTTTACTGTTGTTATTATTGCCATTCTCCGTATTGGCGCAGGCTAATTCGGGCGATTCGGTTTTGAAGGAAGTGACCCTGGAAAAAGCAATAGAATATGCACTTAGGCGCCAGCCTGTTATTCAACAATCGCTGATTGATGAACAGATAACTGAAACAAGGATTAAAAGTAAACTGGCCGAATGGTATCCGCAGGTTAATTTCAATTATAACTATCAGCATAATTTTATTTTGCAAAAAACTTTGATTGCGGGTAACCTCGTTCAGCTTGGCCAAAATAATATTTCTGCAGCTCAATTTTCGGCCTCCCAATACATATTTAACAGAGACCTTTTGTTGGCTCGGCGTACAAGGGCAGACGTTAGGCTTCAGTCGCAACAGGCTACTATTGCTGATAAAGTTGACCTTGTGGTAAATGTTTCAAAAGCTTATTACGACATACTTTTAACAGCCCAGCAGATAAGGGTTGCATCTGAGAATATTACGCGGATAGAAAGAAGTCTAAAGGATGCTTTTAACCAGTTTACCGCAGGCATATCAGACAAAACAGATTACAAAAGAGCAACCATTACGCTCAATAATAGTAAGGCAACACTACATAGCAATATAGCTTTGCTGAAAGCAAAAAAAGATTACTTAAAAGCTTTGATGAATTATCCCGAGTTCGATACCCTCAATATTGTGTACGATAGTTTGCAAATGGAAAAGGAGATCGTATTGGATACAACGGTTTTGCCAGATTACCGATCAAGGATAGAATACAGGCAACTGGAAACTCAAAGCAAGCTGCTTCAAGCTAATATCCGATACAATAGATGGGCATATTTGCCTACATTGTCGGCAAATGGAGCCTATAATTTCAATTACCAGAATAATGATTTTCCAAAGCTATACAATACCAATTACCCCAATTCTTTTGTTGCGCTCACACTGGGTTTTCCTATATTCCAGGGAGGTAAAAGAAAACAGAATATTCAACAGGCTGAATTAGAATTAAAACGCAACGATTGGGATATAACTGCCCTGAAAAATAATGTAAATGCTGGTTTTTCCCAGGCTATGGCCATGTATAGGTCTAATATGGAGAGTTACCTCGCCCTAAAAGAGAATGTTGGCCTTGCAAAAGAAGTTTACGATGTGATACAGTTACAATATAGGTCGGGCATCAAAACTTATTTGGAAGTTATTACATCGGAAACAGACCTCCGCACGGCACAGATCAACTATTATACTGCGATCTATCAATTGCTTGCGAGCAAACTAGACGTATTGAAGGCATTGGGCCAGGTGAAATATTAATAATTATTACCGCTATTATTTAAATTAGAATTTTATGTTCTCAGTTAAGAAAAATGTTGTTCCCTGTTTCATTATTGTTATGTTGTTAGTTGCTTGCAATAATAAAACGGCTGAAGCACCAAAAATGCCGCCACCCGCTTCCGTTACCCTGGATACTGTGACAAGTACGGATGCAGTTTTTTATGATGAATACCCCGCAACAGTCACTCCTTTAAATCTGGTTGAACTGCGTGCGCAGGTGAGTGGATTTATCACTGGCGTCTATTTTAAAGATGGCGACAGGGTTAAGAAAGGCCAATTGTTATATTCTATTGATGAACAATTGTATGCTGCCAACTATCAACAGGCAGTCGCAAATTTAAGAGTACAGGAAGCTAATTTAAACAAGGCGCAAAAAGATGCCAACCGTTACCATGAGCTTGATAAGAATGAAGCGGTGGCAAAACAAATGGTAGACAACGCCGACGCTGCGCTGGAAGTGGCAAAGAAACAAACGGATGCTTCCAGGGCAACCATAGCGGCCGTACAAACAAATGTAAAGTACACCAAAATATATGCTCCTTTTGACGGTGTAATCGGAATTTCTTCAGTTAAAACCGGGGCTGCAGTTTCTGCTGGTCAAACATTACTCAATACTGTTTCTTCCGATAAAGAATTGGCAGTAGACTTTAACCTAGATCAAAAAGAGATCTATCGGTTTTCTAAGTTACTAAATGAGAATATAAAAAATGCCGACTCAACTTTTCTTCTGGCATTTGGCGCTGATCAGTACGAAGCACCCGGAAAACTCGCTTTGCTCGACAGAACAGTTAATCCTCAAACCGGAACCATTAAAGCCAGGTTAGTATTTCCAAATAGTAAGAATTTGCTTATTGCAGGAATGAACGGAACCGTAAAAGTTAAAAGTAATGAAGCTGCGCAGGCAGTTGTAATACCGTATAAAGCTGTTACAGAGCAATTAGGTGAGTTCTTTGTATATGTTCCAAACGATAGCAATAAAGTTACCCAACGCAAAGTTGTTTTGGGAAAGCAGCTAGGCGTGAATGTTATAATAAAAGAAGGCTTATTGACAGGAGAGAAAATTGTTGTAGAGGGTGTGCAAAATCTCAGGGAAGGGGCGGCAATCAATCCTGCAAAGGGTGCATCAGCACAACCATCGGGTGCTAAATCAAAATAATTCAGAAATAACTCTAATGATAGCAGATACTTTTATAAAAAGGCCTATTACAGCAATTGTGATCTCAATCGTGATTGTATTGGTAGGCATTATTGCATTAACAACTTTACCGGTTTCCCAATATCCTGATATTACGCCTCCAACCGTTACCATCAGCGGCAACTTTTTAGGAGCTGATGCACAAACAGTAGAACAAACAACTACTACAGCCATTGAAACCCAGGTTAACGGTACGCCGGGCATGACCTACCTTTCAAGCAACAGCAGCAGTAGCGGAGCAAGCAGTATCAATGTAAATTTTGAAATAGGAACTGATGTTAATATTGCTGCGCTGGATGTGCAGAACAGGGTGAGTGTAGCACAACCTTCTTTACCAGATGCGGTTAAGCGTTTAGGCCTAACCGTTCGAAAGCGGAATCCCAGTATTATGGTGGCGCTTGCATTGTATTCGCCCAACGGAACACACGATGCAACTTTTATCGGCAACTATGCAAACATATATCTTAAAGATGCGCTCCAAAGAGTAAAAGGCGTAGGTGATATCGTATCAAGGGCAGATGATTTTGGTATGCGCATATGGTTGAATCCGGAAAAGCTCGCAAACCTTGGTATGACTCCTTCAGATATTATTGGTTCTCTCACTGAACAGAATCTGCAGGTGGCAGCAGGAACAATTGGTGGCAATCCCCAGCCGAATGTGCAGACGTTTGAGTATAGCGTGCTTACGAACAGCAGGATCAATACTAAAGATCAATTTGAAGATATAATTGTCCGCACATTACCGGCTACGGGAACAGTCGTTTATCTTAAGGATGTGGCCAGGGTTGAGCTGGGTAAATTTGATTATGGCAGTAATGCATTTGTGGATGGCAAGCCGGCAGCGTTTGTATTAATTTACCAGGCACCCGGTGCAAATGCCCTCGAAACATTTGATGGTATTAATAAGGCATTGGTAGAATTAAAAAAAACATTTCCAAAGGATATTGATTATACAATGCCGCTGGAAACAGTGTCAGTGGTTAAAGTCTCGATAAATGAAGTATTGCATACCCTTGTAGAAGCGCTGATCCTGGTGATATTAGTGGTATTCCTGTTTTTGCAGAACTGGCGGGCAACTCTTATCCCGGTATTAGCCATTCCTGTTTCTTTGATCGGTACCTTTATCTTTTTCATTCCTTTTGGATTTACAATTAACACACTAACACTGTTTGCATTTGTATTGGCGATTGGTATTGTTGTGGATGATGCCATAGTAGTGGTAGAAGCTGTTCAACACTATATAGATCATGAGAAAATATCGGCCAAAGAAGCAACAAAAAAAGCAATGAAGGATATATCCGGTCCCGTTATTGCTATCGCATTAATTTTAGCTGCCGTATTTGTGCCTGTCGGTTTTATACCAGGTATTGTTGGCCGCCTTTACCAGCAATTTGCAATTACCATTGCAGTGTCTGTAATGATCTCTGCCTTTGTGGCACTTTCTCTAACTCCGGCTTTATGTTCTATCATGCTAAAGCCTTCTAAAAGTGACACTGAGAAAAATAATATTATAGAGAAATTCTTTGCCTGGTTTAATAAAAAATTTGGCAGTTTAACAAGCTCTTATACCAGGGGCGTAGGAAAGTGGATACGGGCAACACCATTAGTGTTGGTTATGATGGTTTGTCTTTTCGTTGGACTATTTTTTCTCTTCAAAAATAAACCTTCAGGTTTCATTCCTTCAGAAGATGAAGGCAGATTGTTTGTTACGTACGAAATGCCGGAAGCAACTTCAACCACCCGAAGTAAAGCACTTTTACTGGATGTTATGAAGAGGGTGCAGGCTGTCCCCGGCGTTCGTACAGTAGGTGGTTTGGCAGGATTAAATATCATCAGTTTTTCTTTTAAATCGAATGCAGGAACCATGTTTGTCAACCTTAAACCATGGGACGACAGGAAGAGCAAGGAATTACAGTTAAAGAGTATCATAGCAAATATACAGAAGGCAACCTCAGATATTAAAGAAGCGAGAATATTAGCTATTGCGCCGCCGGCCATACCAGGGCTGGGCGCAACCTCGGGCTTTACTTTTGAATTGCAACAAACTACAAGCACCGATGATATTAAGCAGTTTGACGCTGTAGCTAAAAAGTTTTTAGCCGAAGTGAACCAGCGTCCTGAGATAGGAATGGCCTACACATTTTTTACAACAAAAACACCGGGTTACCAGGTAGATGTAAACAAGGAAATGGCAAAGAAACTTGGTGTAAATGTTGCCGAAGTATATAGTACTTTATCTACTTTGCTGGGTAGTAGTTATGTGAATGATTTTAATTTGTATGGTCGAAACTTCAGGGTAGTAGCCCAGGCCGACAGTGCTTATCGTTCTTCTATAAGTGAACTGGGAAAATATTATGTTAGAAACAGCCAGGGAGGCATGATCCCTTTAAGTTCGATTGTAACAACAAAAGTTATAGAAAGCCCTTCACTTATTTCCCACTATAATATTTACAGATCAATTGAAATCAATGGAGTTCCAAAACCTGGTATCAGCAGTGGGCAGGCAATTGAAGCATTAAAAGACGTGGCCAGGAATTTACCTGCGGGTTACGGATATGAGTTTTCAGGTTTAAGCCGCGAGGAAATACAGGCGGGAAGCAGTACTGCCATTATATTTGCCATCTCCATTATTTTTGTTTTCCTCTTCCTGGCTGCTTTATATGAAAGCTGGTCGGTTCCGTTTTCTGTTTTGTTTGCAGTGCCCATCGGGGCATTTGGATCCATATTAACGCTCACGCTTTTGCCAAATTTAACTAATAATGTGTATGCCCAGATCGGGCTTATCACGCTAATCGGGTTGGCAGCAAAAAATGCGATCCTGATCGTTGAGTTTGCTAAAGAACGCGTTGACAGGGGAGTTGATATTATAGCTGCAACGTTGCAGGCAGTACAATTGCGTTTGCGCCCAATCGTTATGACTTCTTTGGCTTTCATCTTAGGTGTTTTGCCACTTGCATTCGCAACAGGCGCTGCGGCTGAATCTCGTAAAACAATTGGGTGGACAGTATTTGGAGGCATGTTATCCGCTACTACACTCGCAATATTTGTAGTGCCGGTGCTGTTTGTATTGATTACAAAAATATCCTACCGTAAAAAACTTAAACGGCTATCAAAAGAAAAGCAGGACGAAGATGCGGTAGACAGGTCTATCATTGAAGGGCGCTTAGGATAAGAAGTAATACAAAACTAAATTCTGACATCTATAAAAAAGACAATTGTAATTTACAATTGTCTTTAACCAAAACCTACCAATAAAAAAACCTCGTTTATTGACGTGTTATTCTGCCGCTGCCTGTAACCTGCGCATCAACTACCGGGTTTCCCCAATATTTAATATCACCACTTCCATAAGTGGAGGCCTTTAGATATTGTGTACAACTGATCTCAATATCTCCGCTTCCATGTATGTTTGCTTCTGCCCTGTCTGTTGATAGTCCTGCAGCTCTGATATCTCCGCTACCGTTTATTTCCAACAGTACATTATTATATTGGCTGTTACTGATATAGATATTGCTGCTGCCATTTATCTTTGATTCAAGAAAATTGCCATTCTGAAAGCCATCTATCCATGCATCACCACTTCCATTTGTTCCTACATAATTTAAAACCGGCATCACGATGTATAATTCTACATTGCTGTTTTGTACATTGTGATATTCCCTTTTGTAATTGATGATCAGTTTTCCATTGATCACTGCTGTTTCTGTAATGTTAACCAGGTTTTCGTAACCCCTTATTTCTGTTTTAAGAACGCTACCATGGGTAATATGTAATTTTATATCAGCATTTCCCTGGATGGATGAAAAATTTGCCAGGGTAATTTCCTTGTTTACGCTGCTACCTCCACCTGTTATTGAATCCTTTCTACATGAACTGGTTAGAACCATGCAGAAAAGTGCTGATATTGCTGTTAGTTTTTTCATGACTTTTACTTTTTGTTTTTGGAGCCGAAATTATCAGGCAGTTACAGGATATGGTGGATACTCATATTATCCTGATCCGTATCTCCGGTTATAAGCATGATGATCGTAAAGAACTGGTCCATCATATTCCAAATTTTCTTTTCCATTTTACAAGGTTTTTAGGTTTTTTAATTATTATCTAATTGTTACTTTTCCGATTTGTTCCTTTACATCCATTTCAGAATCTGACGTGTTTATTATGTTTATGGAACCAGTGCTTCTTAAGGCTACGTAACTTTGGCTTTTAACGTACACATTCAATTCGTTTGAATTTAATACGCCCAAAGATCTTACAGATGAATTGCCTTCAATTGAAATTTCTGATAGTTTTTTTACATCAATTGTTACCATCACTTTATTTTTGAGTGATCCTCTCTTACTATTAATGTAAAGCACACCCTTTTTGATTTTCCATTCAACTTTTGCAATATTCTCCGTGCTGCCGTCGAATTGAATATTTGAAGTGGCGTTTTCATAGATTACCAGGTCGATATCGTCTTGTATAACGATCTTCGTAAACGTAAGTTCATAAGATGATTGTTTTGAAAAATACCCTTTAATTTCGGTGGGTTCTGCAAATACAGATAGACTACCTGTAAGAATGATTGCTGCGAATAATGCGATTAACTTTTTCATGTTTTTTACTTTTATGTTGCTGTGCAACTTTGATAATTATTTAGAACACAAAAATGCTTAATTAAAGATTTGCCGGCAATCGCATATAGGTGTGAAATATCAGTCGTAATTAAGTTTGAATAGTGAGTAAACGGACACAGCTGGGTGCTTAACGGTAAGTTTACGAACATTTTTATCTTAATCCTTATTATTAACCGTTTATCAGCAGTATAATTGTACAGTTTTGCATTAGCGTATCACATAAATATGTGTTTCTATTCCCGAACTAGGGATTATGCCCCGGCATTCTTAGTTTTGCGTTCTACAGATGAGAAGTATTATTACCATAGTATGCTGCCTTATATTTTTTGCCGCACATCCGCAGCAAAATGCTGCATTCACACAAATTTCAACAGAAGATGGGGCAGGGCTTGCGAGTAATGTTGTTTACAGTCTCTACCAGGATCACAAGGGATATATTTGGGTGGGCACGGCCAACGGGCTGCAGCGTTTTGACGGTAGCAAATTTATAAGTTTTGGAATAAGTAAAACCGGTAGTGAAGCGTTGCCTCAAACCGGAATATCGCAGATCATTCCTGCCGATAGTGGCAGATTAATGCTGGTAATGGCTTCCAAAAGAGAGGTAGGTCTTTTTGATCCATCTACATTTATTTATAAGAAAATTCGATTAATTACATCCACTCAGATTCCACCAAGATCACAATTGTGGATGTGGAAGGCATCAGACGGACATATCTTTATAAATGTATCTGGATATGGTTTACTTATGTTCGATAAAACGAAGCAATTATTTAGTGAGCGTAATCCATTTCATCTCCCGAAGGGTTGGGTGATATCACTAACAGGCATACACGAAGATACCGTTAGAAAGCAAATCCTTTTTGCTACCAATTCCGGGCTTTGTGTTTACGACAGGCCGTCAGATCAACTTTGGCATGAAGGCTACAATCCCACGAATTTTCCTATGTTGAATAATAAGAAGCTACAGGATAATGTAACGGAGGTTTATATAGACAGGAAACGCAGGCTATGGGTATTTGGTTGGTCGCAAAAAGGCGGTGGGCAGTATAAATATTGCCTTGATAGCACCGGTACAATTTTTTTGGAAAAGGATACCATCGGTTTACATACGGGCCCGGTTGGTTATACCGAGTACACTCATTTTTATGAACCTGCAAAATCTGATATATGGATATATGGCAGTGGAGTATTATTTAACTGGGACAGAAACCTGCAGCGATTTTATTTCAACAAAAGTACATTACACAGTGTTGCAGATATTGGAATAAGCTACGAATCTGTTTATCAGCTTATGGATGATAAAGACGGCAGTTTATGGATAGCAACGGATCACGGTTTGTATTTTACTCCGTTAGGAAGTGATTCATTTAATGTTGTAAACTTATTATTTAAGAATGAAAAGAGCAGCACCAGTATCACGGATATTCTTGAATTGCCAAATGGAGACATTTGGTTTGCTTCCTGGGGAGAGGGTGTAAGAACCGTTGATAAATTATTACGGCCACTTACAAACAATCTTTATAAAGATCCATTTCCAAAAGAGTGGAATGAATCTATGAGAGGCGCTGCAAAGCTAACCTGGTCCTTATGCAGGCAAACCGCAACAGGAGAAATCTGGGTTGGTTGCAACGACGGAAAATTACTCATTCATGATCCACAAAAAAGCACCACAAAATTCCTTGATCCTCCGGAATGTAATAATAAAACCATTCGCTTTATTGCAGAAGATAAAAAAGCTAATATTTGGCTGGGTACACAAGGCGGCCGTTTGATAAGGTTCAACGGAAATGTTTTTAATGTTGTGCAGGAGTTAGGAAGTATCATCTATAAAATATTCGTCGACCGGCAGGGATGGTTATGGATCGCTACCCATGAAAAGGGATTGTTTGCAGTGGATCCTGTATCAGGAAATATTTTGCAGCATTATTCAACAGAAACTGAAAAGGGAAAGGTTTATAGCAATACAGCATTTGATATTGAGCAGCTGAATGACAGTATTATTATTTATGGTGGAGGTGTATTGAATTTTATCAATAAAAAATCGGGAGCGGTTCGTTTTATAACTTATGCAGAAGGATTGCCCTCTAATAATGTGATAAGGTTGAGAATGGATAAAGCAGGTTTTTTATGGATAATCACGAGCAATGGATTGTGCAGGTATAACCCAAATAATAACCGGATAACGCCCTATGGCCGCAAGGATGGTATATTATTAGGTGAACAAACGACAGTAGCAGATTATGCGACAGCAAATGGAGATATTATTTTTGGTGGAAATAACGCTGTTGTTATGTTTAGGCCCGCTTTTTTTTCCAATAACCAGCCGCCTCCGGATGTTGCCATCACGGATTTTCAATTGTTCAGCAATTATGTTCCGGTAGATTCTTTGTTGCTGCTGCCGGCTGTAAAATTACTTCACGACCAGAATTCCATTACTATTCATTTTGCCTGCCTGAGCTATATGCAACGGGATAAACTTACCTATTATTATAAAATGGAAGGGTTAGACGATGATTGGATAAAGGCAGACAGAGGCTACCTGGTAAATTATTCATTATTGCCACCGGGTAAATATACTTTCAAAATTTATTGCGAAAACCTTGAAGGCATGCGTTCTATGAATACAACTTCGATACAAATAAATATTAAGCCACCATTCTGGAAAACTTGGTGGTTTAGATGCACAATTTTGTTTGTAATTGCACTGGTGTTTTACGATTTGCACAACGCCAGGGTGAAACGTTTGCTTGCGGTAGAAAAATTGCGTAACAAAGTAGCCAGAGACTTGCATGATGACATGGGAAGTACCTTAAGTACAATCAATATATTAACGGCAATGGCCAAAACAAAAATGAACACCGACGTTGTGAAAACAACCGAATACCTGGGTAAAATAAGCGATAATAGCCAGCGTATGATGGAAGCAATGGACGATATCGTTTGGAGTATAAAACCATCAAATGACAGCATGAGTAAAGTGATTGCACGAATGAGAGAGTTTGCAACTCATGTTCTGGAAGCAAAGGAGATAGATGTTGTATTTACAATTGATGAGAATGTATATGATCAGAAATTAAATATGGAAGCAAGAAAAGATTTTTTCCTCATTTTTAAAGAATCTATTAACAACGCAGCGAAGTATTCGAAGGCCGATAAAGTGGTAGTTGAAGTATCTGCTGTTCAAAAGAAAGTTATCCTTTCTGTAATTGACAATGGTGTCGGTTTTAATGTAGATAAAGCAGACAGTGGCAATGGCCTCGGCAACATGCAAAAAAGAGCAGAAGCCATGAGTGGATCGCTAAAAATTGATAGCGGCATTGGCCTGGGAACAAAAGTTATGCTTAAGATACCTGTTGGTTAAATTAACTGCAAATAAGTTTATGAATCGCTTCATCAGTCAGAAATTTCGTTTTTATTCATTTGTTTGTATTGCCTTGTTATTATTTGTGCATGGATACAATCTGAAGGAAGGTTATCTCATTCCTGCAAGTCTTGTAAGCGAGCCCCTTACCTTCACTAGTTTTTTTGAATATTTTATTTCTAACGGACTGCTACGTTTTCGTATACCCATGCTGTTTATGATATCCGGATATATTTTTTCTTTTCAGGACACAAAGCCCTACCTGGAGAGAGTAAAAAGGAGGTTCGGCACGCTGATGATTCCGTTTTTTGTGTGGAGTGCTGTAGGTATTGGAATTACTTTTTTATTGCAGCAGTTCCCGATAACCGCACTCGCGGTAAAAAATGCAACAATAGATCAACTGGGTAATAACAAGCCTTATGCAGAATTGGGGTGGTGGGAAGTTGTTAAAAGATGGCTACTGGCACCGGTTTCCTATCAGTTGTGGTTTATCCGGAATCTGTTTATTTATAACCTGATGTACCCTTTTTTCAGGTGGA
This sequence comes from Ferruginibacter sp., assembly GCA_031411955.1. Classification (GTDB taxonomy): domain Bacteria; phylum Bacteroidota; class Bacteroidia; order Chitinophagales; family Chitinophagaceae; genus Ferruginibacter. The sequence continues at coordinate 16,539 of JANOCC010000077.1, forward strand.
TAGTTACCAGGTATCCCATTCCATGGTTTGGTTTGATGTTGATCCTGATGATCAAACTATTTAGTTTTTTTGTAATTGATGCACAGGGTATGTTCTTTTTTACGTTAGGCATCTGGTTAAATAAATCAAATTTCCCAATTGATAGAAAACCGGTATGGTTTAGCGCCTACCTGTACTGGCTTATTTTTATCGGGCTGTTGTTTATTAAAACTTTCATGGCCTTTGAGTTTGATATTCACAATGCTATTAGCTTCTGGGGCATGATGATCCTTCATTTTGCTTCTGTGATCGCAGGGCTGATCGCAATTTGGTTTAGTGCAGACAGGGTTGTAAGTTATTTTATGAATAAGAAAAGCTTCGTTACTATTTCGCGATATTCTTTTATCATATTTGGTTTGCATGTTCCTTTGCTTCCTTACCTTATGCAGATAGCTTACCTGTATGGCCATAATATTCCTTGCTATCGATTGATATTTTATTTCCTTGTGCCGGCAGTGGTATTCTGTTTCTGCATTGCTGTGGGGGCGGTTCTGCGGAAAGCTGTACCTGCAGCATACCGCATTGCTACGGGCGGCCGGGGTTTATGATAAGTTAACATGTTTATGTGGTTGCCGATACAAAATGAAGAGCCTACATTTGAGAAAAGAATTTAAAACGGCAACTCCGCATTTTTGGAAAAGATAAAACCACGTAAATGATAAAATTGCTTTTGTATGAAGACAATCCTCAGCTTAGAGAAGGGCTTACTATGTTGATCAGTGGATCTGATGGATTTGAGGTTTTATCTGCGTTTAAAAATTGTGACAATGTTGTTAGCGAAGTGGAGGCTTTTAAGCCGGATGTTATTTTAATGGATATAGATATGCCGGGAGTAAACGGCCTGGAAGGATTGAAAAGGATCAGGGAAGTTAATAGCCAGGTGAAAATTTTGATGCTGACAGTTTTCGATGATAATCGCAATATTTTCCAGGCCATCAGTAATGGAGCTAACGGTTATATTTTAAAGAAGACGCCTCCCGCAAAACTGTTGGAATATATTATGGAGGCGCAAACGGGTGGGGCACCAATGACTGCCTCAGTAGCTACACAGGTTTTAAAAATGTTCTCTTCAATGAACAGCGAAAAAGGGGAAGACTATAATTTATCAGAGAGGGAAAAGCAGGTATTGCAGTTGCTGGTGGAAGGATATAGTTATAAAATGATTGCCGGAGAGATGTTTATTGCCATTGATACTGTAAGAAGCCATATTAAGAAGATATATGAAAAGCTTCATGTGAACAGTAAAAGTGAGGCAGTGGCAAAAGCCTTTAAAGATAAGATCGTTTAAGAAGCTATTATTGTTTACGTTAATTTTTCGTCTCTATAATTCCTTATATGAATAAGTTTATCAAATTACTCCTGCTGTTATTGCTGGTTTCATTAAGTGTAGATTCAAAAACCGCAACAGCGGGTTCTTGTGCAATTCAGAAAATTAAAGCTGAATATGATGTTCAAAGAAATCTAAAACACTATCCCGATAAGTATGACTGGATATTATATACACATTTTAAATACTGAAAAGCCTCAGTAGCTTTTTTAGCGCTTTCTTATCAACTTATAGATCTTGATTGCACTTATCAATACCATTATGAAAAGCACAAGGCCAGCTATTCCCCAAACAATACTGATACTTTGCTTTACAGACGCCAGCATTACAATTGCTACTAAGAATATTGTAGCCACTTCATTCCATACTCTTAACTGTTGAGAGCTGAAACGAAAAATCCCTTTCATCTGTTCTGCATAAATTTTCTGCAATGTAAAATGATAGACATACAGCCCTGCTACAAATCCAAGTTTTATCCATAACCAATCGGGCATGTAACCCCATAAATAGGCCACCCAACTACCGAAAATAATAGTGAGTATAGCCGATGGCCAGGTGATGCCAAGCCATAGCCTGCGGATCATAATAGAAAATTGTTTTTGAAGAATACTTCTATCAGGTTCTGATTTTTCCTGCGCTTCGGTATTATAGATAAATAACCTGGGAATATAAAACATGCCACTGAACCAGGTTACTATAAAAATGATGTGAAGGGCTTTTACGTATAGCATGAAATAAATTAATAACTCAAAAGAAACGCATCATTGAAAATTTGTTATAATTAAATTTTTCTTTTTGTCTCGCTGTTATGAAGTTAAAAAATAATCACCGGAAAAATTCTCAGTTTGCTTTTGTAGCTCTTTTAGTTTTGCTTCCATCAGTTACATATTCCGGTTTTATAAAAAACTGATAATTTACAAGTGCCAGTTATTGTTTAATGATCCTCTTGGCTAACCATTTTTTCTAAAGCTTCTACCCATAATGGTTGTACGTTTAAACAAGGTATCATTTCATAGCTTTCACCACCGGCTTCCACAAAAGTTTCTTTACCTCTGATGGCAATCTCTTCCAGGGTTTCCAGGCAATCACTTACAAATGCCGGGCAAATGATCAGTAAGTTCTTAATACCCTCTTTTGGCATTTGTTCCAACCTTATATCTGTAAAAGGTTGCAGCCATCCTTTTCCTAATCTCGATTGAAAAGAAATGCTGTATTTATCTAAAGGAATACCGAGTTTTTCTGTAACGAGTTTTGTGGTTGTGAAACACTGGTGCCGGTAACAAAAAGCATGGGCCGGTGAAGCGGTCTCACAACAATTTTCAGTTTTTAAACAATGGCAACCCGTTATATCACTTTTGCGAATATGTCTTTGAGGAACACCATGATAGCTAAAAAGCAAGTGCTGAAAATCCTTATTTATATATGGCCGCATACTTTCAGCAAGTGCATGAATGTAGTGTTCATTATTATAATAAGGCTTTACAAAATCCAGCGTAAACGGGTAATTATTTTTTTTGTGAACTTCTTTTGCATGCTCCACGGCAGTTTCATAAGAAGACATGGCGTAATGTGGATACAATGGCACAGCTATCACCTCCTGCAAACCAGGCTGCCGTTTCATCAAATTGTCAAAGCCATCTTTAGCAGTTGGATTGCCATAGCGCATCGCAATTTCAACAGGAACATCAACATGCTGCTGCAAAGCATGTTGAAGCTGCCTCGTAAATTCTACAAGGGGAGACCCCTTATCTGTCCAGATTACTTTATATGCTTCCGCAGATTTTGGTGCCCTGAATGTATTGATAATACCTCTCACCAGTAATAACCTTAACAAATAAGGGATATCAATCACACGTTCATCCATTAAAAACTGGTCGAGGTATTTTCTTACATCTTTTGTAGAAGTACTGTCTGGTGAGCCAAGATTCATTAAAACAATTCCACGCTTTATCGCTGCCATGTTATTTTTAATTGATAACAAAGGTAAATACGAAACAGTAACTCTCCGTCGCAAAATTTAAATATGCGCCAATTAGTTTTCCAATGGGGTTATATCACATGGTTATGTGATTAATGTCATCAATAGAAATGACAATGCAATGACACTAAAATTAGTATACAACTCGGCTTGCAGTTAATTTTGCATCTATAAAATAAGATATCTCTAAACTACAATGTTTCGAAAAAGACCCATAGACATTTCAAGCTTTTTTATAGCGGGTATCAATTATAAAAAATCAGACGCATCAGTTAGAGGTCAATTTTCTATCAGTAACGATCGCTATCAACATTTGCTGCATTCGGCAGCGGGTTATGGAGTAAATGAATTGTTTGTATTATCAACCTGTAATCGTACAGAGATATATGGTTTTGCAGAAAACGTGAACGATCTTGCAAAACTTTTATGTTCTCAAACAGATGGCTCATTGGAAACTTTTTTGGAGAAAGCATATATAAAATCCGGTAAGGAAGCGATAAACCATTTGTTTAATGTAGCAGCCGGGTTGGATTCACAGATTTTGGGTGATTATGAAATTGTAGGTCAGATCCGGCAGTCAACAAAATTCTCCAGGGAGAGAGGTTTCCTTGGTGCTTACCTGGAACGCATCGTAAATGAAGTACTGCAGGCTTCAAAAAAAATCCGGACAAGTACCGGGCTAAGTGGTGGAACAGTGTCCGTTTCGTATGCAGCTGTGCAATATATCCGGGAACAATATCCCAATTTCGCCGGTAAGAAGGTTTTACTGGTTGGTACAGGTAAGATCGGAACCAATACATGTAAAAATCTTTCAGATTACTTGCCGGGAACAAGCGTAACATTGGTAAACAGAACAAATGAAAAGGCTAAAGAACTAGCTTCAGCCTGTAATTTTAAGTACGCATGTATGCAGGATCTTCAGTTTTGTATTGAAGAGGCCGATATCATCCTGGTTGCCACTAATGCAGATGCTCCTGTTGTTTTAAAGAGTCATTTTGCAGGCTATCATCAAAAACTTATCATCGATCTCTCGGTACCATGTAATGTTGACAAAAATGTAGCATCACTTAATAATATCACGCTGGTTAATGTAGATGAATTAAGCAAAATAAAAGATGAAACTTTAATAAAACGGGCCAAAGAAATACCAAAAGTAGAATCAATTATTGCCGAACATATCACGCTGTTTTTGGAATGGCATGAAATGAGGAGATACGTTCCGATACTAAAAGATGTGAAAGATAAATTACTCACTATACAGGCAGATAGTATCTTTGATGCAACTATTACTGCTACTCTTTCAAACGGAAACAAAGTGATTTCTGACGAAAAGATCCAGAGAGTGATCAACGGAATGGCAGTGAAGATGCGTACTCAAAACCAGAGAGGTTGCCATTATATCCAGGCTATCAACGATTTCATTTCTTTATCCTCATTACGATAAGATGGCTGCTCCTATTAAAATTGGAACACGTGATAGTGAACTCGCTGTATGGCAGGCCACCCTGGTTAAAGATTTGCTTTTTAAAAACGGTTATTCCTCTACGTTAGTATATATAAAAAGCGAAGGCGATATTGATCTCCAAACTCCTTTATATGAAATGGGTGTTCAGGGTATATTCACCCGTAGCCTGGATATTGCACTGTTAAATAAAACCATTGACATTGCCGTTCATTCTATGAAAGATGTCCCTACACAATTACCCGGGGGAATTGTTCCCGCAGCAGTATTGGAAAGGGGGAATTATAAAGATCTTTTTGTTTTTAATGAATCTACAACTAAGCCTGCAGGCTTAGTTGATAAAATTGATGATTCATTTTCCCAGACTGCCTCAGTTATCGCAACAAGTAGTATCAGGCGAAAAGCGCAGTGGCTTAACAGGTATCCCGATACTCTTATAGAAAACCTGAGAGGAAACGTAAATACAAGATTGAAAAAGTTGAAGGAAAGTAGTTGGAATGGAGCCATCTTTGCCGCTGCAGGGCTGGAGAGGATTAACAAAAGACCCGTAAATTCTGTTGAACTGGATTGGATGTTGCCCGCGCCTGCACAAGGTGCAATAATGGTAGTTTGTAGAAGATCAGACGAATCTTTACTGGAAATAACGGAAAAGTTAAACCATCAGCCAACAGCCTTGTGTGCCAATACAGAAAGGGAATTTCTGAGAGAATTGTTGGGAGGATGTTCTACACCTATCAGTGCTCTTGCTTTACTTGAAGATGACGAGCTGTTATTTATGGGTAATATACTTTCGGTGGATGGCAAAATGAAAGCATCAATAGAACAAAGAGTAAGTATTAAACATGTAGCGGGTTTTGGAAAGAAAATGGCTATAGAGCTTTTAGAAAATGGTGGCAGGCGAATTGCCGAATCAATCAGAAATGCAAAATAGTATATCCATATTATGTACGAGGCCTTTGGAAGAAAGACTGGTTGAAGAAGCCCGTATTAATTCTATTGATATTGATATCATACCTTTTATTGAAACGGAACCAATAGAATCGGTGGAAGTGCAACAGGAAATTGAATATGTATTAAGTCTTCAAACAACTGTTGTATTTACAAGTATGAATGCTGTAGAGGCAGTTGCTGCCAACATGATTGAGGAACAACCCGCCTGGAAAATTTACTGTATAGGTTTTACCACTACTGCTTTAATAAGAAAATTATTTCCTTTTTCTGAAATAGTAGCAACAGCTGATAATGCGGCAGACCTTGCTGCACTGATCGTAGAAGGACAGATATCTGATGAAGTGGTGTTTTTTTGTGGAGATCAGCGCAGGGAAGAGTTACCACAAATACTTAGGAAACATCATATTACTGTAAATGAAATTATTGTATATCAAACGATCGCGCTGCCTCAAAAAGTAAAGAAAAATTACCTCGGCATTTTATTTTTCAGCCCGAGCGCAGTAGATAGTTTTTTTGAAATGAATAAAGTAGCAGATCATACCGTTTTTTTTGCAATTGGAAATACCACAGCCTCCTGTATAAGAAAATATAGTGCTAACAGGATCCAGGTTGCCAATCAGCCGGGAAAGGAAAATCTGGTACAGGAGATGATCGGATATTTTACCTGACCGGTAATATAGGCAATTAATAATGGCAGCAGTGCCGGATAATTACTCAACAGCTGAAGTCAGCTTTTAAAAAATGACTATGTTAAAAAATGATTTATTGTTAAGGGCATTGAAAGGAGAAAAAACAGAAAGGGTTCCCGTTTGGATGATGCGCCAGGCAGGCAGGTATTTACCTGATTATATGAAACTAAAAGCAAAGTATGATTTTTTTACCCGTGTAGAAACACCTGAACTTGCAACCGAAATAACTTTACAACCTGTAGACCAGGTAGGTGTAGACGCCGCAATAATTTTTTCGGATATACTTGTTATACCGCAGGCAATGGGACTGCAGGTACTGATGGAGGAAGGAAAAGGGCCTTCCTTACCAACGGTAATACAAACACAGGCAAATGTTGATGCTTTGATAACTGAAGGAGTGGAAGAAAGTTTAAAGTATGTAATGGATGCTTTGGCACTTACAAAAAAAGAATTGAACGGACGTGTTCCGCTGATAGGTTTTGCAGGAGCTCCCTGGACGATATTATGTTATATGGTAGAAGGCAAAGGAAGTAAGACCTGGGATAAAGCAAAGCAATTCGCCTATACGCAACCGGTAGTTGCCCATAAATTACTGCAAAAAATAACCGATATCACGATAAATTATTTAAAAGCCCAGGTAAAAGCTGGTGCAGACACCGTGCAGGTTTTCGACAGTTGGGCCGGCTCACTCAGTCCGGCAGATTTTAAACTCTTTGCCCAACCTTATCTGTTTCAAATAGCCGTTGCATTAAAAGACCATGCACCTGTGATCCTTTTTCCAAAAGGAACCTGGCATGCTTTAGGCGATCTTAGCAGATCTGGTGCTGCCGGAATCGGAATAGATTGGTGCATAGAACCCAAAATGGCGAGGGCATTTACCAATAATAGTATTACACTACAAGGAAACTTTGATCCCTCAAAACTACTGGCGCCGATACCAGAGATAAGGCGTGCTGTAAAAGAAATGATCGAAGGATTTGGAACACAGCGTTACATTGCAAACCTGGGGCATGGTATCATGCCCAATGTGCCTGTAGATCATGCGAAAGCATTTGTGGATGCAGTAAAAGAATTCGGCGTTAGCAAATGATTAAACAGGCATAATAGGTACCTGGTGAATTTGTTATTTTATCTACAAGAACGAAATCAACATAAGGAATTTTTTAGGTTAACATCATACATTAATTGTAATAATGAATTTTAAAGATCAATGGATATCATATATTGAAGATTTGCAAGATCGTATCTGCAGTGCTCTGGAAGTAGCTGATGGCAAGGCTTTATTTATTGAAGATAAATGGGAGAGGAAAGAAGGAGGTGGAGGTAAAACAAGGGTTATCGCTGATGGAATTGTTTTTGAAAAAGGCGGTGTAAATACATCTGTTGTTTATGGAAAAGTAACAGATCTCATGCGGCAGCAACTTAAGATAGAAGGTGTAAGCTGGTTTGCCTGCGGTTTAAGTTTGGTGATGCATCCTGTAAATCCATTTGTACCAACCACCCACGCTAACTGGCGATATTTTGAATTGTATGATGAACAGCAGAATGTAATTGACCGCTGGTTTGGCGGTGGAGCGGATCTCACTCCTTATTATTTGTATGAAGAAGACGCTGTTCATTTCCATAAAGTATTAAGAAATTCTATTCAGCCATTCGGCAAAGAACTATATCCGAAATTTAAAAATGATTGTGATGAATATTTTGCCAATCATCACCGTAACGAGGAGATGAGAGGTATCGGTGGAATTTTTTATGATCATCTCCGTCCCGATGACAATTTTAACCTTGAAAAACTCTTCCAATTTCAGCAAGCTAATGGCAACAGTTTTACAGAAGCATATATACCCATTGTAGATAAAAGAAAACATACTATATATGATGCGCAACATAAATACTGGCAGGAGATTCGCCGGGGACGGTACGTGGAGTTCAACCTTCTGCACGACCGTGGTACTATCTTTGGCCTAAAAACAAATGGACGCACAGAAAGTATTTTGATGAGCCTTCCGCCAACAGTTCGTTTCGATTATAATTATCAACCTGCTGTTGGTAGTGAAGAAGAAAAGTTATTGGATGCTTGTGTGCATCCCAAAGATTGGTTGGGCATTGAAGTAAATGATAATGAGAAAGATGAATGGGCCAGGCGAACGAATACCTGCTGAGCTTCAATGGCGTCGCACACTTGTACATGAGTTTTTTATTCAACAAATAATCGCCACAAAAACGCAAAGTCGCAAAGCAGCATAAAGACTTGCTGTTACTTTGAGTGCTTGTGCTTTAGTGGCAAAAAGAAATGTATGTTTTTACAAAGACGAAACCGAATATTACGCGTATCTCCGGCGATCCGTAGCATGGTTGCAGAAACCATTTTGACTCCGGCCGATTTCATCGCTCCTTTATTTATAGATGAGGGTGAGAATGTTTCCATAGAGATCGCTTCAATGCCTGGATATTATCGCAGAAGTATTGATCTTACTGTAGAAGAAGTAAAAGAACTTTGGTCGCTGGGAATCAAATCCGTTTTACTTTTTATTAAATGTAAAGATGAATTAAAAGATAATACCGGTAAAGAAGCATGGAACAACGATGGATTAATGCAACGCAGTATCAGGGCAATTAAAATGGCGGTACCGGAAATGTATGTGATGACGGATGTGGCACTTGATCCATATTCATCCTACGGCCACGATGGTATTGTAGAAAATGGTGAGATAGTAAATGATCAGACAGTAGAAGCGCTGGTTAAAATGAGCCTGAGCCATGCCGCCGCAGGGGCAGATATGGTTGCTCCCAGTGATATGATGGATGGCCGTATTGCTGCGATCCGTGCCGGATTAGAACAAAATAATTTCACAAGAACTGGTATAATGGCCTATAGTGCTAAGTATGCCTCCTGCTTCTATGGTCCGTTTCGTGATGCCTTGGATAGTGCACCGGGCTTTGGCGACAAAAAAACATACCAAATGGATTATTCCAATCGTACAGAAGCGATCAGGGAAGCAGTAATGGATGTAGCAGAAGGTGCGGATATAGTAATGGTAAAGCCAGGATTGCCTTACCTCGATATTGTAAGGGAAGTAAAAAATGCTGTAACCGTTCCTGTTAGTGTATATAATATCAGTGGGGAATATTCCATGATCAAAGCCGCGGCACAACGTGGCTGGATTGATGAAAATAAGGCGATCATGGAAACACTTACCTGCATCAAAAGAGCCGGAGCTGATCTGATAGCGACCTATTTTGCAAAGGATGCAGCTACATTATTAACTAAATAGCAATCTGCGGGAAATTAATAAAAACATGAAAATTCAGAAAAGTAAAAAACTATTTGCCCGGGCACAAAAAGCAATTCCCGGCGGTGTAAATTCACCCGTGCGTGCCTTTAAAAGTGTTGGTGGCACGCCCTTGTTCATTAAAAAAGCAAAGGGCGCTTATCTATACGACGCAGATGGAAATGAATATATAGATTTCATTGCATCCTGGGGGCCAATGATTCTAGGTCATGCCCATAAGCCAATCATAAAAGCCATTCGCAAGTATGCAGCTTATTCTACTTCTTTTGGTGCGCCAACAAAGCTGGAAATAGAAATGGCAGAGCTTATCACAAGTATGGTTCCCAATGTTGATCTTATACGAATGGTAAGCAGTGGTACAGAAGCCTGCATGAGTGCCGTGCGGCTGGCCAGGGGATACACAGGTAAAAATAAGATCATAAAATTTGAAGGAAACTATCATGGCCATGCAGATTCTTTTTTGGTGAAAGCTGGAAGTGGTATGGCTACTTTTAATATACAAACAGTTCCAGGCGTAACGGCTGGTGTAAGTAATGATACACTAACTGCAGCATATAACGATCTTGATGCAGTTAAAAAACTGGTAGCCGATAACAGGCAACAGATTGCCGCAATCATTATTGAACCTGTTGCCGGAAATATGGGTTGTATTTTACCTGCAGCCGGCTTTTTAGAAGGATTGAGAACAATCTGTGATGAAGAAGGTATCGTTTTCATCTTTGATGAAGTGATGACAGGATTTCGCCTTGCCGCCGGTGGTGCACAACAATTGTTAGGCATTAAAGCCGATCTTGTAACTTATGGAAAAGTGATTGGTGGTGGTATGCCGGTAGGTGCGTTTGGTGGAATGAAGGAAATTATGCAACACATCGCTCCATTAGGCAATGTTTACCAGGCAGGAACTTTAAGTGGAAACCCTATTGCAATGATCGCCGGTTACACTTTATTGAAAGAATTAAAAGATAATCCGGAGATCTACAAAGAGCTGGAAGAAAAAACTATTTATTTGCGGCACGGACTTGATAAAGTTTTAAAGGCCTGGGGTAAACCTTATGTTATTAATCAGTTGGGATCTATGATCAGCCTTCATTTTAGTGCACAACCAATAACCGATTTTGCAAGTGCATCTGCAGCTGATATTCCAATGTTTAATAAATTATTTCATTTTATGTTGAACAATGGAATTTATTTACCACCCTCTGCATATGAAAGCTGGTTTTTGAACAATGCATTGAGTTACGACGATTTGGATAAAACAATAAAAGTACTAAAGCATTTTCTCGCTGAGAATTAATTGCAGTTTAACTTTGAGAAAGATACAAAAGGCGCAAAGTGTTATAAATTCTTTGCGTCTGTGCTTTCAGGTTTGTAAGTAAAGTAAAATAAGCTGAATAAAGATCTATGCTTTGTTTGGAAAACATTACTGCGTGTAGCTTCTGATGAAGTTGGTTAGTATTATTCAGCTGGCAGAGCGAAACTTTCTTTTATCTTCCCTGTAAGATCAGTTTCCATCATTTTGCAGGCAATATTGATCATATTTTTAAAAGCATTGGCATGCGAAATGCCATGCCCTATAATAACGGGTTTGGCTACTCCAAGAACCGGCACACCTCCATAAACTTCAAAATTGAACCGGTCAAAATGTTCGTCGTGTATGTTCCGGCGTTTTACAATATCATAAACACTCTCGGCAAGTTTAAGTACCACATTACCGGTAAAACCATCACATACCATTACATCTGCCTTCCCAATTAAAATATCACGGCCTTCAATATTACCAACAAAATTGATCAGGTTGTTTTCTTTAAGCAGGGGATAGGTACCCTGTGCTAAGATATTCCCTTTTCCCTCTTCTTCCCCAAGATTTACCAAACCTACTTTTGGCTTATCGATCTTTAAAATATGTTCAGAAAATAACGATCCCAATACAGCAAACTGGTTAAGGTTTTCGGGCTTGCAATCTGCATTAAGCCCTACATCTACCAATAATCCAAGCGTCCCATCTTCCCTGGGCATGTAACCCCCAATAGTAGGACGTAAAACGCCTTCGATAGCTTTAATACTAAATAAAGCACCTACCATCATAGCCCCTGTATTGCCTGCGCTAATGAAAGCATCGGTTTTACCTGTTGCGAGCAAATGGAAACCAACGGCAATGGATGACTGCTGTTTTTCCTTTAATGCCTTAGTGGGGTGTTCATGCATTTCTATAACCTGCGGAGCATGAACGATACTGTATGTAGAAGGGTTCATACTGTTTCCATCAAGGTGCAATTTGATCTTTTCTTGATCACCGATCAATACAAGATGAACATCCTCCTTATTGTACGCCATAAAAGCAGATGCGCCTTTTACAGCTTCAAGAGGTGCAAAATCACCTCCCATCATATCCAGGCCTATTGTGATCATCAAAGAAAATTTAAAAATTAAAAATTCCAAAACCTTGAATGAAGTTACTCATTCTTTGATTTTGGAATTAAAATCTTTCAGCAAAAATGATTATGCTTTCAGTGGAGCTTTTTCGGCTACAACCTTTCCTTTATAGTATAATTTCCCTTCGCTTACATGTGCACGGTGGCGTACATGTATTTCGCCGGTAGTAGAATCTGTGCTTAAAGTAGTTTCTGTCGCTTTATAATGCGTTCTTCTTTTTGCACTGCGTTGTTGCGAATGGCGCCTTTTTGGATTTGGCATGACTGTTTATTTTAATTTTTATTTAATTCTAAATTATGAATGCTTAATTATCTTTAAACTTTTCCAAGCCCTTCCACAAAGCATTCGCGTTGTGTTCCATTACTTTTGCTTCCATCTCTTTCAGCTTTTCAAGCACGTCATTATTGCATTGTGGCCCTCCCATTTGCTCTTTGCTGCACATTTTCTGCATCGGTACACTCAGCAACACAAATTCGTATACCCAGTCGCTAACTTGCAAGTGGCTTTCAGTTCTTGAAATATAAAAAACATCAGGATCTTCTTCCTGTGTATTCATTTCCTCCGGATTATCAACCAGCTTAATCAGCATCTTGAATTCGTCCCAAAGGTCCATTTTTAATGGATTTCCACAACGGTCGCAGGTAACCTCAGCTCTTCCTCCAACTTCAAACTTTAGCAGCATGAAGCCAGAGCCTTTTTCTAAAGATAATTTTACATTTGCTGTGGCATTTGCAAAATCTTCTGCACCTTTTTCTATAAAGAACTTACTGTCTAGCTCGTAATTAAACTGGTGTATCCCTGGTTTCAACCCCACAAAAGCAATCTCAAATGCACGTCTGTTAGCCATTGCGTTCAGTTTAAAGGACGGCAAAGGTAAATTAAAATTATCAATTATGGTGGATGAATGCAGGCTTTTTTACTAAAACACTGCTATTTAGCTGTCATTAACTAATTTTAGTTGTATGAAGGTGACTAAGAAGCTTGTCTTTGCTGCTTTTTTATTGGTGATTTGTATATTAATTCATTTTTATAGCCTCAACCAACTTAGGGTAGAAAATGGATATAGCGCCCGCTTTTCGCCCGCTTTTACGCAGTTTTTAAGGTCGATACTTGGCAGAATTCCCTTCAGCATCGGTGATTTCATATATGGAGGGCTGGTTATTTGGATAACATGGAGTTTGGTGCGGTTTGTCGGAACCCTCTTACGGCAGGGAGCAGTTTCTTCCCGGAAATCTTATTTACTCCAGTCTGCATATAAACTATTTGTTTTTTGCGCCACGATCTACATATTATTTAATCTTTTCTGGGGAATAAATTACGATAGAAAAGGGATTGCCTGGCAACTCTCAATGTCTATGGAAAAATACAGTGAGCAGGACCTTAAGGATGTAAATAATCTGTTGGTTCAGAAAATTAATCTTTCCAAAAGAGTATTATTGAAAAATGAAACCAATTATCCATCAAACCGTGAACTTTACAATGAGGTAAACCGATCATATAAAAAACTAGCCGGTAAGTATTCGTTTCTTCAGTACAATCCCGCCTCATTAAAAACATCAATGTGGGGATGGCTCGGAAACTATACAGGTTTTACCGGGTATTATAATCCATTTACAGGAGAAGCGCAGGTGAACACAAGTGTGCCATCTTTTTTGCAACCGTTCATTGCCTGCCATGAAGTAGCTCATCAGCTGGGTTATGCGAAAGAAATGGAGGCGAATTTTGTAGGATACCTCGCAGCAAGTACTTCTACCGACACGCTTTTTCATTACTCGGTTTATCTGGATCTTTTTACTTACGCAAACAGAACCCTTTATTTACTTGATTCAGTAAATGCAAAGATGTACCGCAAACAATTGGATAGCGCTGTTGTTTCAGATATCAGGATCTGGGCTGAATTTAACCGTAAACACAGAAGCCCTGTAGAACCTATTATTGCCTGGATCTATGGTAATTTTCTAAAAGGTAACCGGCAGCCACAAGGATTATTAAGTTATGATGAAGTAACCGCTTTTCTCATCTCTTATTATAAAAAATTTGGTAAGATTTAACGTAACGATATTAAAATTCATGTTGCAGAAGTAAAAGGTTTCAGGTTTTATTTGATTTCCATTTATTTTTTACCACAAAATAAAACTGGCAGCGTTTTGGGATAGGAAGCCTGATAAATTACTTTTGCATTTTAATGTTACACATCATTTATGAAACCATTTCTCAAATTAATTATATCTATCGCTGTTCCTGTTGCAGTAGGGGCTGTTAGTGGTTACTTTACTGCCGGATCTGTAAATACTTGGTTCACTACCATTAACAAGCCCTCTTTCAATCCGCCAGGCTGGCTGTTTGCACCCGTGTGGACTTGCCTTTATATTTTAATGGGTATTGCCTGTTACCTGGTTTGGAAAAGTAACGCCAACATGGCTGATAAGCGTAAGGCCATTAGTTTATATGCTATACAACTAACCTTAAATTTTTTCTGGTCTATCATTTTCTTTGGAGCACAGCAGCTCGGATGGGCATTGGTAGATATCGGGCTTTTGTGGTTGATGATCCTGCTAACAATATTTTCTTTTGGAAAAATAACTTCCGCGGCAGCATGGTTACTGGTTCCTTACATCTGTTGGGTAAGTTTTGCTACAATTCTTAATTACTCCATATGGAAGTTGAACTGATCAAAATGAAAAGGGCTTGTTGGGCGTGATCGTCAGGGCAATCTGGAAAGAAAAATGCGGATAGCATTAAAGTATTCAGCGGGTGCATCCAACCAACCATAATGACGGCAGTTATCCAAAAATACCACTGTAGATCCTTTTAAAATTCTTTTTGCTTTTAAAGCAGTCTTTTCTTCAATGATGTCCTGTTTTCCCTGGATGATTAGTACAGGTTTTTTAAAAGTAGAAAGCTTTGCCGAGCAATCAAATTTTATCTTTCTCATATCTTCCCATACCAGGTTATTAACCTCGCTGTTTCCCTGGGTAAGTCTTTCAGCAATTACAGCGGTATGCTCTTTATTGTAGATATATGCAGGTGCCAGCGCAGTGCCCCGGTTTAATCTCGCCTTGTAACTGGTATCACCATCGGCAATCTTTGAGTTCCAGTAATCCAGTGATTTTTGATCTTCCGGACTTAAGTTTTTCTGAATATTTTGTGCCAGATAATCTAATAGTTCAAGGTCAATTCCGCCGGAGGCAGAAAGAATCAAAGCATTTGTATTTGCAGGGTAATTAGCTGCATAATAAGAAGCGAGCATGCCGCCAAATGAATGCCCAAGGATAGTCCAGGATTTTATTTTCAGGTGCTTTCTTAAAACTTCTATGTCTGAAAGCATTAATTGTAGAGTGATGGTAGCGTCATTAACTTTCGCAACGATTGATTTGCCAGTGCCGCGCTGGTCGTAAATGATCGTTTGATTTTTCTGTGACAGGCTTTGAGCAAGGCTGGTAAAGCCATTACTATTCATACCAGGCCCACCGTTGATAATTAAAATAGGTTTTCCGGCTCCAAATGTTTTATAGTGTATGGTTGCTTCTCCGTTTTTTATGGATCCTTCTGTTTGTGCAATGATGTATTGCGATACAGCAATAGAAAACAAAAAGCATGTAAGCCTGATCATTTTAATTTATTTTTAATTAAGCCTTGCAGCGAGCCCTGGTTAAAAATTGTTTTTCCACATCATGCTTTCTACAGGTTTATTAGGTTGACCACTGTATTTTGCATTTTTCTTTTCATTATACTTTACAAGTATTTCACCTTCTACAGGAAAATAGATCAATTGCCCGATAGGCATTCCTTTATAAACTCTCACAGGCTGCTTCACTGATATTTCGAGCGTCCAGTTGCCACAAAAGCCTACATCACCTTTACCCGCTGTTGCATGAATATCTATCCCTAATCTTCCTGTTGATGATTTTCCTTCCAAAAAGGGAACATGAGCGTGTGTTTCGGTATATTCTTCTGTTACACCCAGGTAAAACATATGAGGTAACAATAAAATTCCTTCATCAGGAATCTCGAAATGAACGATGGTATTGTGCTTTTTTGCATCCAGTTCTGCATGTTCATAGGTAGCCAGCGATTTCCCCAAATGAACGTCGTAGCTATTGCTGCCAAGGCATTCGCGGTGGTAGGGTTCAATTTTAATGGTACCTTTTTCTATTTCTTCCAGTATTCGCTGATCACTTAATATCATTAGTAAGTTTGTTATTCGTTAATTTGTAAAAGTAATTTTTTCAATTTTCAATTTTCAATTTTCATTTCATATATGCCTTTGGTTTATCAACAAAATATCAACGAACATACAAAACTGGGTGTTTGGCATATTGATGAGAAAGAACATTTTTTTTTACAAAAGGTGCCGCTCCAGAAAGAGATCACCCATCCGCATAAGCGACTACAACATCTTGCAGGGCGTTATTTGCTTACCGAACTGTTTCCTGGTTTTCCATTGGAACTGATCAGGATCGCTGACACTAAAAAACCTTTCCTTGAAAATGAACTGTTTCATTTCTCCATATCTCACAGTGGCGAATATGCGGCAGTGATGGTTAGCACAGCAAACAGAGTAGGAACAGATATCGAATTTGTTTCGGATAAAGCGGAAAGAATTAAACATAAATTCCTTTCGGGCACGGAGCAGGTGATGATGCAGGAAATAATGAAGGGAGAGTTGTCCATTAGCAATAATGAATTATTTGCTTTTGCATGGAGCATCAAAGAGGCAATGTTTAAATGGCATGGGTTGGGAGGCATTGATTTCAGGAAGCACCTCCAAATTGATGATCTGCAAATTACATCCAACGAATTACTGGCAAATTGCAGCTTTTTAAAAGATGGGAATAAGCAATTGAAAATTCACGGGCTTTCATTTAAAAATAATGTGCTCACGTGGACGGTTAGCTGATATTATTTAAAACGATCCTGGTAACCGTGATTTATTTAATTAGTAAAGTACAGGATATTTTTTTTCAAAAAGAAGTTTTGAGCGCAGGCATTAATTTCCCAATAGGTTGTCATCTTCCGTGCCGTCAAGCAACGGGATATCGCCGATAGAAGCACCGGCAATTCCCTTTACTGATCCATATAAACCGCTGGTATTGATCAAAACTTTTTCCAATTGTTTTTCCCTTTCTTTCCAGATCTTTTCCATCTGGATTCTTTCTCGGGAAATGCCCTGTTTCATGGCCATAAATCCTTCTACGATTGCTTCTACCTGACCTTTAAATTCATTGCCTGTAAGATAATTGTACAACAACTGCATTTTATCTCCTTTATTTTCTTCCCGTTTTTGTATTTCGTTGATCCTGATTATCACATTTCGCAGTAGATGCGCCACGCTTTGTACTTCGGCAAAAGTGCAAACCCAAATGCCATCTTTTTCTCCAAATCGTTCCATATCTTTTGGGAAAACCTGTGTTACAAGAATGGCGACATCAGCAGATCGGCTACGCATATCCGCTTTTAATTTATCTATCCAGTTGTTGTTCCAGGTTTTAGTCCGTTTACTTTCGTAAATGATCTTTCCACATTCCCTTCCCAGGTTGTTGCGTACAATTTGTATGCAATCTGCACCTTCCACGCCTTTTCCAACTTCCTCTACAAGATCGAACGGAAAGTATTCTTTGATGATCTCTTCCAACAGCAACTCCTGGCCTTCTCCCTGCCGTTGCATAGACCCCTGTTCGGCGCGGCGTTTCATTTCTTCTGCCAGTTTTTTTTGTTCATCCAGCTGTATCTGCATTTCTTTCAGTTTCAGTTGGTAGCCGGTTTCTTTCTGCGAATTTTTTTCAGCTTCAAGGGTTCTTACCTGCTCTGTAATAATCGTTCTTTCTTCCTGTAATTTTTTTTGAAGGGTGATCTCCAGCTCCGCTTCTTTATTTTTCAACTGTTGCTCTTTCTGCAAAAAATCGAGCTCTTTTTTCCTTGCATCCTTTAATTTTTCTTCTGCCTCAGCATTGTTTTGCTGCAATAGCTTTAACCTGTTCTCAAAATCGGCAGAAATACTTTTCCTTAACTGTTCCTGTATCTCCGTTTCAAGCTTTATTTTTTCCTGCTGAATTTTTTGTGCAAAGATTTCGTTTTCCTTTTTCTTTTTTTCCTCGAAAAGTAGCTGGTCTGCTTCTAATTTTTTCTTTTCATCTTCCACTTTGCCAAGGGACTGTTGTAATTTTTCTTGGTATTGCTGTTGTAATTTTTGTTCAATATCTGCTGTAAGTACATTTTCCACATCAAAACTGTACCCGCAATTAGGACATTTTATATCGTTTGCCATTTACTTTCGCTGATTTTTTTACAAATTAATCAATAAATATTTGTTTTATGCTTCGTTTCAGCATACGCAACAAACTTTATTCAAACCGGCAAAAGAAAATGATTTACAGCAATGAATCTTTGCTCTAAAGGCTAGGGTATATCGATCATTCTTACAGAAAATTTATTTTCTATTTTGCCTGAACCATATTTATCCCAAAAGGTAACTGCCACATCGTAATGTTCTTCCCAGTTCATTGGCTTTCCTGTAGAAATGGTACATTTTAAAGCTCTTGCGTTTTCTTTCAGAAAAATATCTTCTCCTTTAAACAGATCTGCTTCATGCAATAATTGTTTTCCCTGTTTATCTGTGATAGTTAGTTCACAACCCGCCGAAACTTTTCCGTCTTTTTCAACCAAACCCTTAACATCGTCGTTTATCAATACAAAATTTTCACCTAATGGAATATCAGTATGGTTTAATACTTCATTGTTCATCACCAACACGGTACTGCCCGGCTCCATATTTTTGTAATTTGTTGTTACACCGGTATTTAAATCTTTGTGAACGCCTGATAATACGGCATTATTACAAGATGAAAGATATACGAGTAGCAATGAGAATAAACTGATGCCTGCAACCTGTAAAGCAGGGTATAATCTGATCTTTTTTTTACTAAAGATGTGATCAGCAATTTCAATGATAAGCAGGATCGTGTATAAACCGATTGCCACAACTGTTCCAATCATCAGGGTATTTAGCAACGCAGCCATATCTTCTTTTAGCGTAATCGGAGTATTGTAAAACAATATCCTTAAAAAAAAGAATAGCAATAATGCGGTACCATTGGTAGCAATAAAAATACCTTTAAAAATTCTCAAATGGTCTGCTGTAGTTAATTTTCCGGATGACAGTATTTTGTTCATAAAAAATAATTATAACTTTTTAATTTATATATCAAAGGAACAAACGAACAGGATTACAAGTAACATAAAACTAATATGTGGCAGTTTTGATAAAGCATGCGGTTAAGAAAGTACTAAATACTTGAAGAAGGTTAATGCGTAATTCCGGGAACGAAAAAAACAGTTTATAAATAAAAAAAGCGATGCCATAATTAATGGTCATCGCTTCGTGCGGCAAAGGAGATTCGAACTCCCACACCCTTTCGGGCGCTACCACCTCAAAGTAGTGCGTCTACCAATTTCGCCATCGCCGCATTTTTGGGAAGCCAAATTTAAGGGATTTAGTTGTTACCTGTTATGGATTTGACAGGCAATATTCTGTAAACAAATAAATTTTCAGAACCAGGCTTGTAAAAACAATGATTCATTATTGAATTAAAAAAGCGGCCTAAAGCCGCTTAATTTTTAAAGTACCCGGGAACGGAATTGAACCGTCACTCGCATTACTGCGAACAGGATTTTAAGTCCTGCGTGTCTACCAGTTCCACCACCCGGGTGACACGATTGTAGAAAAAAAATCCCGACAAGTCGGGATTAAATTGAGCGGAAGACCGGGCTCGAACCGGCCACCCCGACCTTGGCAAGGTCGTGCTCTACCAAATGAGCTACTTCCGCAATATTGATTAAGAACTATTTTCCTTTTTTTTAGGACTGCAAAAATAAGGGATGTTGTTTTAAAAAAACAAACTTTTTATTTGTATTTGGGATTGTACAGGGTATTTTCAGGAACATTTACCTCGGGCTTTCCTTTATAACGGTGAGCATACAAACTATAACAACCGCCAAGTACGAATGCCAGCACAATAAAAATCTGGCAAAACCATAAAAAACGTGAAGATGATACCCAGTTATGAGCGAAATCTTTCTGTTGATTCTCTATAAGTTCCTCATTCATATTGTTAATATTTTCGTGGCAAAAATAAGGCCTTCCAGTTAAAAAAAATTATTTGCTGCCAATAATTTCTAAAAAGGTCTTTTTCTTCCTGATAAAATAATCCCATATAATGCTGCCAGCATACCAGCCGGAAAAGTTTATTGGGCTCACCAGCTTCAAATTTTGCGGGTTTTTCTCAAAGAACAGCCATCTCATAAATTGTACATGGGCTTTTACCAAAGCAATGAAATAACCGGCATCGCCACTAAACAATGCACGCCATGCCGCTATGCCATCTAATACCATTCGTGCAGGTATCTTCCAGGCAGCGATCCCCAGCGGTAAATTTTTATACAACATCACCAGGTTGTTTCTGAAATTTAGAAACGTTTTTTTATTATTCCCTTTTGGTAGTGTTCCTCCGCCAACATGATAAACAATAGCTGCCGGTTGCACATATATCCTGTAACCTGCCAGTTGCATCCTCCAGCAAAGATCAATTTCTTCCTGGTGTGCAAAGAAATATTCATCCATACCGCCGATAGAATTATAAACAGCTGATCTCACAAACAGCGCAGCGCCGCTTGCCCAAAAACAAGGAACGGCGGAATCGTATTGACCGTTATCTGTTTCACAATCATCAAAAATTCTTCCTCTCATGAACGGATAGCCGAAATTATCTATCCAGCCACCACTGGCACCTGCGTATTCAAAATTGGTTTTATTTTCAAACGATAAGATCTTGGGCTGACAGGCTGCAATCTTACTATCCCATTCCATCAGGGAAATTACAGGATCTATCCAGCCTGGCGTTACTTCCACATCGCTATTTAGCAGTACAAAATAATCAGCAGATACTTTTTTTAGCGCCTCGTTATACCCCTTTGCAAAGCCATAATTACGATTGTTGTTGATGATCTCAACCGCCGGAAAATGTTGTTGTAAAAATGAGATTGAATTATCTGTTGAGCCGTTGTCGGCAACAATAACCCTTTTATTTGCATAAGAAGTAGCCATTACTGATGGCATGAATCTTTCTAGGAAAGCGCAGCCATTCCAGTTTAAGATAACAATGGCAACAGAAGGAAACGTATTCATGCGCAGTAATATTTGTTGATGATTTGCTATTAATAAAACCTGCCGGTAACAAAAGAATTAAATAACCGTTGAATTTTAAACACTCAACTTACTTGTATTGCAAACATAATTCATTTCTATTTTGTGTTCCTTATTTGTAATTTCTTATTTTTACGCATGTTTCCTCAACTCTTCAACTGGCGTACTGCATTGGCTATTGTGGCTATTGCTATTGTTACGGTAACTATTTTTTATTCTAATTTTCTTTCAAAAAAAATTGCCGCAGATGAAAAGCAAAAGATAGAGCAATGGCTGCAGGCAGTAAATGATATTAATGATACTACCATAACTTCTATTAGCCCTTTGGCTAGTAAGATCTTTACAGAAAATAATAAGGATATCCCGATGATCACCGTTACGGAGCACGACAGTATCCTGGATCATTACAACCTGGATACTTTTAAGATAAATGCCGAAAAGAATTACCTAAAGGATCAACTGGCAGATTTTAAAAAGTCTTTTGAACCTATTGTATGGAAAAATCCCATGAACCCTTCGCAAAATAATCTACTATATTATGGGGAATCATCTCTTTTGAAACAAATAAGGTACTTCCCGATTATTCAATTATTGGTGGCAGCGTTATTTATTATTGTTACACTTGTTGCCATCAGCACACGAAATAAAAGCACACAGAACCAGGTTTGGGCTGGTATGGCAAAAGAAACCGCTCACCAGTTGGGAACACCACTTTCTTCGCTGCAAGGTTGGGTAGAGATGCTAAAAGATATGAAGGGGAATGAAAAAATTGCCACCGAAATGAGTAAGGATGTTGAACGGCTGAAACTGGTAAGCGACCGATTCGGAAAAATTGGTAGCACCCCACAGCTGGAAGAGCACGACATTTTATTGCAGGTAAATAATATGGTAGCATATATTAAAAGAAGAAGCCCGGATAAAGTTAGCTTTAATGTATCATCGAATGGAGAACAGGATATTACTGCTTTAATAAATGCACCTTTGTTTGACTGGGTGATGGAGAATCTGCTAAAAAATGCCCTCGATGCAATGGACGGACATGGAAAGATAGATGTCACACTAAAAAACGAGCCTACCCAACTTGTTATTGATGTAACAGATTCCGGTAAAGGCATCAGCAAGAAGAATGTAGTGAACGTTTTTAAACCCGGCTTTACCACAAAAAAGAGAGGATGGGGGTTGGGGCTTTCACTCAGTAAACGAATTATTGAGCAATATCATAAAGGGGAGTTATTTGTAAGAAGCAGCGAGCTGGGAAGAGGCTCCACTTTCAGGATTGTGTTAAAAAAATAAGAGAGCCTATCTAACAAAATTACAGGAGAAATAAGTGCTACATTTTACCTAAAACGAACATCTTTCCTTTTGGAGTTAGGTTACCCCCTTTTGTTTCCAGGGTAACTGCAAAAGCCTCTGCTTTGCCGAAAGTTTTCATTTTATGAATGCGGTATTTATCATTCTTTTTGGTAGTTATGATCAGGCCGCCATCCACGGGTTGGCCATCTACTATACCCCATAACTGGTACTGCATTCCTTCCGGTGCATCAGGCAAATTACTGGGGTCAATATATACTTCACCAGTATTTTTCATCCAGAATATTTTTGCTACTGCATCAGGAGCTGCCTCTAATCCATGCAATGCAACAGGTTCGCTGTATTTGCTCTGAATCACATCCATGTCGTTCTTCATTTCGCCATTTTGTTCTTCCAGCACTACCAGTTGGTTCTTTAACGCAGCTCTCTCGTTTTTTATTAACCCTAATTCATTATTAGCCACCTGGCTGTTATTGTAAAAATTCAGATTTAATACAGTGCTGGCAATTAATAGTAAGATAGATGCTGCGGCTGCGTATTTCCAGAAAGCAGGAACAACCATACCTTTAGCAATGTTGCTTACCGGTATAGAATCTGCAGTTTTATCGGCACCTTTAAAAAGTGCTGTTGTTACCAGCTGTTTTATCTTTGTTGATGGAGCTATTCCACCTGATACTGCATATAGTTCCAGGGTTTTTTCAATAGATCGTATCTCTTCGGCAACTTCAGGATCACGGTTAGCCATAACAGTTACCTGTGCAGTTTCCTGCTCATTAGCGATACCAAGAACGTAAAGTTCAAGTAATCCTGATGATATGATTTCGTTCGTTTCCAATTTTTTATTCTAACATTTTTCTTAATTCCAATATTGCCGAGCGCATACGCGTTTTAACCGTACCGAGTGGTATTCCTATTTCTTTTGAAATTTCCTCTTGGGTGTAGCCACTAAAATATGCGAGATCAATGATACTTTTTTGCTCTGGTTTTAAATTGCTAAGCTGTTTTCTTAAGCCAATTGTATCAAAACGGTCGCTTGAAGAATTTTTATCATGATAATTACTTACGGAATTTTCATCTTTGGAGATTTGCCTGCTCTTTTTATAACCCTTACTGCGCAACGTATCGATCGTAAGATTCCTGGTGATATTTATCATCCAGGTAAAAAGCCTGCCCTTAGAACTGTCGTAGTGAACAAAATTGTTCCAGATCTTTACAAAAGCTTCCTGCAAAATATCTTCTGCAAGTTGAGTTTCATCAATCATCCTGCAAATTATACCATTTAAGGCTGCAGCATAATTGTCGTACAGGTAGGAAAATGCCTGTTGATCGCGATTACGCAATAACTCAACTAATTCTTCCTCAGTATATCTTATATTTCCGGACAAACAGTTTATTGATTTATTATAATCGAAAATAGTTGATTTTTGCATACAAAATGAAGTAAGTAATACTTTTCTATCATGTTTCAATCAACAGCTCCGATACTTCCGGCATTAAACATACAAAACACAAATTTGTTCTACAAACACAAATTGAATTTTGATACCATGTACTCGGGTAACTACCTGGTGGTACGTAAAGGAAAGATAGAATTGTATTTTTATGAGGTTAGGGAATCAATTTTCAAGCCAGCTTCCTGTTATATTTTTGTGAGTAATATTGAGGACGTATATGCTCAGTTTTCAGCCACCGGCTTAGTTAACCCGAAAGGTAAGCTGGCTGAAAAGCCGGGAACTATAAGGGAGTTTTTTATAACCGATAATAATGGAAACACTCTTTACATAGGCGAAAAGCATTAAAGTAATTTTATCTCATATACCGCACTAAACAAATACATTTTTCCCGTAGCCTCTTCCACACATTTGAATCGCTTTCTAACTTTTTCCCCTTTCTTAAACACCCGCCCACCTTTTATCATAAACCGGTCGCCCTCCTTTATTTGTTCTACCAGGAAATGATTTTCTTTTTTTGCATCATAGTTTCGTAGTACCCTCAATAGATTTTCGTCCCCACAGCTGCTGGCTGCAGGGTTTTTTAATGTTTTTAATAAAGCAGATTCAATATCCGGTGGAAATATTCGGTTGCTTAGGAATTTATAAAGTATTTTACCAAATTCATCTTTCCATTCTTTACCATGAGCAGGTACCCTGTGGCTAAATCGTTCGTAGGTGAACAGGTGTGCAAGTTCATGCAAAAGGGTGATCAGGAAACTATAGGGATTTAAATTGCCGTTTACACTAATGCGGTGCCCTTCGCCTTTGTGGGCATGGCGATAGTCGCCGAGTATGCTTTGCCGTTGTTTGGTAATGGTTAGCTGAACTTTATAATGTTGGATATAATGCAATACATCCTCAAAACTTTTTTCGGGAATAAATTGTTTCAGTTCGTGTAGGGGAACTTGTTGCTTAGGCATGTTGTTTCTTATTCAGCTTCATTACAACAACTACTTCTGTGAAAAGGTACAGCAGGTATAGGAATAACGAAATAAACACAGCTCTTTTATTAAAAGAATCTCCACTGTAAAAAACATAGGCAATCACGGCAAGTATGCAAAAAAGCATTTTTATCATCATACCACCTGTTACGCTGCGAACAAAAACATGAGGGTTTTTGTTCTGCATGCCTCTTTTCTGTATGTTAAAAGAGAGTAGGCTTATAGCAAAAAAAAGTGCGTTGGCACCCAGGAGCACCATTTTATCAATATGATACCGGGCAAGCGTATCCGATAAAACCAATGGAAGAATTAGAAAAACTATAAAAAGGAGCAATAAGGGTAATAAAATGCGAAAAGGAGATTGCATGAAAATTATTTTTTGTTAGCTGTGTCTTTTACAGCTTTTACAATTACAGCTATAATTAGCAACAAAGGTAAAACCCAAACGGCAACCGGCGATTTAAATTTAAGCCATTCATCTATTTTCATACCGCCAAAAACGGCAAGGCCTATACCAACCAGAAACTGGGTGGCAAGACCTGCATATCTCCATAAAAGTTTGTTATCCGGCTTACTCATTCACTGCTGCAGCCATATCGGGTTTTAATTCAACAATGTTGGCACCCATATGGCATTTACCGTTAAAACTTACGGTTGTTTCTATTTGTAATTTAGCTGCATGAATATCCCCTTCTACTACTGCTTTTCCATGCAGATGGAGCAGGCCACTCATCTTTATCTTTCCTGTAACAGTACCCAGGATATCTGCCTGCTGGCCAGTAATATCTCCTTCAACCAATCCCTGTGGGCCAATTAAAATTTTAGACTTACAAAAAATATTTCCCCGCAGTGTGCCATCAATACGGATGTCTCCAACACTTTCAATATTACCGGTAATCACGGTTCCGGCGCCGATAATGCTGGCCGAACCAAGGGCTGTTTCAGTAGAGGATGTCCTGGATTTTGAACTAAACATACATTCATTGTTTTAGTGGTTATAGAATATGTTTAGGCAGATTCACTTTTTACAACGTAATAATGGTCGTTTTTATTATCCGGCACTCAATTAATCATCACTGTTTTCAATCTTGGGCAGCGCCAGTTTATTAGTATCTATTTTTACAACGGTTCCTTTCAGCACTTTTTGAAGGTCCTCAAAATACCGGTGCTGATGCTGCAGGGCCTGCTCCATAGAATCTGTCCTGATTTTTAGCGCCCTGTATTCCTTCACCTGTTTTGCATTTCCGTAACCTACACCTGGTAAGTAATATTTTAAAGGCGTAAAAATGATTAATGAGGTGGTAAGCCCTACCATCAAAACAAATACGGTACTCATTATTATATATACACTCAGCCTGGTAAGCTTAAATTTTACAACTTCCTCATAGGTGTCCTCATTCATCACAACCAACCGGTAATGATTGCGCAACCTTTTTAGTGTATTACTGGCTTCAGACTTAGCCATAGATTCAATTTAAACCTAAAAATAACAAACCCATTCCAATATTAGTGATATTGCGGCGTTTTGTTAAAAGATGAATGCTGCTGTTGCTAGCTGTTAGCAGGTGAACCGTGTCAATTGTAATATTGAAGCAAATGATTTAGTGATAACAAGGATTTATTTCGCGGATTCATATACTACTAGCTGTTGTTTGCCGGGATATTATTTAGCATAATTTTTGGTACTTAATTGCAAAAAAAGCCGATATTTAGCGGTATTATATAACCATTTTTAT
The DNA here is from genome assembly GCA_031411955.1 of Ferruginibacter sp. Lineage (GTDB taxonomy): Bacteria > Bacteroidota > Bacteroidia > Chitinophagales > Chitinophagaceae > Ferruginibacter. Next base: position 43,394 of record JANOCC010000077.1, read on the forward strand.
TCATGGAAAGAAGACCTCTTTATTTTATTCCCCTTTTCATTTTGCTTTTCTTCTCTGTAAACGAGCTATTTGCCCAGCCTACCTGGACGATCGATCCTTTTGGAAATGAAAAGAAGCCAGAAAAATACGAAGAGAAAATCCTGGGTTCTGAAAAAACCGCTACCAAAAAATTTACATTTTCACGGCGTTTTATTCAGAATAATATATCGCACTATAATTTTTATTTTAATGCCAATAGTAAATTAAACACTGTTTTAGAAAGGGCAAAAATTGCTCAGGTGGACGACTATTCCAAACTGTTATCATTTTATCCTTATTCACTTGAAAATACAGCATCACAGAAAACAGAACTGGATTCTGTTATTTATAAATGCACTGCCGGGATTCTGTTGCACGATCTTAGAAGTGATTGGGTAGATAATATGTACCTCCTGATCGGAAAGGCTTATTTTCTTAGAAAGGAGTTTGATTCTGCAGCCATTGCTTTCCAGTTTATTAATTACAACCTCTTTCCGCGTAAAAAGAATGAAGATGATGGAAGACTGATCGGCACAAATAATTCTGCGCAATACAATGTTTTATCTATTGCCAACAAAGAAAAAAGAAATGTAGTTCAAAAAACTTTTACCCTTCCTCCAAGCCGCAATGATGCACTGGTGTGGCTTACCCATACTTTGATTGATCAAAACCAATATGGTGATGCTGCCGGTCTTATCAATATCCTCCAAAATGATCCTAATCTTCCAAAAAGATTGCGTAACGACCTGGAAGAAGTAACAGCTTATTGGTTCTTCAGGCAAAACAATTTTGATTCTGCCGCCGTACACCTGGAAAAAGGAATTACAACGGCCGATACCAAAACCGATAAATCGCGTTGGGAATTTTTATTAGGACAACTATTTGAGCTTACCGGAGATTTCGACAAAGCATCTACTTATTATGCAAAAGCGGCAAAGCATACAGTAAACCCGGTAATGGATATTTATGCACGCCTCAATGATGCCAAAATGTTCAGGAATACAGGTAATGAGAAAGAATTACAAAAGAGTATTGCCAACCTGCTGAAGATGGCAAGGAAAGATAAATTTGAAGCTTATCGCGATATCATATATTATTCTACCGGGCAATTAAGTCTGCAAAAACCAGATACGATCAATGGGGTTACTTACTATCGTAAAAGTATCTATTACAATGAATCTAATCCATTGTTTAAAAACAAGGCATACCTGCAGTTAGGGAACCTCTCCTATAATGACCGTAAATACAGGTTGGCATCAAATTATTATGACAGCCTTGCGCTGCCTGATTCTATTATGGGCAATGATGTAGCAGGTATTGAAGACAGAAGGCTGTATTTAAAAAATGTAGTAAGCCAGATGGACATCATTGAAAGAGAAGACAGCCTTCAATTGATTGCTGCCATGTTACCGGCAGAAAGGGATGCATATATCAAAAAGCTGGCTAAGCGATACCGCAAATTAAACGGCCAGAAAGAAGACGATAATTTTACCGGCAATACAATTATAACTTTCGATAAAAACGATCAGCCAAAAGATCTTTTTGCAGCTCCTGCAAAAGGGGAATGGTATTTCTATAACTCCAGCCTTAAATCTAAAGGGTTCGGGGAATTTCGGTCTAAATGGGGAAAAAGAGAGAACGTTGACAACTGGAGGCGCAAAGCTGCCATTGATGCCGCCCTTGCTAATGGATTGAATGGAAATATTGATATTGACGCACCTAACCCCGATAGTTTGAAAGGTAATGTGTCTGGCAACTCAAAACCACTTGAATACAGTTATGATGGGTTGATGAGCAATGTGCCGATAACAGAAGAACAAAAAGACAGTAGTAATAATAACATTGCAGCGGCCTATGTTACTTTGGCGAAATTGTTTCAATATGAACTGGAAGATTATAATGAAGCCATCCGTACGTATGATGAATATCTGAAAAGATTTCCGGACAGATTATTAGACGGAGAGATCTATATGGGGCTGTATTATTGTTATACAAAAATTGGAAATGCCTCCAAAGCAGCTTATTATAAAAACCTGCTTTCCAGCCAGTATGCTAACAGTTCGTCTGCGAAAAAAGTTAACAATCCTTCAGAAGCACAACCTGATAAGAAAAACCCCGCAGTAACGCAAAGGTATGAACGCATTTATAATATGTTCATAGAAGGCGATTTTGTAAATGCCATTGCAGAAAAGAAAAATGCAGATAGTATGTATGGTAAAAATTACTGGTCTCCACAATTACTGTATATCGAATCTGTAAATTATATCAAAGAAAGAAATGACAGCCAGGCAATACTGGTACTTAGAGATATTATCACTTTGTATCCGGAGTCTCCTTTAAAGCCAAAAGCTATCACTATGATAGATGTGTTATCAAGAAGATCAGAGATAGAAACATATTTAAATAACCTCCAGGTTACGAGGGTACCTGAAGAAGAGCGTGTAGTAGTGCCTGATGAAAAGGGTGTTGAAGTTGTAAAAAATGAGGTGAAGATCGTTGAGCCTAAAAAAATTGAATCTATAGTAAAGCCATTAACGCGGCCAGATTCAATTATACAAACACCTGCTTCCATGGTCAGCGGTGTATTCACCTGGCAGGCAGATAAGCCACATTATATTATTATGATCCTTAACAAAGTAGATCCTGTTTATATCAACGAAGCAAAGAATGCTTTCACGCGATATAACAATGAGGTGTACCGCGGTCAAAAAATTGTGATAAATAAAGATGTGCTAGATGCAGACAGGGCACTGCTGGTATTCGCATCTTTTGCCGATGCACCTGAAGCTATAAATTACTTCGACAAGATAAAAAAAGCTGCACCTTCGGAAGTCTCGTGGTTGCAGGCAAATAAATATTCTTTCCTTGTAATTTCTGAAGCTAACCTTCAATTATTAAAGACCAACAAGGAAATGGATACCTATAAAGTTCTGCTCAACAACCAATATCCGGGTAAATTTTAATTCTATATTTACCTCACAGCATTTTTATAAACTGCAAATATTTTATGGCACGCTCAGTTAAGATTTTATGGAGAGTTTTTTTTGGAGGCTTTGTTTTTGTAATTCTATTATTGATGGCGATCAATTTTGGACTTTTCGGTAAAATGCCTTCTGTGCAAGAGTTGGAAAATCCGGAAGCCGATCTTGCCAGTGAGATCATAAGCGCCGATGGGAAATTAATGGGAAAATATTATTCAGAAAACAGGAGCGAAGTAAAATACCATGAAATATCAAAAAATATAATTGATGCCCTGATAGCAACAGAAGACCAGTATTTTTATGACCATTCCGGCATTGATGCAAAAGCTGTTGCACGGGCAGTAATAAAATTAGGTACAGATGGCGGAGGAAGCCCTATAACTCAACAGTTGGCTAAAATGATGCTTGGCCAGGGCAGAGGTAATTTTCTGGTAAGGGGTATGCAGAAATTGAAAGAATGGGTTGTAGCAGTAAAGCTGGAACGCAATTTTACAAAGGAAGAGATCATCACACTTTATCTTAACAGGGCGCCCTGGGGAAATGTTTATGGAATAAGGAATGCTTCCCGCACTTATTTTCAAAAGGAACCCGCCGATCTAAATATTGAAGAAGCGTCTGTATTGGTAGGTATGCTTAAAGGTTTTATTTATGATCCCATCCGGCATCCAAAAGCGTCTATTAATCGCCGTAATACTGTAATAGACAGGATGGTGGATACCAAACAACATTATCTTACGCAGGCACAGGCTGATAAATTGAAAGGAAAGCCACTTATCACTAACTATAGAAAGATTGATGAGAATGTAGGAATTGCACCTTACTACAGGTCAGTATTAATAGATGTATTGAAGGGCTGGTGTAAAACACACAAAAATCCTAAAACCGGTGAAAACTATGATCTTTTCAGAGATGGCCTTAAAATTTATACCACCATTGATTCCCGCATGCAGGCGTATGCCGAACAGGCAGTAGAAGAGCACATGCCGGTTATTCAAAGTAAACTAGACTGGTCGTTTCGGCAAAAAGGAGATAAACTGTGGAAAGGCCACGACAATATCATCGAGGCAGCAATGAAGTACACCGAGCGTTGGAAAACGATGGAGGAAGAAGAGATAAAACCAGCGGAGATTAAGAAATCCTTTTATATTCCTGTGAGGATGAAAATATTCAGCTGGCGTGGGAATGACAAACATGAAAAGGATACGATCATGACTCCTTTTGATTCTATTAAATATCACAAGCAGTTAATGCAAACATCTTTTGTTGCTATGGATCCCCGTACCGGAGAAATAAAATGCTGGGTAGGCGGAATAAATTACAAATGGTTTAAGTACGATCACGTTACTGCTAACAGGCAGGTAGGTTCTACGTTTAAGCCATTGCTTTATACATTAGCAGTTACTGATGCCGGTTATACACCAGAAACTTATATTTCCGGGGCACCGCTTACTTTAGGTGGTAAAACCATCAGCAGTCCTAATGGCGCCGGCGGAACAATGGCTTATAACCTTGCAAAATCTTTGAATGGAGCAGCCTGGCATTTAATGGCAGTGATAGGAGTAAAGCGTACCATTGAGTTTGCGCAACAGTGCGGTATAAAAGCCAAACTTCCACCTTATCCTTCCATTGCATTGGGTTCTGCAGAAATTCCGATGTTGGAAATGTTGCAGAGTTATACGATGTTCCCAAATAAAGGATATAACACACCGCCTGTTTATTTAACCAGAATAGAAGATAAAAATGGCAACCTGTTGCAGGAATTTCCTGTATCTCAAAGCAAACAGGTTATTGGTGAAGCCGATGCCTATACAATGGTTACGATGATGAAAGGCGTAGTGCAGTTTGGTACGGCCCGCAGGATCAACAGCTACAATATACCGGTAGAGAAAGCTGGTAAAACCGGAACAACCAATGGTAATACTGACGGCTGGTTTATTGGCTATACACCCGAGTTAATTGCAGGTACATGGGTGGGTTGTGAAGATCCATTTATTCCTATCTACCAAAATAATAGCGGTGGTGCAGAAATGTCGGGCCCGAGATGGGGAATATTTATGAGCAAGGTGTATGAAGATAAAAGGCTTGATTATGGTAAGATCAAAGAATTTGAAAAGCCGGCAGAGTTTAAAAATGATCCAATTTACGTAGACGCAAATTTGGGCAAGATTGCCAACAGCGGAGATAGTTTACAAATGGAAGGTGGCAATGGTGCGGCAGATGAATTTTTTAACGACCAGGGAACAGGCAGCGAATTTTTGGAAAAAGAACCGAAAAAAAATGCAGGTGATACAGGCAAAAACAAGCCGTCTGTTGCGGCTGATGATAAAAAGAATCCGCCCAAACCCAAACCAAAAACAGGCAACGATTATTAATTGATAGATAATTTTAACTATTAAAGCGGCTTTGGCCGCTTTTTTGTTTGATATCATTGATATTTTTTTTGCAGGACTTAAACAGTACAAAAAAATATGCTGTTTAAAAATCCAGTTAAGTAAAGTAGCCGTAGATTATTGCGAACAATTAGATTTTAACCAACAAAAATTAAATTATGAAAAAGATTAAAAATTTATTTATCCTGTCTGCCATGTCATTGCTTGCCAGCAGCTCTTTTGCGCAATCAGAAAAATCTGTTATGGTAGGGGGTGCTGCTATGTATCCAACAAAGAACATTGTGGAAAATGCAGTAAACAGTAAAGACCACACTACCCTGGTAGCAGCGGTAAAAGCAGCTGGCTTGGTAGAAACACTGCAAAGCGCCGGGCCATTCACTGTATTTGCTCCAACAAATGAGGCATTTAATTTGTTACCGGCAGGCACAGTAGATAACCTGGTTAAACCAGAAAATAAAGCTACGTTAACAGGAATACTTACTTACCATGTAGTTTCAGGTAAAGTTTCTGCTACCGACCTGGTAAAAATGATCAAAGAAGGAAATGGTTCTGCTAAATTGAAAACTGTTGCAGGTGGAACAATTACAGCTATGATGAAAGGAAATAAAGTTGTTTTAAAAGATGAGAAAGGGGGAGTTGCTACTGTTACCATTAAAGACGTTAACCAGAGCAATGGCGTGATCCATGTAATTGACCATGTGTTATTACCAAATGGATAATGAGTTTTAAGATTTAAGTTAAAAAAGGTTTTACTATTATCGGTAAAACCTTTTTTATTTTTAGCAAACCTTACAACCGGTTATCATTTTGGTTTTATCATAGAGTAAATAACGCTGTCTTTAAATACCCCATTGAAATAGTAATTCTCTCTGAAATAAGCCTCTTGTATAAAACCTACACTTTTTAATAAACCTTCACTCGCCTCATTACCGGGATTTATATTAGCTTCAATGCTGTGTATGTCCGTATTTGAAAATATCCATTTAATACTGGCCAATACTGCCTCTTTCATATAACCTTTTTTCCAGTAATCGGAGTGAAGCATATATCCAATTTCTGTGCGGTAATGCTCAAAGTCAATTCGCCAAAAACCTGTTGTTCCGATAATTTTTTCCGGGTCATTCTTTAGCGTGATAACCCAAAGTATTCCTTCATTTTTGTGAAGGCTACCCAGTATTTTCTCCTTTATAAACGCAACAGTTTCATCTACCGATTGATGTGGCTCCCTGTCCAGGTATTTCATTATACCAGGATCACTTCTCAAAAAAAATAATTGAGGAGCATCATCAAGGTTAACACTACGAAGCAACAACCGTTCTGTTTCTATAACCGGGAATGGGCTAAAGGAAATACTTAGCATAAAACGAAAAATTAAAAGTTGTACAAATTGTGTGGGGCCACCTGCCTAAAAATACAGGCTTATTGCAATTTATCCAACATAACCTTACAGGCAATTGGAAAATTTATTGCCAGCTTACTGTGATGGAACAAACGAATCGAGCATTTTAATACCATCGAGTTTATATAGATCATATTTATCTAATTCAGTGGTTAAGGTAATGGTATATACTCTTTTGGATGCCGCAAAATAATATTGAACAAAGCGCAAATTGAATATTCCCTGTTTGGTAGTAAAATCAATTTTATGAAATATTATTTCGCCAGATTTATGCAATGAAGATTCCAGTATCAGGCAATCTGTAGCCAACGACTCAATTTGCTTTTGAGAAACCTTTACAAAAGTATCCAACGAAATATTCAAACCTTCTACATCAGAAGAAAGAACATTAATGTTTTCCCGGAATTTATCATTTGCTGAATCAGGTGGGGAGAAAATATACAGGTCAATTCCCATATTCCTGCTGGTATCAATGGTCCAGCTTATCGGGTAGCTAATCAAATAATTCTCAGTTCTTAAAGTAGTCCAGCTTTTGCCAGTAACATTTTCCAATGTTGTTTGGGCATTACAAATATGAAGAATAAAAAGAGAAATAATCAGCAGTAAATGTTTCATAAATTTATTTTTCCAATATTTTTCGTGTTAATTACCTGCTGCCGGTAATTTTTTTACCTAATATTTTCAGGCTTCGTTCTTTTCCATCAAGGTTAGCAATGTCCTTAAGGTGCGCCCATTCCTGGAATCCCATTTTGATAAATAACTGCAGGCTGTTTGCATTGTGTGCAAAAATAAACCCAAGCAACGTATGGATGCCAAGGGAAGGACACTTACTGATTGCGTATTGCAGTATCTTTTTTCCATACTGTTTGCCTCTTTCATTTTCATGAAGGTAAATGCTGATCTCGGCTGTTCCCTGGTAAGCTGGTCGTCCGTAAAAATCCTGGAAACTCGCCCAACCAATTACCTCATGATCCATATTTTCTACCATCCACAATGGCCTTGTTGCTGTATTATGCTTGTGAAACCACTCCAGCTTATCTTCAATCTTTACCGGTTCTGTATCAGCCGTAACCATACGCCCTGCGATGGTAGAATTATAAATGTCAACAATTATAGGCAGATCGTTAATAGCAGCATCCCTGAATAACATAGTGTATCGAAATTGTAAGTGCAATTTAATGAATTGAATTGTACGAATTATTAGTATAAGTGCTTTATTGATTATCCAATTATCGGCAAAAAAAATCCCATTTAAGAAATGGGATTTTTATAATTTGAAAATATTTTTTAAACTATTTAAGCTACAGCCTTATTAACTAACGTTGCGGCTTCACTCAATAAAATAGCACTTTGCACTTTTAAACCACTTTCATCGATCAGTTTTTTTGCAATATCTGCATTGGTTCCCTGCAAGCGAACGATGATTGGGATGTTGATTGTTCCGATACTTTGGTAAGCATCAATAACTCCCTGGGCTACACGGTCGCAACGAACGATGCCACCAAAAATATTAATGAGGATCGCTTTTACCTTTGGGTCTTTTAAAATGATCCTGAATCCTGCTTCAACTGTTTGTGCATTGGCAGAACCACCCACATCAAGGAAGTTAGCAGGTTCGCCACCACTAAGTTTTATCATGTCCATGGTTGCCATCGCCAAACCGGCGCCATTTACCATACAACCCACATTTCCATCCAGTTTTACGAAGTTGAGATTGAACTTTCCGGCCTCCACTTCTGTGGGGTCTTCTTCGCTGGTATCTCTCAATGCAGCCACATCTGCATGACGCATTAAGGCATTGTCATCAACATTCATTTTACAATCAACCGCGATAATTTTTTCGTCGCTGGTTTTAAATAGTGGATTAATTTCCAGCATACCACAGTCAAGTTCTACATAGGCCTTATAAAGATTGGAAACAAATTTCACGCAGTTCTTAAATGCCTCTCCGCCAAGACCTAAATTAAAAGCGATCTTTCTTGCCTGGAAGCCTTGCAACAATCCCCCCGGATTGATCCATTCTTTGAATATCTTTTCAGGAGTGTCGTGGGCAACATCTTCAATATTCATTCCGCCTTCTGTACTGTACATTATTACATTCTGTCCTTTAGTACGATCCAGCAAAATGGAAAGATAAAATTCCTTAACCGGGTTAGGGCCATCATAATATACATCCTGGGCTACCAAAACCTTATTTACCAGTTTTCCTTCAGGTCCGGTTTGAATGGTTACCAGCGTGCCACCTAAAATATTACGTGCAATGTTTATAACGTCTTCGGCTGATTTACCCACTGCAACACCACGTTGATCTTTTCCAATAATAGACCCTTTACCACGTCCACCTGCATGGATCTGTGCTTTTACAACCGCGAATTTGCTGCCGTATTGGGTATGGATCTGTCGGTATGCTTCTTCCGCTTCATTGGCCGAACCACAGGCTATTCCTTCCTGTACCGGTACATTGAATTTTTTCAGTAGCTCTTTTGCCTGGTATTCGTGTAAGTTCATGATGTAAAATTTTGGCGAAGATAGAGAAAAACTCAATAGGTGAGACCCTGATATTTCTTGATTCTGTAACTGTTTTGAGGTGGTTTTTGCGTTGTTTTATAATCATTCTAACAACTTCTTACCTTACCTTTGGCACACTTAAAATTAAAACTTGCTTATGATTTCAAAAATTAATGACGCGGTTGCATTTATTAAATCGCTGTATAAGGAACAACCGTTGGTTGGAATAGTGTTGGGAAGCGGATTGGGAAGCTTTACTGAAGAGATTAGTATAGAATTAGAAATTCCATATGCTGATATACCTCATTTTCCATTAAGTACCGTGGAAGGCCATAGTGGAAAGCTGATTTTTGGAGAAGTGAAAGGAAAAAAAGTGGCAGCAATGGCTGGCCGTTTTCATTATTATGAAGGATATGCCGCACAGGATATTGTATTTCCTATTAGAGTACTTAAATACCTGGGCATACAAACATTATTATTAAGTAACGCGGCAGGTGGGGTGAATACAGATTATAAAGTAGGGGATATCATGATCATCAAAGACCATATCAGCCAATTTACGCCCAATCCCCTTATCGGTAAAAATGAAAAGGAATTTGGGCCAAGGTTTCCAGACATGAGCGAAGCTTACAATAAAGCACTTATTAAAAAAGCAAAAGCCATTGCGGTTGCCAAACAAATTGATGTAAAAGAGGGGGTTTATGTAAGTGTTACTGGTCCAACTTTTGAAACAAGAGCGGAATATAAAATGATTCATATACTTGGTGGAGATGCAGTAGGAATGAGCACGGTGCAGGAAGTGATAGTGGCCAACCACATGAAATTGCCTTGTTTTGCCATCAGCGTAATTACAGATGTTGGCATTAGGGAAGAAGAAAATGTGATCACACATGAAGAAGTACTGGAGGCTGCAAAACATGCAGGCCCCAAAATGACTTATATTTTTAAGGAATTGATAGGAGGTTTATAATACTGCCAAAGCTTACATGAAAAGATCAGCGGTTACGATATTGTGTTTGTTTTTGTTTAGCAGTTCATTTGCCCAGGTAGATAGGATGTTGCAACGGGTAAATACTATTAAAAAGGGAACCAATCAAACTACTAATACAAATACTACAGGTGTAGACGGGCAGAAGGTTCAGGGTCCCAGAAAAGATTCACTTGGTTTTGAACACAGGGATAATCTGAAAGATTCTATCACCATTAGCTACCGTTACCTCGATTCTTCCAGGCGCAGCACATTGGATTCATCAGTAAACGATTTCGACAATTATTACTCTGTGCCTACCTCCTGGCAGTACCTTGGTAACAATGGCGCGGCAGCATTTCCGTTGATCTTTCAACCATTTTTAAAAACCGGTTGGGATGCAGGTTTTCATGCCTTTGATGTTTACAAATCAACTTTAGAAAATACGAAGTTTTATAAAACTACCAGGCCGTTTTCTTCCCTTGGTTACCAGCTGGCTTCAGGAAAAGAGCAAATGCTGAAGGCTTTGCACACGCAAAATCCCCGTCCAAATTTAAATGCCGGGTTCGACTACAGGCTGATCAGTGCGCCCGGATTTTTTTTGACACAGAATACCAATCACAATAGCTACCGGCTTTTTGGTAATTACCAGGGAAAACGCAAAAGGTACAGTGCGTATTTTGTATTGGTTGGAAATACCATCAGAGCCTCACAAAATGGCGGTATACAAAATGATAGTTTTTTGCTGGACCCAAACAGAAAAGATCGTTTCAGCGTTCCCGTTAACCTCGGCAACAGCGGCCAGTTTAGTAACAATCCTTTTGTAACCACAGTATCAACCGGAAATAATTATAAGGATTTTAATATTTTTTTACGACAGAGTTATGACCTTGGAAAAAGGGATTCCATTGCTGTAAATGATTCTACCACTGAGTTTTTATTTTATCCAAAACTGAGGATACAATACAGTTTAACCAATAGTTCTTCTCAATACCGGTTTACCGATGTGAGGCCCGATTCCGGTATCTACAAAAGCTGGTACAATATTAATATTCAAAATGCGAAGGATACTTTTCAGCGGGTAGATGAGTGGAAGATACTGAACAATGATATTTCTCTTTTGCAGTTTCCGGATACAAAGAATACTGCCCAATTCATATTGGCGGGCGCTACTTATCAAAGTATAAAGGGAGTTTTCCGCACCGGCGAAATAACCGATCATAATATAATACTGCATGGTGAATACCGGAACCGGACCAGGAATAAGAAATGGGATGTTTTGCTGAAAGGTGAATTTTACGTGGAAGGCTTTAATGCCGGTGATTACAGTGTTTATGCCAGTTTGAGCAGGTTTTTAAATAAGAGGTTGGGTGATGTTAACCTGTTTTTTACGAATGTGAACCGAACCCCATCCTTTGTTTACGATAACCGCAGTTCTTTTAACCTGGGGAACAACAATAATTTTAATAAGGAGAACATTACCAGTTTTGGAGCAACAGCTACCAATCCTTTTTTTACGCTGGGTTTTAAAAATCACCTGATCACAAACTATAGCTATTTTTCTGATTATTATCATTCTACTCAATACAGCAAACCAATTAACCTGTTGCAACTGTCTGTATCTAAAAAAATACGGGTAAGTAAAAGATGGAATTATTATGCAGATGCCACTTTGCAACAAACAGATGGGGCCAGCCCTATAAAAGTTCCGTTGGTTTTTACCAGAAGCAGGTTGGCATATGAGGGTAAATTTTTTAAGAATTTGCAATTAAGCACAGGGCTGGAAGTGAGATATTATACTCCGTATAAAGCCAATAATTATTCGCCGGTAAACGGGCAATTTGTACCGCAGGATTCTGTTACGGTTGCTAACCTTCCGGATGTTAGTGCCTTTGTGCATTTCAGGATACGGGCTTTCAGCGGTTATATCCGGGCAGAAAACCTTAATACAGCAAGTTTTAAAAATGGGTTTGGTTTTGTTAATAATAACTTCGCAGCGCCTAATTACCCAACACAGGGTTTTATCATCAGGTTCGGCATACAGTGGTGGTTTGTTAATTAGTACACTTCCTGAAATTGTAAGAAACAGCAGTTTATTACAAATACAGCTGTTGTTATCTTTATTATAATTTTTCCTAACAGCTACAGGGGTATTTTCAATTTTACAACATTTATTCTACCTTCGTATTGTGAAAAAAGTGCTGCTGTCTATATTTACTATGCTTTACATGATGATGTCTTCTGGCATCGCCATGCAAGTGCATTATTGTATGGGTAAAAAGGCAGGGGTTGATTTTTACGCTAAGGAAAATGAAAAGTGCGGCAAATGTGGGATGAAGGAAAAGAAGGGAGGTTGTTGTACTAATGACTATAAGTTTTATAAACTGGAAGATGCCCATAAAAATGTTTCCGGAGAATATCCCGTTTTCATAGCTGCGGCGCTTAAATTAGATAACTATCAAACCTTGCTGTCTTTACCGTTGCATCCCTTTAAATGCAACGTAAACAATAATAATAGTCCGCCAGGTACTGCCACTGTACCGATAAATATCATGAATTGTATTTTCAGGATCTGATTTTTATTAATTGATCTACTGCACAAACTATAAATACGTTTGTGCTAAAGGCATTTAATTATCATTCCTAAAAAAATATTAACATGAAAAAAATAATTGCGGCGATAGCACTCTTTATATCATTCCAGTCATTTGCTCAAATAAGAACAGTAAACCTTCAGGCCAGCGGATTAACCTGTAGCATGTGTAGTAATTCTATCAACAAGGCACTTAACACGATCGACTATGTAACAAATGTTAAAGCAAATATCAAAAACTCCAGCTTTGAGATTTCATTTAAGCCTGGTGCTAAAATTGATTTTGACTTATTGAAAAAGAAAGTAGAAGATGCCGGTTTTCACGTGGCAAAGCTAACAGCGGTGGTAAATTTTGATAACGAGAAAATTGAAAATGACAGGCATATTAATTTAAATGGTCTTGTTTTACATTTCCTGAACGTAACTGATCAACAACTTAACGGCGAAAAAACAATACAAGTGCTCGATAAAGGTTTTGTTTCCTCAAAAGACTTTAAAAAGAATGCCCAGTACACAAAAATGGAATGCTATAAAACCGGTGTAACGGGAAGTTGTTGCACCAGCAGCGGGCTTGTTGCCGGTACAAGGATCTTTCATGTAACAATATAATTTACCAATGAGCTATCTTAAAGGCAGTTTTATTTTAAACCTGGTTTAAGATAGTTCTTTTATTAAAACCATTGGCATGAAGAATATCCTGCTTTCATTTTTAATATTCTCCGGTTATAGTGTATGTGCTCAGGAACTATTCACCTGGAGTGAGCCGGCCAGTAATATGGCTGCAAAAGGAATTGGAATACGATTAAATAATACCCTGATGAAAGAAAATAATTCAGGTAAGTACAACTACCATCTTTTACCCGAAGTAATGCTGGGACTGTCGGCTAATTTAATGATTCACGTAGAAGGCTTTTTAAGTAATGCTGATGATAAGTTTACAGCAGAAGGGGCAGCCATTTATGCCAAATACAGGATATTTAGTGAAGATGAAGTTCACAACCATTTCCGTATAGCACTTTACACAAGGGCTGCCATAAACAATAGCGATCTTCATCAACCTGCTATTGAGCTAAGCGGCCACAATAGTGGTTATGAGGCAGGGATGGTACTGACAAAGCTTGTAAATAAGATTGCTTATTCGGCAGGCGGTAGCCTTGTACATGCAACCAATAATTCAAGGGATAAGAAGTACTTCGTAAATGATGGGTTAAGGAATGCATTTGCCTGGAACGTATCTTTTGGAAAATTAATGTTACCAAAAGAATATACCAGTTATGGCCAAACAAATGTAAACCTGATGATGGAAGTACTGGGACAAACAAATTTCGGAAACGGGCGTTCATACGTAGATATTGCACCTACTATTCAATTCATCATCTTAAGTAAAATGAGGTTGGATGCAGGCTACAGGTTTGCAATGGTAAAAGATCTTGGACGGAGTGCTACCAACGGTTTTCTTTTACGGCTGGAATACAACATCTTTAATGCTTTTAAATAATTACAAAATTTATTTAAAAGCATACTGTTATTTGAGGTTGATCAGTAAAAAGTTTTTATGAGCAAAATAAACAATCCATAAACCATGGTGATAGCAAAAATTCCTTTGGCAGTTTTATCTCTCCCGGAATTAATATAGATCGTAAAAAGTAGGGCACTCAGCAATAGAGAGAGGCTTAAACCTACCGACAAGGTTTTATAGCCCGGCTCAAGGATCATAAATTGAAAAGTTTCTTTGAAACTAAATACTTTAAACTTATACGATTTAAACAATAGTAAACCAATTAGCGGAGCAATAAGGCCAAGAAGAAGGCCGAATACAAAATTGTCTTTTCTAAATAACCTGAATAAGAAAAAATTTTTCATCATTTAAATAAATTGCTTTTTTCAAGTTTTTTCTTAAGTGAATAATTGGTAAGGTCAAACTGCACCGGAACAGCACTTACGTAACCATGTTCCAATGCCCACACATCAGTATCTCGGCCTTTATCAAAATTCTTAAATGCGCCGGTAAGCCAGTAATATTTTTTTCCATGGGGGTCCAGCCGTTCCGAAAAATCTTCTTCATATTTGGCGTATGCCTGTTTGCAGATCTTTATCCCTTTTATTTTCTCTGGTGGCAAGGCGGGGATATTTACATTGAGGAGGAAATGCTTATCAATTTTCTTATTTAATATAGCACTTACTATAGTATGAACAGTTTGTTTAGCTGCAGTAAAATCTGCATCATAACTATAATCCAGCAACGAAAAGCCAATACTGGGGATACCTTCAATACTGGCTTCCATGGCTGCCGACATGGTTCCACTATAGATAACGTTTATAGAGTGGTTGGCTCCGTGATTTATACCGCTGAGGCAAAGATCCGGCTTGCGGTGAAGTATTTTGTCCACAGCAAGTTTCACACAATCAACCGGGGTGCCGCTGGTTTGCCAGGCTTCCACATCGCCAAAAAGATTCATCTTATTCATACGAAGGGGAGAGCCTATGGTGATGGCATGGCCCATACCACTTTGAGGCCTGTCGGGCGCCACTACTACCACTGTGCCAAGGTCTTTCACGGCTTCTACTAAACTTCGGATACCCTTTGACGTGATATCATCATCATTTGTAATTAAAATGATTGGTTTTTCTTTCTTTACTGCCATATATAAGCACTTGAAATTTCATGTTAATTAATTAAACCACCTGAAAAGCGGCCTGGCTATTTCTGCCCTGAATGGCCACGGTATAGAAACCAGTATCAGTAGTAGTGCTATACCAAAAAAGGCAAGCATTTTTTTATGTTTTGAAGCATCCGTAGATGCTTTTTTAACAGAGGTTCTGCCTACGTGCACCAGTATCCAGGCCAAAATCATTATGCCTGCATGCTCCACTGTAAAAAAACGATCATAGCTGTTTTTCATAACTGCCCCCATACCTGCTTTAACTTTATCGAACCAGGCATTGGAAAAAAATAAACTTAACCCAAGTAATAACTGAATATCGCAACTGATCATAAAAAAAAGGTTGCTTTTGTTATCATTGGAAGAAAATGCACGTTTATTCATTATGCCGGAAATGGCATTTATTACAGTCCACACTCCGAATAATAAAACAGCCCAGCGCAATAAATTGTGTAAAACGATTACTATTTGCATATTGATCAATTTGCAGCAAAAATAAGGACTCGGGAATTAATGAAAGGAAATGATTGAAAGGAGAAAAAAATAAATTTTGTCAAACTAAACTATTTAGTATATTTGTACTAATCAAATTAGTTAAATCATGTCTAGAGCCGGTTTAAACTTAAAATATCTGCGTAAGCTACGCGGATGGACACAGGAAGAATTTGCAAACAAGTTAAACATCAAGCGTTCACTCATTGGCGCATATGAAGAGGAGCGGGCTGATCCTCGTTTAGATGTACTGGAGATCGTTGCCGATATGTTTAAATTAAGCCTTGATGAATTACTGTTGAAGGATGTAAGTGTTGCCGCAACCGCTACCAGCTACCTGATGAAGCGAAGGCAGCAAAAAATGTTAACAGCAGAAAGAAATGTTATTCATTTCGTACCAGTTAAAGCGGCAGCCGGTTACATGACGGGATATGCCGACAGTGAATTTATAGACGAACTGAACACATTTACATTGCCGATGCTTGCCGGCGGCAATTACAGGGCTTTTGAAATTATTGGGGATAGTATGCTGCCAACGCCCAGCGGAAGTATAATTGTTGGTGAAAAAGTAGATAATATGGATGAGGTTAAAAATAATAATGCCTACATAGTAGTAAGCAGGAATGAAGGAATAGTTTATAAAAGAATCGTGAAAAATAACAGAAGTAAAGTAAAGGTTTCACTGGTTAGTGATAATCCAAATTATCAGCCTTATCAGGTTAATACTGATGATATCGTTGAATTGTGGCAGGCTCAGGTTGTAATTGGAAAGGTTGCTTCACAACAAAGATGGGATGTGAATTCACTGGCTAATCTTGTGAATAACTTACAAGACCAGGTGAGTACATTAAATAAGAAAATGAACTAGCTTTATTTTAATGCTGAAGTAGGAAAAATATTTCCTGGTAAGTTTTAAAAAAATTGCTGTTATTATTATTGAAGTGTTTACCAGGCATAAAGGTAAATTGGATAATTTGCCAGCTAATTTATGTTGATGAAGGCAAATGATGTTTTTGAACGAATTTTATAAAGTGTAATATGAGATAGTTGTTTTTCATTTTAAATTATCAGGTTTACATTAATTTCAGTTCATAGATCTTTAACCATAGGTTGTAGAAACCCGCGTTTCTTTTGATCAGGCTAACAGCTGCAGCAGTTTTTATTTAATAAAATACAATAGCAAAACAGATACATCGATTAATAAATTAAAAAAACATGTTATGATCAAACTTCAGATTATCGGAAACCTCGGATCCGATTGTATTCAGAAAGAAATTAACGGGAAAACAGTTATCAATTTTAATGTGGCGCATTCTGAAAAGTATAAAGATGCACAGGGAAATCCTAAAGAAAGAACAACCTGGGTAAATTGTGCTTATTGGACTGATAAAACAGCCGTGGCTCAGTATCTTACAAAAGGCAGAACGGTTTACGCTGAAGGCACACCGGAAGCAGATGCTTATTTGAATAAGGAAGGACAGGCTGCGTCAACATTGCGTATGCGTGTTCAAACTATCCAGTTGTTAGGTGGCAGAGATGAATCCCAGGGAGCCAATCAGGGTAATGTTAGTAATATGGGAGCAGCACCTGCACCCGCAATGAGGTCAAATCCCACTCCTTCTAACGCAGTAGTAGAAGACGATCTTCCTTTTTAATATCAGATTCCATATCTTTTTTGTAAAGTCCCGTTTTTGCGGGACTTTTTTTATAAATATAGCCTAAACATTTACAGGTATCATTACAGGTAGGGAATATAATTTAACTTAGTTAATTATTTGCGTCTATATAATTCATGTTCATTTTATGATTAAAAATATTGTAGTAGTATCCTTTATAATGATGTTGAGCAACGCTGGATTTGCACAAAAAGATTACACTAAATATGTAAATCCATTTGTTGGAACCGGCGGTCATGGCCATACTTATCCAGGGGCAACCTTGCCGCACGGAATGGTGCAATTGAGCCCGGATACAAGGCTCGAAGGTTGGGACGGTTGCGGAGGATATCATTATTCCGATAGTTTTATTTATGGATTTTCTCATACGCATCTTAGCGGAACGGGAGTGAGCGATTATGGAGATATTTTGCTGATGCCAATGAACGGTATTCCTTCTCCGGATAATAAAATATATGGTTCAACCTTCAAACATAAAGATGAATCAGCTGCTGTTGGTTATTATAATGTGTTGTTACAGGAAGATCAAATCAATGTAGAACTGACTGCAACAAAAAGGGTGGGATTTCATCATTATACCTTCAATAACATTATTGGTAACAATGTAATACTTGATCTTAAACATAGGGATGAAGTGATTGAATCTTCTCTTAACATCGAGGATAGTGTTACCGTCTCTGGTTTAAGAAGGAGTAAGGCATGGGCAGAAAATCAATATGTTTATTTTGTTATGAAATTTTCTAAGCCTATCGTGAAAATGGGGATATGGCAGAACGAGCTCTTACTGACAGGGGAGAATAAAATAATCGAAAATGCTAAAAATCTGAAAGCTTATTTTCAATTCAACCTCATCGATTCAAAGGATGTTTTAATAAAAGTAGCTATTTCACCTGTTAGTGTAGATGGGGCAAAACGTAACCTGGATGCTGAATTGCCAGGATGGGATTTTGAGAAAACTAAAAATGCAGCACAACAGGAATGGAACGGAGAATTATCACGTATAGAGATCATTAGCGGTGACGAGAAAAAAATGCGGTTGTTTTATACGGCCTTATATCATACAGCCATTGTACCTAATATAAATATGGATGTAGATGCGCAATATCGCGGTAGGGATAACCAGCTTCATAAAGCAATTGGCTTTGATTACTATTCAGTTTTTTCGTTATGGGATACTTACCGGGCTGCGCATCCGCTGTATACCATTATTGATAGAAAGCGGTCACTAGATTACATTAAAACTTTTCTTGCACAATACAAAGAAGGAGGGAGATTGCCTGTTTGGGAGCTGGCCAGCTGCGAAACTGATTGTATGATCGGGTATCATAGTATACCGGTTATTGTTGATGCTTTTGAAAAGGGTATCGCAGGATTTGATTCGAAGCTGGCGCTGGAAGCCATGAAATATAGTGCCAACCGTGAAGTACTCGGTTTGCCGGCATATACCAGTAAAGGGATGATTGAGATAGATGATGAATCGGAAAGCGTAAGTAAAACCCTGGAGTATGCTTACGACGATTGGTGTATTGCAAAATTTGCAGACAGGTTAGGTAACGATAAGGATTATGCGCATTATATGAACAGGTCTCAGTACTATAAAAATCTGCTCGATATCCGCTCTGGTTTTATGCGTCCTAAAAAAAATGGAGACTGGCTAAAGCCATTTGATCCTCGTGAAGTGAATAGCAATTATACAGAAGCCAATAGCTGGCAGTATTCTTTTTATATGCCGCAGGATATCAGCGGATATCTTGCTATAACGGGGGGAAATAAGAAACTGGAAAAAAAACTGGATAGCCTTTTTGCAGCTCCTTCTAAAACTACCGGAAGAGACCAGAGTGATATAACAGGTTTAATTGGCCAGTATGCTCATGGAAATGAACCAAGCCACCATATTATTTATTTGTACAATTATACAGGTAAGCAATATAGAACACAGCAGTTGGTTCACAAAGTAATGACTGAAATGTACCTGGATGCCCCAGATGGATTAATTGGAAATGAAGATTGTGGGCAAATGAGCGCATGGTATGTAATGAGCGCACTGGGATTTTACCCGGTTACACCTGCAAGCAACAGGTATATGATAGGTACACCGCAATTTAACCTGGCACAGATCAACCTTGAAAATGGTAAAACTTTTGTGATCAATTCTCCGGGTGTTAGTAACCGAAACTATTATATTCAGAATATATTTCTCAGCACAACAGCGGTTCCTCCGCCACATAATTGGGATTCATCTTATTTAAATCACAACGATATTGCCAATGGCGGGTTGGTAACCTTCATGATGGGGGATAAACCTTCCCGCGTATACCCGAAAGGATTTGCAGACCTTGCCATAATTGAAGCGGATCAAACTGTTTCAATCGTTGTAAATCCTGTTATAGGCGGCGGGCCGGTGCCATTTAAAAAAAGGAAGCTGGTAACATTAAGTTCTCCACAGAAACCTGTGTCAATATATTATACTCTTGATGGTACAGAGCCGGATACGGCAAGTAATAAGTATGTTAAGCCAATAATTGTAGATCGTTCTCTTACAATAAAGGCCGTTGCAGTTAATACAGGTAAAAGAAGAAGTTTTACAACTAAAGCTGAGTATAGAAAAGTTTCGCATGATTGGGCTGTTAAATTGAGAACTCCTTTTGAACAGCAATACGCGGCTGACGGTGCAGAGGGACTTATTGATGGAATACGCGGCACACTTAACTGGCACAAAGGTAACTGGCAGGGATACCAGAAAAATAACCTTGATGCAATTATTGATATGAAACAGGCTGGTAAAATTTCAAAAGTTACTACAGGATTTTTGCAGGATACCAGGGCCTGGATCGTTATGCCTTCAAAACTGCTGATAGAAACTTCTGTTGATGGAAAAAATTATCAACAGGTCTATAGCGGTTCTGGTTTTTTACCCGTGGATAACCTGGATCCGCAGATAAAAAATATTGAAGCTGTTTTTCCTGAACTAACGGCAAGATATATTCGAATTAAGGCAGAGCAGTTTGGCAAGTTGCCATCCTGGCACGAAGGGGCAGGCGGAGACACTCATATTTTTGTTGATGAAATTATTATAAACTAAATGGATAATATCTATAGCTTCATTTTAATGCTGTACTAATTAGTGGAAAATTAAAGTAGGCTTGCCTGTTCATCATTTAGTTTATTGCGGCTATTAAGTTGTTAGCGGCAACCCTGAATAAACCGGTACACAATGACAACACGAATTAAAATATTGACATTTCTAAATTTTCTGATTGTTGTTTTTTGCATTCAGACATCTGCTCAAAATACTTTAACAAAGGAAATTCTTTGGACAACAGATTGGAGTCCAAACGGAAAGTACATTGCAATTGGAGGAAATGTAGACACTTTGAAAATTTACAGTGGAAGCAATCTAAAAACATATAAATCGCTTCCTATAAAAAACACGATAACACGGGTAAAATGGCATCCTACAAAAAACATTATTGCTGTCTCAACACAAAATTCGGAAGACAAAGCAAGTATTATCAATTTGGACAACAACGAAAAAATTGAATTAGACGGAATTTCAACTGAGGGAGCAAGGGGAATTGACTGGAATTACACAGGCGAATATTTAGCTGTTGCCGACAATGAAGGTCAAATATTAATTTACAATATAAAAGGTAATTTGATAAGAAAGTTTGTAAATCAAAGCAATTCAACAAAAAGTGTAACAGCTATAGATTGGCATCCGAAAAAAAACATTCTAACAACGGTTACAGACAAAATACGTTTTTATGATATTGAAGGGAATTTAATAAAATCCATAAAGCATAGACCCGAAGATGTAATGCTATTGAGTATTGCTTGGCACAATTCAGGTGATTTTTTTGTAACAGGTGACTATGGAGATGAAAAAGACAAATCTTTACTTCAATATTGGAATGGACAAGGTGAACTTATAAGATCAATTGACATTAGCAAAGGTGAATACAGAAATTTGGCCTGGAATCCAAAAGGAAATAGGTTGGCATCAGCAAGTGACGCATTGAGAATTTGGGACACACAAGGAAACCTTATTTCAGAAGGTAATTCGAAAGACTATATATGGGGTGTTTCATGGAATGAACAAGGCAGCAAGATTATTACCTCAAGTTTGGAACAAAGAATAATACTTTGGAATAACAAAGCAAAAAGAATAATAGCAATAGAATAAAGAGCAGCTGCTAACAAAAGTATTGGTTCAATTGGGGCTCGACGGAATAACAATCATCAGCAGTGCATATTTAAGCTTTAGTTTCGGTGGACGAAATTCTACCGGTCACTAGTTGTCAACTTCTGGTTTTGGTTATTAATTTAGCTTCAGTACCGGGCGGACATTTGGTCAATTCCCCAAGTTCAGAAATACTCAGTCGTTTGACTGGCATTTAAATCACAATCCGGTATTTCCCGGGCTACATGCCCACGTATTTTTACGATTGTAGTGCTAGTATGATTCCCATACTTATTTTGGTTGTTATACGATTGAGGTGGTAATTACTTCATTGGCATAAAAGAGCAATAACGCTCTTGTACTGCAGCTTTTTTCGCCGCATCTTTGTGTTAGAAGTTGATTGATAGGAATTAAATAAATATCAATCATTATCCAAAAATCCAGAACAAACTAAAGTTTTACCAATATCCAACAGAAAGATCGAATCCAATATCAGTCAACTTCTATTTAAGTTAATTTAAGTTCTTTTTATAACATCTTATTATCCTTTTGAAAACTAAAAATCCAGATCCAATCCTGCTTATGCCCTAAAAAGCGATGATAGCAAAAAACAAAAGTATCCAGATCCTGAAAAAAGACCAAAAAAAACCAACATCCTGCCTATGCTTTAAAAAGCGATGATGGCAAAACCAAAACCGAATCCAGATCCTAAAGAAGACCAAAGAAGATCCAAATCCTGCCTATGCTGCCAACACAGCGACGATGGCAAAACCAAACCACTGAAACCGGATTATTTTATTTTCCATAAGGGGCAACCCTGGTAAAATAAAGTCCAGTCCTAAAGAACCAACATGTAAAAAGTTGGGAAAAAAATTAACCTCCGTATTTATTGCGGAGGTTTTTATTTGGCGATAATTTTTAAAAAAATCTGCCTGTTCTTTTAAATGATATGTAGAAAAAAATATCCCGGTAGTGCCGGGATATTAAAATTATAAATCAGTATTTTATATCAATTTAATGATTCAGTTCTGCCTAATTTTCTTCCAAAAACTACAAGGTGTATGATGGCGAATATCACAGCTATGTAAAGTAGTGTTCTGTCTGTATCAAAACCAACGGTGTACTGATGTAAGAATCCGGCAATTGCTAATAAAATACAAAGAACGATGCCTGTAATTCTTGCGATCTTCATCCCCTTTCTATTGTCAGTGCCATTGCCAAGATGACTGTGTTTTGCACCATAAACAAGGTAGATGTCCATGCCTATTAGCATCCAAACCAATAACCTGATCCAGGTATCCATGGGAAGAAATACCATCATAAATAAACAAACTCCAATTCCCAGGATCGGCACCAACGGAACCAATGGTGTTTTAAACGCCCTTGGTAATTCCGGCATTTTTTTACGCATTACCCATACTCCAATGCATACAAGTATAAATGCGAACAGCGTTCCAATACTTGTCATTTCTCCAACTACACGGGCGGGAACAAACGCTGCGAAAAGGCTTACAAAGAGCATGAATAGCAAATTGCTTTTTGCCGGTGTTTGAGTTTTTGGATTTACAGTAGAAAAGATCTTTGGTATCAATCCGTCTTTACTCATACTAAAAAATACACGGCTTTGGCCCATTAACATCACTAATATTACTGAAGCATAACCGGCCAGAATTGCCACAATAATGGCTCTGTTTAGCCAGGGATAATCAGCGTGCACAACACCTGCAGCATCTGTTGTGCCCATATGGTCTATTGCGATTGCAACCGGGGCAATGCCATCCTTACCAGCAAAAGTTGTATAACTGGTAACGCCCGTCATAACATGGGCAAATAATATATAAAGTACTGTGCAAATTGCTAATGATCCCAAAATACCCCAAGGCATATCTCTTTTAGGATTTTTTGCTTCCTGGGCGGCGGTACTTACAGCGTCAAATCCTATATAGGCGAAAAAAACAATAGCCGCGGCACGGATGATTCCACTAAATCCAAAATCTCCAAATTTACCACTGTTATCCGGAATGTACGGCGTGTAATTATCATTATTGATGTACTTCCATCCAAGTACAATAAATACAATAACAACGGTTATTTTTAAACCAACAATTATTGCATTAACCCTGGCACTTTCTTTTGTACCCTTCATTAACAATAAACTCATTAATACAATTATAAATACAGCAGGTAGATTAATTATTCCACCATCCCATGGTCCTACTGTTAGGTCATGCGGCAACGTTACCCCAAATCCATCAAGAAATTTTACCAGATACCTGCTCCAGCTGATACCAACGGTTGCAGCTCCTACAGCATATTCTAATACAAGGTCCCATCCGATGATCCATGCAATAAATTCACCCATTGTAGCATATGAATAAGTATATGCACTACCTGCAACAGGTATCATAGATGCAAATTCAGCATAGCATAATCCTGCAAAAAGGCAACCCAGTGCAGCCACAATAAATGATATTGTAATAGCTGGTCCTGCATGGTTGGCTGCTGCCATTCCTGTTATTGAAAAAAGTCCGGCGCCTATGATTGCTCCAATACCTAACGCAATCAGTCCCCAGGCTCCAAGGGTTCTTTTAAGGGTATGGCTGCCTGTTTCCTGGGCTTCATTCATCAACGAAGCCATTGGCTTTCTTACAAATAAACTCATACAGTTGGTTAATTTTATAAAATAATATGGAAAAATAAGGAATAAATTTTTAATTAAGCAACCACCTGTATTTTTCGGGCGATAAGTTGATAACAAGTATTAAATATTATATTGCAACACTAATTTGTTAATATGGAAATATCCGCTTCTCACAAATCAAAACCCAACAGGCTCACATTATATATTGTTATTGCAATGATCCTGGGAATTGTTACCGGATATTTTATTAATAGCAATGCTTCGCCGGAATTCATAAGAGATTTCGCTCCCAAAATAAAATTACTGGCTACTATCTTCTTAAGGATGGTACAAATGATCATAGCACCACTGGTATTTGCTACGCTGGTTGTTGGTATTGCAAAATTGGGAGATCTTAAGTCTGTAGGCAGAGTAGGAGGTAAGGCAATGATTTGGTTTATTTCGGCTTCACTGGTTAGTCTGGCGCTGGGCCTTATACTCGTTACCATTACAAAGCCTGGTATTGGTGTAAACCTTGCCAATGCCGATTTGGAGGGCGCTAAAGAACTGATGGGTAAAACCAAAGAGTTTTCACTGGAAAAATTTGTAGAGCATGTTGTTCCACGGAGCGTAATTGAAGCAATGGCTAATAATGAGATATTGCAGCTCGTAATCTTTTCAATATTTTTTGGCGTGGCACTTACGGCAATCGGCGAAAGAGGTAAATCTATTATTCATGCACTGGATTCATTAACTCATGTTGTACTAAAAATGGTTGGTTATGTGATGAACCTTGCTCCGCTGGGTGTTTTTGGAGCCATGACAGGCGTTATTGCCATCAAGGGGCTTTCTATTTTAAAAACATATGCCTATTATATTGGTTCGTTTTATCTTGGGCTTTTGGTTCTTTGGGCTGTGTTGTTAGGCGTAGGCTACCTGATACTTAAAAAGCGTTTACCCGTTCTGTTGAGAAGGATCTCAGGGCCTATGACCATCGCATTTAATACTGCCAGCAGTGAAGCAGTTTTCCCAAAACTGGTAGAGGAAATGGAACGTTTTGGATGCAATAAAAAAATTGTTTCGTTTACACTGCCGCTTGGCTATTCGTTTAATCTTGATGGGAGCATGATGTACATGACCTTTGCCAGTATGTTCATTGCCCAGGCTTATAATATAACAGCAGTAACGGGTAGTGTAAGTACCCAGATTGCCATGTTGCTGGTATTTATGCTTACCAGTAAAGGAATTGCGGGAGTGCCAAGGGCTTCTCTGGTTGTAGTATTGGCAACCGGCGGCATGTTTGGAATCCCTCCCGAAGGAATTGGGCTGGTGTTAGCTATTGATACATTCTGTGATATGGGCCGCAGTATGACTAACGTGCTGGGCAACGCACTGGCAACTGCTGCTGTAAGTAAATGGGAAGGAGCCCTGGAGCATAAACATGGCTAGTGGTATTTCCTTCCAGTAAATCTATTTTAAAAATGTAAGTTTGTGTATGTTTGATTTTATTTTCCTTGATTTTCATTGGACGCAATTACTGCAACCTCAATGGTATATAGAAAATGGAGGACTTTGGTTTATACTCTTCGTGGTTTTTGCAGAAACTGGTCTGTTTGCCGGCTTTTTCCTGCCAGGAGATTCGTTGCTGTTTGTAACCGGAATCTATAGCAACGATATTGTTCAAAAAGGCCTTGGCTTCAACAGCAACAATGCTTTTTTAAATCTTTTGATATTGGGTGTATTGATCTCAATAGCCGGTATCATTGGTAATTTTGTGGGTTATTGGTTTGGGAAAAAAAGTGGCCCATTCCTTTTCGAAAGAAAAGACACTTTCTTTTTTAAAAAGAAATATCTTTTTCAGGCAAAGGATTTTTATGATAAACATGGCGGAGGAGCCATCGTTATGGCCCGGTTTATTCCTATTGTTAGAACTTTTGCTCCAATCATTGCCGGCATAGTAAGAATGGAAAGTAAAAAGTTTTCATTTTACAATATCATAGGATGCGTTGCCTGGGTGTACAGTATGCTTTTCGCCGGCCATTATTTGCAGCAGGTTATCTTAAATTCATTTGGTTTCGATCTCAAAAATCACCTGGAAGTGATCGTGATAGGCATCGTTGTAATTACTACTGCCCCCGTAATACTTAAATTATTTTTCGGAAAATCCAAAAAGCCGGTACCTCCTTCCAAATAAGCCCCAGCCATGCATAAACAATCTAAAAGCGTGTTTAATGTTACGGTATTGGTGGCCGCCCTTGGTTATTTTGTTGATATTTACGATTTACTGCTTTTCAATATCGTAAGGGTTTCAAGCCTAACTTCCCTTGGACTTGATGAAGATGCCGTGAATAAAAGCGGTGAATTCATTATCAGCATTCAAATGCTGGGGTTGCTGATCGGTGGTATAATATGGGGCATTATGGCAGATAAAAAAGGCAGGCTAAGTGTATTGTTTGGATCGATCATTTTATATTCGATTGCAAATATTTTTAATGGATTTGTACATACCGTAAACGAATATGCGCTGGTTCGTTTTTTTGCAGGCGTTGGGCTGGCAGGCGAACTGGGTGCTGGTATTACATTGGTTTCTGAATTAGTGCACAAAGATAAACGCGGTATTAGTACTTCATTGGTGGCTGGCATCGGGCTTACGGGTGCAGTTGTAGCTTATTTTATTTCACAGCAATTCGACTGGAGGGTTTGTTACTTTATTGGGGGAGCCCTGGGGCTTTGCTTATTGGTATTAAGGATATCAGTTTTTGAATCGGGAATGTATAACCAGGTAAAAGAAATGAAAGTGGCCCGCGGAAATTTCGGTATGTTCTTTAATAACGGGAGGCGTTTCAAAAAATATATCCTTAGCATCCTTATTGGTTTACCTACCTGGTATGTGATCGGTATCCTGATAGCATTCTCAAATAAATTTGGAAAAGAGTTCGGACTACCCGAAAAGATAAATCCCGGAAAAGCAACTATGTATGCTTACATGGCCATTTCAATTGCTGACGTATTGATCGGCTTTATAAGTCAATGGTTGAAAAGCAGGAAAAAAGCACTATTTATTTTTTATGGATTAACCATCATCATGCTGATTTTATTTTTCAGCCAGCAAAATACCAATGCCACCAATATGTACCTGATCATTGCTGGATTAGGGTTTTCTACAGGTTTTTGGGCCATTTTTGTGACGATGGCTGCGGAGCAGTTTGGCACTAATTTACGAGCAACAGCTGCAACTACGGCACCAAATATGGTAAGAGGCTCCCTTCCATTAATGATCTTATTGTTTAATGGCTTGCAGCAATATTTTAGTTATATTCATGCAGGATTAATCACTGGTGTTATTGTAATGATCATCAGCATTGTATCTGCCTGGTATACCGAAGAAACTTTTGGAAAAGACCTTGATTATATTGAAACTTAATTTAGTAATGTGCCCAAAATATTAGTAATCAGATTCTCCTCCATTGGAGATATTGTTCTAACAAGCCCGGTGTTTCGGTGTATTAAGAATCAATTGCCTGATGTATCGCTTCACTTTGTTACTAAAGTATCTTTCCGGTTGGTAACAGAAGCTAACCCATACATTGATAAATTCTTTTATTACGATTACGACTTTCCGGTATTACTCAAAGAACTAAAAGAAGAGAACTATGATTATGTGATAGATCTTCACAATAATTTCAGGAGCAACAAGATAAAAAGAGCGTTAAAAAAGAAAAGTTACACCATTGATAAATTAAATATTCAGAAGTTTTTATTAACAAAACTGAATATTGATCTGATGCCGGATATACATATCACCCAACGTAGCTTAAACACGGTTGCTGCATTAAATGTGAAGGATGACGGGCTTGGCCTTGATTATTTTATTCCAAAGCAGGATGTAGTGAAACAGGATGATATTCCTGCAGCCCATAGTGCAGGCTATATTGCTGTTGTTATTGGAGCCACCTATTTTACAAAAAAACTGCCTGTACATAAATTACAGGAACTGTGTTATAAAATTGATCACCCGATCATGTTATTAGGAGGAAAGGAAGACAGGGCAAATGGGGAATTAATTTCTTCTCTTGATCCTGTTAAGATTTATAATGCCTGTGGTAAATTTAATCTTAATGAATCAGCCGACCTTGTCAGGAAATCTAAACTTGTTATTTCGCATGATACTGGCTTACAATACATCGCATGCGCTTTTAAAAAACCTTTGCTGGCAATATGGGGAGGCACTTCACCCAAACTGGATGTAGAGCCATATTACGGCGCATTATTTATGCAGCAGCAAGCAACCCCAGTATATGAAAATATACTGTTAAACCTCAGGTGCCAGCCATGTAGTAAGTTTGGTAGCAATACCTGCCCGCTCGAACATTTTGATTGCATGGAAAAGCAGGATATTGATGCCATCGTGCAAAAAGTGGCTCTTTTTCTTGGCAGGTAATTCAACCTGTTAATTAATGCACAATTACCGGAAATTAAAGTGTGATTGTGATTGATAAACTGTTTTTTTGATATTTATTTATATCACTATGAAATTTATATCCCTGATTTTTGCTGTTTTTATTTTTAACGATAGTCATGGCCAGCTAACTACAAATGTTAGCTGGACCAATGAAAGTTCAATGCCAAAGACTGAAGTACTTTATTACAATAAAAATATCAACCTTGTGTGGGAAGATTTTAAAGGGACACCTAACCGGGAAGGGATAATTGCCGCTTTAACTGTATCCGGATTCGGATACAATGCAAACATCAAAACTACTAACGGTAAAGGAGAGTTGAATATTACCGTCTATTGTTATTTTAATTTAAATAAATCATGGGTAAAGCCTGGAAAGAAGACAGCCTATATACTTACCCATGAACAGCACCATTTTGATATCAGCTATCTGGCAGCAGCCATTTTTATGGATAAATTGCAAAATACTACGTTTACTCCGGCAAACTTTAAATCATTGATACCACGTATTTACAATGAGTGCTGCGATATTATGAATAAAATGCAAAATGATTATGACACACAAACAATGAATGGACAATTAAAAGATGAACAGTCTCGCTGGAATGCACTGATAGATTCAAAAATTGCTTCTTCTACAGATTAACCACCAGCACCGGTATTTTTAATTCATGCCGCACAGTGTCTACAGTTGCTCCATAGATAAGGTCTTTGATGCCTGTATGACCATGTGCCCCTACAACCAGCATGTCTGCCTGCTCAGTTCTCACAATACTGATAATTTCTTTTGCTCTTTGCCGAAATCCCAAAATCCCTTTTGCATCAAAACCAGCGTCCTTTAATTGCGTTACAAAAAACAATAGCCGTTCGTTGTCTTCCTTGGTTTCATAATCATCTGTTTCTTTGCCGTGCAATACAGCTGATGCGCTTTCTACAATGTGTATCAAAATAAAAGTAGAGCCTTCCTTTGCCTGCCCCATAGCATACGCAATTAATTTTGTATCATTCTCACTAAAATCCAGCGCTACAGCTATCTTTTTGTAAATAGGAATGTTCAACTGACTTATACCGCTCAATGCCGGGTGCATTTGTATAGAACCCGGGGTTTTCTCCTTTTTTAACAATGGAAAGATCACTGAATAAACCAGCAGCGCTACAAATAGTATTCCAGCAACAACTATCAAAGCTTTAATGATGATATTGCTATCACCTGTAAAATAGCTGGTCGCTTCGCCACTCACCATTTTTATATTCAGATAAACCAACACACTTGCTACCATCCATGCCAGAAATTTTACAATTGGTTTGATGGCAAATACACCCATGGTTTTCTTATCGCTAACAAAATGGATCAGGGGAATAACGGCAAAGCCTAATTGCAAACTAAGTAACACCTGGCTAAATATTAGCAGTTCATCAACCCTATCTTCTCCAAAAATACCAATTACAATGATGGCCGGTATAATTGCCAGTAAACGCGTAATAAGCCTGCGCATGATGGGATTGATCCGCAGCCTGAGATAACCTTCCATAACAATTTGTCCGGCCAAAGTACCGGTAACTGTTGAACTTTGCCCTGCAGCTATCAAAGCCACAGCAAATAAAGTAGAAGCCACTGTAGAACCAAGCATGGGCGATAATAATTCATGGGCTTGTTTAATCTCACCTATATCTGTTCTTCCTGTTTTAAAGAAAACAGTTGCTGCTAAGATCAGGATGGCGGCATTGATGAGAAAAGCAATATTTAATGCAATAGCACTGTCTACAAAACTCCATTTCAATGCTTGTTTTATTCCTTCAGTTGTTTTCTTGATTTTCCTTGTTTGCACTAATGCAGAATGGAGATACAAATTATGGGGCATCACGGTGGCTCCGATAATTCCAATGGCAAGATACAAAGCAGTTTCTTTTGGAAGTGCATTGGTCATTCCTTTGGAAGCGTATAGGTCTTTGGCATCAGGCAATGAAGGTATTAACCCTTTTAGTACTTCATGAAGTTGCGGATTAGCCATGATAATATTTACAAGGAAGCAGATACCAATTATACCGATCAGTGCAATAATAAAAGCTTCCATCTTACGGATGCCCAACCTTTGTAAATAAAGCAAAAGGAAGGTATCCAGTACCGTTATAGATACCCCCCAAATAAGTGGCAACCCTGTTAGTAATTGTATCCCAATGGCCATACCCAATACTTCAGCAAGATCTGTGGCTGCGATGGCAATTTCTGCCAGTATCCATAAAATGAAGTTTACTGATCTCGGGTAAGTTTCACGGTTTGCCTGTGCAAGGTCTCTGCCTCTCACAATTCCTAAACGGGCACTCAGGCTTTGTAACAGCAACGCCATCAGGTTACTCATTAACAGCACCCAAATGAGGGTGTAACCATATTTGCTGCCACCGGCAAGATCAGTAGCCCAATTACCCGGATCCATGTATCCAACACTTACAAGGTATGCAGGCCCAAGAAATGAAAATATTTTTTTCCAACCCTTGGCCTTCTGAGTAGTATCTACCGAGCCATGCACTTCGCCTAAAGAATTATCGTGATTGATCTCTCTGGTCATATTATACAAAATATATTTTGTGCCACCTGTTTGCTGATATAAATGGGGGCTAGTTTCTCAACTTTTATCTCTACAGAACCATCAAAATCGAAACGGCTAATGATCTTTAACCGGGTGCCTATTACGATCTTCAAATGTTTCAACAGGTCCAGCATTTCCACACTTTGATTTTTAACGGCACTTACGGTTACGATCTTATTTACATCAATTTCGCTAAGTCTTTCCTGCATTAAAATCTTTATTTTCCCTTTGTGATCGGGTATAGGATCGCCATGCGGATCAAATGCCGGGTTTCCGAGGTAATTATCAAGTCGTGTAGTTAGCTCGTTGCTGCTGATATGCTCAAGTTCTTCTGCCATGCAATGCACTTCATCCCATTCAAAACCAAGTTTGTTTACAAGAAAATATTCCCATAGCCGATGCTTTCTTACTACGTTCAACGCAGTTCTGTTTCCTTCATCGGTTAAAATAAATCCTTTATACTTCTGGTAATGAACTACTTTTTTTAATTCCAGTTTTTTCAACATATCGGTTACCGACGCTGGTTTTGTATTCATCTCACCGGATAGTAGCGTAGTACTCACTTTCTCATGTGCATCTTGCAAATGATAGATGGCTTTGATGTAGTTTTCTTCTGTTGCAGTAAAGGTCAATTGAAAATATTTAGACAAATCTAAAAATTAATACATTACTGACCTAAAAATTAAAATTCCTGAAGATATCAACATATCCACCCTTTGCGTAATGTGTACACGTTAATGTGAAAAATCAGTTTTATATTGCAGGATAAACCAAATCAAATTAAGAATGAATTTTGCCCAGTACGAAGTCCCTTATCCTATTGACCAGGCTTACCAGAAACGTGTTGCATATTTTTCAATGGAATTTGCTATACATCAACCCTTAAAAATCTATAGCGGTGGGTTGGGGTACCTGAGTGGATCGCATTTGCGTAGTGCTTATGAGTTGCGTCAAAATCTGATCGGTATCGGTATATTATGGAAATATGGTTATTACGACCAGGCCAGGAACCAGGATCAGACGCTACAGGTTCAATGGAATGAAAAAATTTACAATTTTCTTGAGGATACCGGTATTAAATTTCAGATAGACATACATGGCCACCCCGTTTGGGTGAAGGCATTTTATTTGAATCCGGAAACTTTTAAAAGTGCGCCATTATTTTTGCTAAGTACTGACCTTCCTGAAAATGATTATGTTTCTCAAACAATATCGCATAGGTTGTACGATGCAAACGTAGCTACAAAAGTGGCACAGTTTATTTTATTGGGTGTAGGCGGTGCCAAACTGATAGATGAGTTAAATTTCAACCCTGAGTTGTATCATATGAATGAAGCGCATGCCGTAAGCGCTGCTTTTTATTTGTATAAAAAATATGGTAATGATAAACAGGCGGTTAAAAATAAATTGATATTTACAACGCATACACCTGAAGAAGCTGGTAACGAAAAGCATGATCTTTTCTTGTGTGAAAAGATGGGTTATTTCTGCGGACTTCCCCTGGAAGATGTACGCAAACTTACAGGAACCACAGATGATCAATTTAATCATTCCCTTGCCGCATTAAGGTTTGCGAAGCTGGCAAATGGCGTAAGTCAGCTTCATGGCGAAGTAAGCCGCAAAATGTGGAGTAAATATGAAGATATCTGCGAAATAAAATCTATCACCAATGCACAAAACTGGCACTACTGGGCAGATAAGCAGCTGTATAATTTCATTGAAGAGCACAATACAGAAGCTTTTGTTGACAGAAAAAGATGGTTAAAAAAGAGAGCTTTTGATATGGTGGCCGATCAAACTGGTAAATTGATGAACCCCGATGTATTGACGATAGTTTGGGCAAGAAGATTCGCGGGTTACAAAAGGGCTGAACTTATTACACGTGATGAAGAGAGGTTTAAAGCGCTTTTATCAAATACAAAATACCCTGTTCAGATTATTTGGGCTGGAAAACCTTACCCGGTTGATTATCCTGCAATCAGTGATTTTAATTACCTGGTAAACCTTAGTAAACAATACGACAATGTTGCAGTTTGTACCGGATACGAACTTTCATTAAGCAAGCGGCTAAAACAGTCCTCTGATATTTGGCTAAACAATCCGAGAGTACCGAGAGAAGCTAGTGGAACAAGCGGAATGACAGCCGCAATGAATGGCTCAGTAAATTTTAGTACCAACGACGGATGGATCTGCGAATTTATCAACCATGGAAACAACGGATTTCTTGTTCCCCCGGTAGATTATGCGGCCATGAGTACACATGAACAAGACCAGTATGATCTGGATAAGATCTATGATATCCTGGAAAATCAGATATTACCTATGTATTATGAAAATGCAAACGTGTGGCGCCAGATTGTTAAAAATGGTATGAGAGACGTCCGTTGGCAATTTGATAGTAACCGTATGGCTAAGGAATATTATGAGATCATGTATAAATAATTAATTTATAATCCTGCTTAAATCCTTTTCGCCGTAAGTGAAAAGGATTTTTTTTTTGAATAAAAAATATAAATATGGATAGTTACATAAAAAAAATAGAGGTGCGTTGGTCCGATCTGGATCCCAATTTTCATATGCTTCATTCTAGGTATTATGACCTTGGCGGTTACTGTCGCATGTCTTTTTTAATAGAGCACGGACTTACACCCGCCCTTATGCAACAGATGAATGTTGGCCCAATACTTTTCAGGGAAGAGTGTGTTTTTAAAAGAGAGATCAGCTTTTCAGATGAAATTTCAGTTAATTTAATGTTGCAGAAAACAACAGCTGATTTTTCAAGGTGGACAATGCAGCATGAGATATGGAAAAATGGCAACACGCTTTCGGCGGTTATCACTTGCGAGGGAGCCTGGCTGGATACCAAAATAAGAAAACTGACGGTTCCATCAGAAATTATCAGGAAAGTTTTTGAAGCAGTGCCTAAGTCGGCAGATTTCGAAATTTATACAAAAGAAAAATAGGGGATGTTTAGCGCAACAATACGATTATATACAAGTGCCTATACTGGCTTAACTCAACGTATCTGGCTCCTGAGTGCTGTTATGTTAATCAATAGAATTGGTACGATGGTGCTGGCTTTTATGACATTGTACTGCAGTTACCGCGGTTATACATTACAGCAGGGCGGAATGGTGGTGGCTGTTTATGGTATTGGATCAGTAGTAGGCTCGTTTGTGGGAGGAAAAATCAGCGATCATTTTGGATTTTACTATACTCAATTTTTTGCCCTGTTTGGGGGCGGGATCTTATTTATCGTTTTAGGCCAGATGAACAGTTATCTAACTATATGTATCTGTACATTTTTTTTGAGCCTGGTAAATGAATCGTTCAGGCCAGCCAATGCAACAGCAATAGCTCATTATAGCAACAAGGAAAATCGTACACAATCCTATTCTTTGGCAAGGTTGGCAGTTAACCTGGGATTTAGTGCCGGCACTGCAATAGGAGGGTTTCTTGCTTCTTATAATTATCAGCTTTTATTTTGGGTAGATGGCATAACCAGCATGAGTGCAGGTATTTTGTTGTTAATAATTCTTCCGAAAGTAACATTGAAACAACAACATGCAATCGTTCAGCAAAAATCATCAGGCAAGTCAAGTACTTCGCCTTATGAAGACAAGAGGTTTCTTTTTTTTCTGTTGTTGCAGGTACTTTTTGCCATGTGTTTTTTTCAATTATTTACCACCGTGCCTATTTATTTTAAAACCCATCTACATTTAAACGAATTCTGGATTGGTGTGGTAATGGCATTCAACGGCATCCTGATCGCTTTTTTTGAAATGGTGATTGTGTTTAAACTGGAAGGCAGAAAGCCATACCTTACTTTGATGCGATATGGAGCCTTATTAATGGGCCTTTCTTTTCTGTTACTTAACCTCCCCATTGCGAATGGTTTGGCCATTGCTTTTTTATCAATGTTTGTGTTAACCTTTGCCGAAATGGTATCTATGCCATTTATGAACAGTTATTATATTGCCCGGAGTTCTGAGCAAAGCCGCGGGCAATATGCGGGACTATACACCATGTCGTGGGGCATTGCGCAGATAATTGGAAGCTATGGCGGTGCAGGTGTTGCTGACGCCATCGGATTTTTTAATTTATGGCTGGTGGTAGTATGTTTTTGCCTGGCAGCTGCGGCTGGTTATTACTGGCTGCAAAAAAAAGACTAACAGTTACATACACTGTTAGTTCAATTAATGTAAAGAAAGCAGCTACCTGTTACCGGTACTAGAAGATACTAATACTGAAAAACAATTGTTTGTGTGGTTTTTGAACTGATTGGCATTGATTGCCCCATCATGTCCATTGTCATTGAAACATCTGCGTTGTTGCTCATTTTATTAACAAGGCTGTTTTTAACATTCACTATAATTTCACCGGTGTTTTTTGTATTCATAGTAAAAGCAATGGTAGTTCCCTGTACTTCAGCTTCACCATTTCCGCTTATACTTCCTTTTACCACGATGGTAGCAATATCATTGTTGATTGACTGAAGGGTATATTGCCTTAATGTTCTAATATTTTTTTCAGTAGTACTATCGCTCCAACTGTCGCCGGTTTTTTTATCTTTTGGAATAATAAAAAAAGCTGCCTCCAGCGAAGGGTCTTTGCCTGCACTTACACCCATAGCAGCCATCATATCTACCATTGGGTTTTTTTCTTCTTTTTCAGGACTGGCGTTTGTTGATTTTATATCAGTCAAACCTGTCATTTTATTTACTGAAAGTGTGTCAGCATGATTTAATTTGGTAGCAATGCCTTTTCCTATGTCTGAATCTTTATCTGCATCTTTCTCAGAATCATAATTAGTTTGTTGCCCCATCATATCCATTGAAATACTCATTTTTGTAAGCGTATTACTAATCGCATAACTGGTATCATTTGTGGCAATAACCTGCAGAAGATTTGTAGCAGTGCTGATATTCTTCATTTGCATTCCCATGCCCATGTCAGAATCTGTATTGCTGGTAGTGGTAACCGTTATCTTTTGTCCGTTGTTTAAAACGATTACTGCTTTTGGAGCATCATTTTGAGGAACCTGGATAGCCGTTGTTTTTTTTGAAGCGCTACAGGCATGAAGGCAAATAAGGCAGATAAGGGCAAACGGTAGTGATAATTTATTTTTCATTTTCTATGATACTATGTGATGAAAATTAAGTGAATGTAAAAATAAGCAACAGCAGAACTCAGGTGTAAACAAAAGTAGCCGGTAAAAAAAATGGGTTACTGTTTTAAGCAGTAACCCTTAATAAATTTAAATGACTTTAATTTATCCAATAACTGTTACATTAACAGCATTCATTCCTTTTTTGCCATTTTGAAGTTCAAATTCTACTTTGTCGCCTTCTTTAATGTCATTGATTAAACCGCTAACGTGTACAAAGGTTTCTTTGTCAGATTCGTCATGTTTAATAAATCCGAATCCTTTTTCTGAATTGAAAAACTTAACGGTGCCTTGATTTTTAGTGTCCATTTTTAATTTGTATTGTATTTGTATTAATAAAGTGCAAAGGTAAGGTTTTAATATTAATATTAAAAATCATTTTCAAAATAAATGGATTTATTTGTCTTTTCAATAGTGGGAGGGGCATTAACGACTATGGAGCAATGTATTACGTATTTGTTTTGAGTATTTTCTTTGGGTGCTTCCTAAGTTAGAATCTGTTTATTCGGTAACTTCATATTACAGTATACGCCGCAAATGATAATATTAATTCTACTGACAGCTGTTTACTTATTTAACTATCTATTGAGAAAGCTTATCCGTATGTTTTTCCAGGAATAAAGATTCCGGGAATAGTATTATTAATGTAAAAATAAAATTGAATTGAAACGAACAGTTATAACGGGTACAGGATCTTATATTCCGCCGATAATTAAAACCAACAACGACTTTGCTTCGAATAATTTCTTTTCGGAAAATAATGAGCCAATTGGAATTGATGCAGCGGAAGTAGCTAAAAAATTCCAACAGATCACTGGTATTGAAGAAAGGAGATACGCACCTGAAGACATGACCGCCTCTGACATGGCCATCATAGCAGCTGAAATTGCAATTAAAGATGCCGGCTGCGATAAGGAAACCATAGATCAGATAATCGTTGCAGAAAATTTTGGCAATGTGATAAAACACACTATTCAAACTGATATACTTCCAGCCATTGCTTCCAGGGTAAAACATTCATTAAATATTCACAATCCAGGTTGTATTCCATATGATATAGTATTTGGTTGTCCCGGGTGGATACAAGGTGTAATTCAGGCCGACGCTTATTTTAAAGCCGGGATTGCTAAAAAGTGCCTGGTAATAGGAACGGAAACACTTTCGCGTGTACTTGATTTGCACGACCGGGATAGTATGATATTTTCGGATGGTGCAGGTGCTTGCATGTTAGAATTAAAAGAAACCGGAAAAGATGGTGCAGGTATTTTGTCAACAGCAACACAGGCACACTGTATAAACGAAGTTGATTATCTGTTTTTAGGAAAATCCAATTTCCCGGGTTCCGATCCCCGTATTCGTTACATTAAAATGAAAGGTAGAAAGGTATATGAATATGCATTAAGGCATGTACCTCTGGCAATGAAAGATTGTCTGGAAAAGGCTGATGTTGAAATAAGAGATCTTAAAAAAATTATCATTCACCAGGCTAATGAAAAAATGGATGAAGCTATTATAAAGGCAATGTTTAAATTGTATGGATTGGATACGGTAAGCAAAGATATTATGCCGATGAACATCAGGAAACTGGGAAATAGCTCGGTAGCAACAGTACCAACTTTGTTCGATTCAATTAGAAAAGATAAGGTTCCCGGGCACAGTTTTCAGCAGGGCGATATTGTGTTGTTTGCTTCTGTTGGAGCGGGGATGAATATAAATGCTGTTTGTTACCGTATGTAACCTATTTGTTGCACAGTTCAAAATAAATATGGCTAAAAGGCTTATTTAGCTTACCTTTGTAAAAATTTTCAGATGATAAATGAAATGATAACCAAGTTTTTGGAACCAGATAATCTGGCAAAAAAACAAGTAAAGATCGAGTTTAAAAAAAGAAACACCATTGTAGGTATTTTTGTTAAATCTCCGGATTACGAAGACCTTAAGGCGAAAAATTTCTGGAGGATTGTTTCTGAAACTCATATCTCAGAATGGAAAAAAACCAATGATAATAAATTATCAAAAATTTTCAGTGGTTCAGAGTTTACACGTCTTACCCAGGCAAAAGAACAATAAATTGCTTTACATAAAATAATAGAAAATGCCTGGTATCTTCCAGGCATTTTCTATTATAAAAATATATGAATTAGTAAGTATCCGGATTCTGTCAATTTGATGATTTAAATCCCCACATCCACTTTCCAATATAGAAGTTTTCCTTATGCTTCTTCTGCATAAGAACTTACCGGCTCACAAGTACAAATCAGGTTTCGGTCTCCATAAGTATTGTTAACCCTGCTTACAGAAGGCCAGAATTTATTTTCTTTTACATAAGCTAAAGGGAATGCTGCTTCCTGTCTGCTGTAAGCATGATTCCAATCATTTGCCGTAATTACAAATTGAGTATGTGGTGCATTCTTTAGTGCATTGTCCACTTTATCTGCTTTGCCATCTTCAATTGCTTTTATTTCGGCCCGGATACACAACAATGCATCACAAAACCTATCCAGTTCAGCCTTATCCTCACTTTCTGTCGGTTCTATCATTATTGTTCCCGCAACAGGAAAACTTAAAGTAGGAGCATGGAAGTTAAAATCCATTAAACGTTTTGCAACATCTTCTGCTTCTATCCCGGCAGATTGTTTAAATGGACGAAGGTCTACAATAAATTCATGAGCACAGGTATTGTTTTTACCGGTATAAAGGATCTTGTAGTCATTCCTTAATCTTGCCTTCATATAATTTGCATTCAGGATTGCTATTTCTGTACTTTTTTTCAAACCTGCAGCTCCCAGCATTTTAATATAAGCATAACTAATCAGCAGGATGCTGGCACTGCCATAGGGTGCCGCACTAACAGCATGTATAGCCGCGGGGTTATTATCAAGCGAAATGTGCCCCGGAAGGTAAGGTGCAAGTTTATCATTCACGCAAATCGGTCCCATACCCGGTCCTCCACCGCCATGTGGTATCGCAAAAGTTTTATGTAAGTTAAGATGACATACATCAGCTCCAATATGCCCCGGACTGGTAAGACCAACCTGTGCATTCATATTAGCACCATCCATATAAACCAATCCGCCATGGTCATGAATTAATTGGCAGATCTCTTTTATGCTTTCTTCAAATACACCATGAGTACTGGGATATGTTACCATTAAGCCGGCGAGCTGGTCTTTGTATTTCTCTGCATTTAACCTCAGATCTTCCACATCTATATTTCCTGCTTCATCACATTTTGTAACCACAACTTTAAATCCGGCCATTACGGCCGACGCTGGATTTGTACCATGTGCCGAAATCGGGATGAGTATGATGTTACGATGAGCATCATCTTTATGAGCGTGATAAGCCCTGATTGTTAACAAGCCTGCATATTCTCCCTGTGCACCGCTGTTGGGTTGAAGAGAGGTGGCTGTAAATCCGGTGATGTTACTAAGCCACTTTTCCAGTTCAGATACGATCTGCTGGTAACCACGCCATTGATGTTTTGGCGCAAATGGATGAATGTTGTTGAA
The DNA here is from genome assembly GCA_031411955.1 of Ferruginibacter sp. GTDB lineage: Bacteria > Bacteroidota > Bacteroidia > Chitinophagales > Chitinophagaceae > Ferruginibacter. Next base: position 83,607 of record JANOCC010000077.1, read on the forward strand.
TTCTGGCCAGCTAACAGGAATCAGTTGTGTAGCAGCATTCAGTTTCATAGTGCAACTGCCAAGCGAGATCATGGATGTATTTAAACTGAGGTCTTTGTTTTCAAGGCTTTTTATATAACGCATCATTTCTGTTTCACTTTTGTGCGTGTTAAAAACAGGATGCGTTAAAAAATCAGACACACGCGTAAGGTTAGATGGGATATTATGTAACAAACTATCCGCATCAAAATTTGCAACTGCTGTATCACTGTTTTGGGTAGACGCAAATAAATGCAATATATCCAGTAAGTCGCGTTGTGTAGTAGTTTCATCCAGCGAAATGGAGAAACTGTTTTCGGTGTAATGGAAATTGATACGATGAGCTTCCGCAGCAGACTTCAAAGGCGCCACTGTTTCTATATTTATTTTTATCGTGTCAAAATAAAATTCATTCTCATTACGAAATCCTAATTGTGATAATTCGTTGCTAAGTGTTTGGGTAAGGATACTCACCCGCTTCGCAATGTTCTTTAACCCTTCCGCTCCATGGTAAACCGCATACATTGCCGACATATTTGCCAACAATGCCTGGGCAGTACAAATATTACTGGTAGCTTTTTCCCTGCGAATATGCTGTTCTCTTGTTTGCAAAGCCATCCTCAAACAACGGTTACCCTGGGCATCCATACTTACTCCGATAATTCTGCCGGGTATATTTCTTTTAAATTCATCTTTTGTGGCAAAAAAAGCCGCATGTGGGCCTCCAAATCCCATTGGTACACCTAGCCTTTGTGCGTTACCGATAGCTACGTCTGCACCTAGTTCACCGGGAGGAGTAAGTAAAGTAAGGGCGAGCAGGTCGGTTGCCATAACTACCTGTGCATTGTTATGGTGAGCCTGTTCAATAAATTTCCTGTAATCTGCAATCAGCCCGTTTTTATCGGGGTATTGAACAATAGCACCAAAATAATTTTCATCCAGTTTTACCGTGGCAAAGTTTCCAAAAACGAGTTCTATGTTAATAGGTTTAGCTCTTGTGATGAGGATATCTTTTGTTTGTTCAAAAATATTTTCGTCAACAAAAAACCTGGGTGCTGTAATATGTTCATGATCCCGGTTTTTATGGTTAAACAACATTGCCATGGCTTCTGCTGCAGCAGTACCTTCATCCAGCAGGCTTGCATTTGCAATGGGCAATCCTGTCAGGTCACTAACCATTGTTTGATAATTCAACAGGCTCTCAAGCCTTCCTTGTGCAATTTCAGCCTGGTAAGGCGTATACTGTGAATACCAGCCTGGATTTTCGAACACATTACGTAAAATCACACTTGGAACAATTGTATTATTATAACCTTGCCCAATATATGATTTACATACAGTATTTAATGAAGCAGTCTTTTTAAGTTCTGCCAGATATTCATATTCGCTGATAGGGCCAGCCGTTGTAAGCGGTTCAGCCATGCGGATTGAAGAGGGTACCGTTTTTTCTATTAATTCCTCTAAGGAAGCTACTCCAACTGTTTTTAACATGGCATCCGTTTCTTCCGTATTTGGGCCAATGTGTCTTTGGGTAAATTCGTTTTGTTGCTGTTCAAAAAGATTCATATGCATTTTAAATTTAACCGGCTTAAGTAGTTGCTCAACATGCTATCCGCAAAAGCGGAATTTTCCCGTACTTTTTTATAGCTATCCTGCCGAATTAAGAAGCCGAAGGAAAGGTACTCGCTGAATGCGCAAATTTACATAATCACAACAATATTTCGTGCTGATATGTTCGTTAGTTTTGTGTTGTGGAAAAATGACGAATAACTATAATACTATTGTTAAACAATGAGCACCGATATACTTCAAAACTGGCAAAAGAAATCTTCGGATAATCAAAAAAAATACAAACAATTCCTCAATCGTGCGGATAAGAATAAAGTATTGAGAACGCTACCGGTTTTGCACGAAGAAGCATTTAATAATGTGAATTGCCTCGATTGTGCAGCATGTTGTAAAAATTATTCTCCACGTTTTAAAACACCCGACCTGAAACGTATTGCCAAGCACCTGAAATTAAAAGAAGGTGAGTTTATTGAAAGGTACCTGGTACTGGACAAAGAAGGTGACTACGTGGTGAAATCGAAGCCCTGCCCTTTTTTAGGAACTGATAATTATTGCAGTATTTACGAGGTACGGCCTTCTGATTGTGCCAGGTTTCCATACACCGATGAAGATGTAATTTTGAAACGCCAGGCGTTAACACTAAAGAATAGCAGCTTTTGCCCCATTGTTTATTTTGTGTTGGAAAAATTAACAGATCCCGGTTAGCTTATTCTGCTGTAAGTTCCGCATACGCAGCTGTTAATGGCCTTTCAATGCCATCCCCTGCCCATTCTGGTGAGCCTGGAATAGTACTGGCTTTAATGATCTCTGCTTTTGTTTTGCCGGCTCTTAATTCCGAATCAGTAAATTTCAGAAGGTTTCCCAAATAATCTCTAAACGCCAACAGGTCGCCAGATTTTAAAATGACATCATAACCTGCTCCCGCATGGCCACACACATAAGTCGTCTTTTTTGAAAAAGTTTTGGTTGCTTTTTCCAGCAATTGAATCCAATTGGCAATACTTGCACCAGCAGATTTATCGATATAAGGATGCCTTCTGTTAAAAACAAGATCGCCCAAGTGAATAATATTTGCATTTTTAAATTGTACCAGGCTGTCGCCATTTGTATGGCCTGGTCCTAAATAATGAAGGCATACTTCCTGTTTACCGATCTTTTCACACCAGGTAGTTTTGTAAGTTTGGTCGGGATACAGTTGCTTATCCTCATTATTATTTTTCTTTGCTGCATTTTCCTGGTTTATTTTACTATTTTCATGCGCAAGTACGTGAGGAAGCAGATCTTTAAAAGCAATATTGCCTCCCGAGTGGTCTCCATGATGATGGGTGTTGATCAAAAGCCTGAAAGGTGCTGTTGTTTTCTTTTTTATTTCCTCAATCAAGTGGGCGGCGCTATCCGGAAATTGGGAATCTACTACAACGGTTCCTTCCTTCGTTAGCATAAATAAGATTGTGCCTCCTTTTTCAGTAAATATTCCGATTTCATCAGTCAGCATTTTTATTTTAAATGCAGGATCTTCCAACAGTTGCGCCAAAGATTTTCCGTTTAATAAAGCCAGAGCTCCTAATGTAAATCCGGTGTTTTTTATAAAGGATCTGCGTTGCATACTTAAAAGTTTAATCATCTGGAAATTTATCCCATCCTGTATGTGTAATAAATAAAGTGTAACATTTTAGTACTGCATTTTCCGTAACGAGGGCGCCTTAAACCACGTAACAACAACAACTCCAATGGTCATGCAACCACCAAAAATAACTGATGTAACAGTTCCCATTAATTTCGCTGCCACGCCACTTTCAAACTGTCCAAGTTCATTAGAAGAATTAATGAACATGCTGCTAACAGACATTACTCTTCCTCTTAATTCATCAGGTGTTTTTAATTGCAATATAGTACTTCGTACTATTACACTTATCCCGTCCATGCATCCACTTAATAAAAGAGCCGCAAAAGATAACCAGAATACAGTAGATAGCGCAAACAGAATGATGCAGATACCAAAGCCTGCAACGGCATAGAAGAGGATTCGTCCCTGTTGCCGCTGAAGTGGCTTAACTGTTAAGTACGTTACTGTGATAATAGAGCCTATATCCGCTGCAGCATTTAACCATCCAAACCCAATTGGCCCAACGTGCAGGATATCTTTCGCAAAAACCGGAACCAATGCCACAGCCCCACCAAAGAGTACGGCAAAAAGATCAAGCGTTAAAGCGCCTAACAGTTCTTTGGTTCTAAACACATAATTTAAACCTTCTTTCACGCTTTGCCAGGTTTTTGTAGCGGCGGTAACAAAAACCGGTTTTACAGATAGTTTTGAAAGCAGGATATAACCGGTAATAACGAATGCCAGGATCACAAAGAACGTATTTGTTATTCCCAGGAATGCAATTAGAAACCCTGCAACAGCGTGTCCGCAAATGGAGCCTATCAACCAGGTAGCAGAACTGATGGCGGCGGCTGACGGTAACATATCTTTTGGTACTATCTGGGATATCAATGCTGAAAAAGTTGGACCAGAAAAGGAGCGTATTGCTCCTGTAAATGCTATGATCACACACATCAATATGGCAATCGTCCAGTGATGTAAGTGAGAGGAAATAAGATTAGAGGATAAAAAAAGCAAAAGGCTTATACAAATCATGTAAAACCGGATACATTTCAGCAATAACCCTCTTTTTTCAGTTTTGTCGATATGATGGCCGGCATAAAGTGCAAGGGAAACTGCGGGTATCACTTCGGCCAGACCAACAAACCCCAGTGCAAGTGGGCTATTGGTAAGCAGGTACATCCACCAGCCTATAACGGTTCCCGTCATGCGCAATCCCATAATAAAAATAAACCGTCCACCTATAAAGCTCTTAAACTCTTCAATTTTTAAAGCGGCATAGGGGTTTTTATTTTGATAGGTTGCTGACAAATAAGATTGCTTTCTCCAAAGATAAAAGCAATTAACTAAAAAAATCAGGGAAGTGTAAGATAATGCTGGCCGTGCTCGTATTCTTTGTCTAATGCGTCGGTGATTATCTTAAAGTGGGCTTCATTTTCAAGAAAATCGGCATTGCTTGCATCTACAAAAAGTGTTTTTATATTGTGCTGCTTTATATATTGTGTATAGGTTTCCTGGAGAGAGAAAAGGTAATCACTGGGAATTGCCTGTTCATATTCCCTGTTACGTTTTTTAATGTTTTCCTGTAATTTATTTACAGGGCAATGCAGGTAAATTAATATATCGGGTTGAATGATCTGGGGATTGATGATCTCGAATAATTTCTGGTATAGCCTGAACTCTTCATCCGCCAAATTAACTTTTGCAAACAATAAGCACTTGGTAAAAAGGTAATCGGATATTGTTACGGTTTGAAACATATCTTTTGTTTGCAACAGGTCTTTTAACTGTTTATACCGTTCAGCCATAAAGAATAATTCTAAAGGAAAGGCATATTGGTCGGGGTTCTCATAAAATTTTGGGAGAAATGGATTGTCGGCAAACTGTTCCAGGATAAGTTTGGAATTATAATGTTTACTCAACAGGTGTGCTAATGTTGTTTTACCGGCACCAATATTACCTTCGACTGTAACAAAGTTATATTTCATTTCGGGTGCAAAATAAGTGGAAACTATATAAGGGAGATTAAATTTTTTTCACATCAAGCTGATCAGGGCATTCCACTAATAATTGTTTAATCGTTTTATGGAGGAATGGATGAACTAAATCAGGGGATAGTTCATAAAGTGGCGTTAAAACAAACCTCCTTTCCTGTATCAAGGGATGTGGGATTGTTAGAAATTTCGTTTCAAACTTTTCATTATCATAAAAAAGTATATCAATGTCAATAGATCTAGGGGCATTTTTTTCAGTTCTTTTCCTTCCCATCATTTCTTCAATAGAAAGAATTGTTTGCATTGTTTCTATTGCATTCAATTTACTTTTAATGATGATCACCTGGTTTAAAAAATCTGGCTGATCAGTTTTCCCCCATGCAGCAGTTATATAAATTGCAGATGATCGTAATACTTTTCCTATCCTGCTTTCAATGTGTTTTATAGCATCCTGAAGCTGGCGGCGGTTATCACCAAGGTTACTGCCAAGTAGTAGATAAGTTTTATTCATTAGATAGAGAAAAGCCTTTTATCCGGCCTAAAGGACTTTATTTCATTGATCTTTATTTTTTTTACATCGGGATGAACAGGGTTAATCAGATAATTATATTCCTCCTGAACTACGGCCGATGGTACTTTTAATGCCAGGTGTTTTTTGGATTTTATAAATTCATCACCCATAAACCTGCTGTATTCTATATCTGTTACCCAGTTATCCTTTAATTTAGGCAGCTGCACTTCCTGTACCAAAGAAGTATCAGGCAGAGTAATATATATCAGTTCCAGTGGTATTGTAAAGTCTTTTAATTGAGTGTGAACCAGCATTTCGAGTAGGGCGAGAGAAATATGCTCCGTAGTATATAACATTGGTATGCCCTTAGAGTTCCAGCGGCCACCAAAGATCTTTGCACCTGTACCAGAAAGGTCGTTACTGTATGCCGGATTTGAAATGCGATATACTATCATGCAAATAATCCTTGTTGTATTCTGCCTAACTGTAACAATACCTTTTCAATTCCATCGAGGGAGTACAGGGATCCCAGCGAAAGCTGGCCTTCCAGCATAACTGGATTACGCTTTAACCATTCATAGAAGTTTTGCGTATTTCCAAAAGCCATTTTACCCTCTTTAATTACTTTTTCAATTTGTAATGCACGCTCTGCGTTGATTGCAGCAAAGCTGCCGTTATTTTTGGCGTACCGTTGAAGTGTTCTTTCGCTAAGGTGAAGTATTGAAGACCACTCTGAAAGTGTAAAAGGAGTTTTATCTGCAATTTTTTTAAATTCTGCGTAGTTGAAATCTTTCACCTGGGAAATAACCCTGATTGATTTGTAAATTGCCTGAGGATCATTTACCCCGGTAACTTTTTTAATTTTTCCCTGAGTTGCTTTTTTTGTGGCATTTGTTGACCTTTTCATAATGCGCCATTTGTCTTCAAATTTACGACAAATGTCTTAACATTTCAAAATTTTTTATTTTTTTTGCAATAGCTTTGCCTAATTAAATACTACTGCAGCATGAAGTATAACCAGTTTAGGGCCATGTTGGCGATTACACGGGCAAGTTTAAGATCTATTACCCGTAGCCCGTCAGCAGTGATTTTTAGTTTTGTTTTCCCGTTTATATTTATACTTGTTTTTGGTTTTATAGGAGGTAATGGAGGTCGTCAAAGCTTCAAAATTATCATTGATCCTGCTTCGGACACCACAAATGACCTTTTTGTTGCCATTAGAAATACAAAAGGAGTTGAAATTTTAAAATATAAGTCCGCTGAAGAACAAAGCCGGAATTTGGAAGAAGGAAAGATCTCCGGAATAATATCAATTATAAAAAACAGCAACAGTGATGTTCCCTACACTGTACAATTAAAAAGCACTACTTCCAGTAATGATAAGTGGCCTCAGTTAAAGTCACTAATAGAAAGAAAGATATCTGAAGTAAGTGACAAAAAATATCCTGAAAGGCCGGTTTTTGCCTTTTTGGATTTTGACTTAAAAAGAGACATTGCCACAATAAGGGAATACAAAACCATTGATTTTATCTTGCCTGGCCAATTAGGCTTCTCGCTGCTCAGTACCGGGGTATTTGGTGTTGCATTTATGTTCTATAACCTGCGAACCACGTTAGTGCTTAAACGCTTTTTTGCAACACCTATCAGCCGAACATTTATTGTGTTGGGAGAAGGGTTGAGCCGGGTTACTTTTCAAATGGTAACAGCAATAGTGATTATAGGAGTTGGATATTTGTTTTTCGACTTTACTTTGATTCATGGCATTACAACATTCCTGGAAATGTTAGTACTTAGTTTTATCGGGTTGGTTGTTTTTATGGGCTTTGGTTATATTGTAAGCGGACTTGCAAAAAATGATAGCTCAATACCGCCTTTTGCAAACCTTATTACATTACCACAGTTTTTATTAGGAGGCACATTTTTTTCTGCTGAGGCATTCCCCAAATGGCTACAGCCAATTTCTAAAGCTATGCCACTAACCCATTTAAATGCTGCCATGAGAAGTGTAGCATTTGAAGGGCAGAACCTTTGGGATGTAAAGAATGAAATTGGAATATTATTTTTATGGGGGATTGTGGTGTATGCCATTGCAATCAAAGTTTTTAAATGGGAATGATCTATGAAACAATTAAAAGGATTTGTGTTTGTATTGGCAGGTTTATTTACGGTAGTTACATTGGTTTCCCTGCTAATGCCATCAAAAGTTATGACAGTGAGATCGGTGTTGGTTCATGCCAACGGCGGGATCGTTTTATCTGAAGTTGCCGACCTGAAAAAATGGAAACGCTGGCATCCTGTATTTGCTAATGACAGTAACCGGATCATAATCAGCGAACCTTCTGATAAACCAAATTCATTTGCTGCCTGGAGTACAAATTCAAAAGATAATAAATTATTATTAACCGACATCAATGAATCGCAGGTTAAATTTTCTTTGATAAGAAAAGGTGAAAATGATGTGGCAAGTATTGTAAGTGTGAATGCTGTAAAAGATAGCAGTGCGGTTCAGGTTGAATGGCGTGTGCTAACCACGTTAAACTGGTATCCGTGGGAAAAATTCTATGGCATCTTTATCGATAAAATTACAGGGCCCGGATACGAGATGGCACTAAATAATTTAAAAGAGCTGGTAGAAAATGCGAATTAATAATTACCCGGGAAAACTTATTTTTCCCATAGCAGTTGCCGGATAAGCACTGCCAGCTTCACCAAAATCATCAGCATTGCCTGCAATACACTCATTGCCAAGTAAGGCAAATAATATAGCTTCTTTGGCGTCAGGATTTATATTTTTATCTGCTGTTGATTTAATCATAATAGAAGGAAGTAAATCTGTAAGGTTTTTTAGTAACAAAGGATTGTGCATGCCGCCACCGCTCACATATAATTCACATGATGGTAGTTGAGGGAGTAAATTTTTAATGGCAATTGAGATTGTATCAGCTGTAAATTTATTTAACGTTGCCAGGATATCATAAACCGACAAACTATTGCAGTTGCACTTTTGAAGTGCAGATTGCAGGTAATGCAAATTGAATAATTCCGGGCCTGTTGTTTTTGGAAATGAAAGTTTAAAAAAATCATTATTCTTTAACTCCTCCAATAAGCCTTCATTAATAGTTCCCTGATTTGCTAAAAGTGCATCCCGATCAAAATGATTTCCCTCGAAATTTTCCTGGATAAAAGCATCCATCAAAGTATTTCCAGGGCCTGTATCTGTGCAGATAATTTCTTTGAACTTAGCTCCGGCCGGTAAAAAAGTAATATTTGCGATCCCCCCGATATTTAAAAGAATTATATCTTTTATTTTGTCGGCAAACAACAAAAAATCTCCATAGGCAGCTAACGGCGCACCCTCGCCACCTGCTGCAATTTGTTTCTGACGAAAATCACTAATGCAGATAATACCGGTTTTAACAGCAATATGATCTCCATCGCCAATCTGCAAAGTGCCATTACCAAATAAATCATTTTTATGAAATCGGGCAGGAGCATGGTAAATGGTTTGTCCATGGCTTGCGATCAGATCTATATCTTCCGAATTGAAACCCCATTTCTTTAAGCAATCATTTATCATTGTAGCGTGTGTAATTCCGATCCATTCGTTTAACAGGCACACTTTTTCCAGATCTACACTCCTTTTAGAAAAAATCGCTTTAAGTTCAGTTTTATAGAAAGCATCGTAACAAATTGTTTCAAAGTTGAGCAAAGAAATCGTTGTATCTGGTCCATTGCCGTAAACTTTGCACAATGCTACATCCAGGCCATCCAGGGAAGTGCCACTCATAAGCCCAATGATTAACCTGGCATTTTTTTTTGCGATCGAATATAGTTTCTCAAGATGTTGGTTCATTCCGTTGCTTTAATAAACTTCAGGTTGCGTTTGATACCTTCGAATTTAGTTCTTTTGATAGGAGAGTCTTTGAAAATGAGCTTGAAATTTTCCTCCGTTAAATCTTCCCAGTCGGAAGAAGTAAAATTAAACAACGCAGGTATGGGCGAAAAGTTTATTTCGTTGGTGGGTTTTGAGAAGCGGTTCCAGGGGCAAACATCCTGGCAAACATCGCAACCAAACAGCCAGTTATTAAAAGTGCCTTTCATTTTGTCTGGAATCAAAGCATCTTTTAATTCGATAGTAAAGTATGAAATACACTTACTTCCATCAATTACTTTATCTGGTAAAATAGCATCGGTTGGGCAATTGTCAATACAACGGGTGCAGTTTCCACAATAGTCTTTTGCTATCGCATCATCATACGATAGTTCCACGTCAACTATTAATGTGGCAATGAAAAAAAAAGATCCTTGTTTTTTGTTGATCAGGTTACCATTTTTTCCTATCCAGCCAAGGCCACTTTTTTGTGCCCATGTTCGTTCCAGCACAGGAGCACTGTCTACAAAACCTCTTCCATTAATATCTCCGATTTGGTGCTTAATAAGCGTAAGGAAGTTTCGAAGTTTTTCCCTGATTACTTCATGGTAATCTTTTCCATAAGCATATTTTGCCACCTGTATTTCATTGGTATTTTGTTGTTGTAAAGGAAAATAGTTTAACAGCAGTGTTATCACCGACTTTGCACCCGGAACCAATTTTGCAGGATTTGTGCGAAGATCGAAATGATTTTCCATGTATTGCATTTTGCCATGCATGCCTTGTTGCAGCCAGTTTTCAAGCCTTCTGGCATCATCTTCCAAAAAAACAGCTTTGGCTATTCCACAAAACTCAAACCCTAAACTGCCTGCCGTTTGTTTAATGAGTTGGGAATGTTTTTGTAAAACAGTCATTTTTTAGTAGTCATTTTTTTTGAAACTATCAATACAAAAGCCCTGCAGTTTTACAGGGCTTTCAGTGGTTAACTATTATTTAAAAGTAAAAATCGTAACCCACCAGGCCAATCAATTCAACATATCCAAAACCATGTGTTACCCTATTTCCCTTTATAGAATTTGTATTGATCAATCCGTTAATGTACCTCACATACCCGGTTTTGGCTGTAAACTCAAGGAACAATTTTTTAAGAGGATAAAACCTGGCTCCACCTTCTACACCAAAATTGTAACCAGCAATATGAAAATCATTGTTAAGCCTTTCACCTCTCCAAGTAAAATCTGTTCTGGGTATATTAATGCCTGCTCCAGCTTTCCATATGAAATTCAATAAAGGCCTGTTTTTTTTTGAAGTGGTAAATAATGTATGTTGTTTAACATAGTTGATATGTAACCAATTGGCGCCATCCGTATGTTCCAGGTGCAGGAAACTGGCCCTGTTTAAAATGCTATCGCCATTAACCTGCATGCCGTCTATGGTTCCGGTAATACTTACTTGTTGACCATCTGTTACAACATATTTTGCATGGTCAAAATTCAATTCTAAAGAAGTAGTTCTCTTTTTATTAATATAAAAACCGATCCTGTAATTGTATTGAGGAATAGATAGGTCACCGGGCGTTTTTAATACCGCTGCCATATCCGGTTTATCATGCGCCCTGGCTTTGTGCAAAGTAAAATCGTTGCCATTACCCATTTTAATGTGGATATTACTTTTTGTATACCATTCAGTATTATAGCCCCATTGAAAGTACATTCCATCAATAAGCCTGTTTTTCTTTTGCGCAAAAGTTGTAGAAAGTAAACACAGGAAAAAAAATACCAAATTAATTACACGCATATATAGCTTTATCAGGGTATTCACAAAATTAGGTGATTATGCGGTACTTATGCTGATTGCAAGGTTGTATCATTTCCTGTAAGAATTGCAGGAAATGATATTTTGGTCTGTAACAGCGACAGTTTTTATTGTTCTTATGTGTCAATATTTCCTGATTTATATTTGGATAGCCTTTTGTTACTTACCGGTTACATAATAAAATATATTAAAATGAATCTAAATAATTTTACGATAAAAGCTTCGGAGGTAGTACAGAAGGCCCAACAACTTGCGTTTAATGCACAGAATCCTGCAATAGAAAATGAGCATCTTTTGAAAGCACTGCTAACGATGGAGGATTCACCAATTGATTATCTGCTAAAGAAGAACAACGTAACCGTTAATCTTGTGCAAACTAAATTAGAGGAACTGCTAAATAGATTGCCAAAATCTTCTGATAAGTTCGCTGAATCGCTTGGCAGAGATGCGAATGCAGTGATACTTCGATCGGGTGCAGTGTTAAAATCTTTCGGAGATGAATTTGTAACGCCCGAACATATCCTGTTAGCCATTCTTCAGGGAAATGATGCCCCTGCAAAATTATTGAAAGATGCGGGACTTACGGAGAAAGGATTGATCGCCGTAATCAAAGAATTAAGAAAAGGGGTGAACGTATCATCTCAAACCCAGGAAACACAAATTCATGCTTTAAATAAATATGCAAAAAACCTCAACGAAATGGCCAGGTCCGGTAAGCTGGATCCTGTTATTGGAAGAGATGAAGAGATTCGCCGCACTTTACATATTTTGAGTCGCAGAACAAAGAACAATCCTATTTTAGTTGGGGAACCAGGCGTTGGTAAAACAGCCATCGCTGAAGGTTTGGCAATGAGGATCGTAAATGGTGATGTACCGGAAAATCTGCGATCCAAAGTTATTTATGCTTTGGATATGGGGCAATTAATAGCGGGAGCAAAATACAAAGGAGAATTTGAGGAGCGATTGAAATCGGTGATAAAGGAAGTAACCTCCAGCGAAGGAGAGATCGTTTTATTTATTGATGAGATACATACACTGGTGGGTGCTGGTGGCGGAGACGGAGCGATGGATGCTGCCAATATTTTAAAACCGGCATTGGCCAGGGGCGAATTAAGGGCGATAGGTGCAACTACTTTATCTGAGTACCAGAAATTTTTTGAAAAGGATAAAGCGCTGGAACGCCGCTTCCAGAAAGTATTGATAGATGAGCCCACTGTGGAAGACGCGATTTCAATATTACGTGGATTGAAAGACCGTTATGAAACTTATCATCACGTTCGTATTAAGGACGAAGCAATTATAGCTGCGGTAGAACTATCGCACAGGTACATTACAGACAGATTCTTACCTGATAAAGCCATCGACCTGATTGATGAAAGTGCAGCCAAACTTCGGCTCGAAATGAATTCGATGCCCGAAGAACTGGATAAGTTAGAAAGGCAGATCAGGCAATTGGAAATTGAAAGAGAAGCCATTAAAAGAGAGCATGATGAATCTAAACTAAAAGATCTAAATACTGAGATCGCTAATCTCTCTGTGGAAAGAGATACTTATATGTCTAAATGGAAACAGGAAAAAGAAATTGTTGAAAAAATTCAAAATGGCAAAGCTGCTATTGAGAGCTTAAAACAAGAGGCGGAGCAGGCAGAACGCAACGGTGACTACGGTAAAGTAGCTGAGATAAGATACGGAAAGGTGAAAGAGCAGGAAACTTCAATTACAGAATTTACAAACCAATTAAATGAACTTTCTGAAAAAAGGTTATTGAAAGAGGAAGTGGATGCGGAAGATATTGCCGAAAGTGTTGCAAAATCAACAGGTATCCCGGTAATGAAAATGCTGCAAAGTGAAAGAGAGAAATTATTATTATTAGAAGATGAACTGCACAAACGTGTAATAGGACAAGACGAGGCAATTGAGGCAGTAGCTGATGCAATTAGAAGAAGCCGTGCAGGTTTACAGGATTCCAGGAAGCCAATTGGTTCATTCATTTTTCTTGGAACAACTGGTGTTGGTAAAACTGAATTGGCCAAGGCGCTGGCAGATTATTTATTTGGAGATGATAGTATGATGACGAGGATAGACATGAGCGAGTACCAGGAAAAACATTCCGTCAGCAGGTTGGTAGGTGCTCCTCCGGGATATGTTGGTTATGATGAAGGCGGACAACTCACAGAGGCTGTGCGGCGTAAACCCTATTCGGTAATACTTTTAGACGAGATTGAAAAGGCACATCCTGATGTTTTTAATATCTTATTGCAGGTGCTTGATGATGGAAGGCTTACAGACAACAAAGGCCGGGTAGTGAATTTTAAAAATACGATCATCATTATGACCAGTAATATGGGTAGCCAGATAATACAGGATAATTTTGAAGCTGTTACAGATAAGAATAAAGATGAGATTGTTGATAAAACCAGGATTGAAGTGATAAGCTTGCTTCGGCAAACCATTCGCCCCGAATTCCTGAATAGAATTGATGAGATCATTATGTTCCAGCCACTCATGCGAAAAGAAATAAAAGGAATTATCGGCATACAATTGGATAGCCTTAAGAAGCTGGTTCTTCAAAATGGAATAGACCTCCAGTTCAGCGATTATGCCCTGGATTACCTGTCTGAAAATGGATACGATCCTCAATTTGGTGCAAGGCCACTTAAAAGGCTGATTCAGAAAGAGATAGTAAATAAATTGAGTAAAAGGATATTGGCGGGGGATATAGATAAAACCAAACCGGTACTAGTTGATGTTTTTGACGGTACAGTAGTGTTTAGAAATGAAGCAGTGGCAGCTATTGAAGGATAAAAATACGGAAAGAAAAAAATTTTTATTATTTAACTGTTTGATTATCATGTATAAAATAAGCTATTTAAGGAAAATTTGTTGCACGGTTTTTTAAACATTTTAAATATTGTTATCTTCATCCGATTTCAGAGATTAATTTAGTAATTTATGAAATAATTAATTAATGTATAATTGTTGTGCTAAAGATCAACAACAGTTTAAAGAAGTAAAAGGAATAATATGGCATTCAAAAAAGAAGTGGTTGAAATTATTGAACCAAAAGATGTATTCGTAGGCAATGTAAAAGCAGAAGTAACATTAGAAGAATTTGGAGAGTATGAAAGCGAGGTATGCGCAAAGGCAAATGAAGTAGTAAAAAAATTACTGGAAGATTATGATGGAAAAATCAGATTCAATTTCAGGCATTTTCCTTTAACCAACATACACCAAAGAAGCTTAAAGGCAGGTGAAGCGGCAGTTGCTACTGCACAGGAAGGTAAATTCTGGGAAATGCACAATATTTTATTTGCCAATCGCAGAAACCTGGGAACTACCAGTTTAAAATTACACTCTAAAGAAGCAGGAGTAAATAACAAGCGTTTTCTGGATGAACTTGTAAATGCCACCTATGGTTGGCAGGTACAGGGTGATTTGAGAGAAGGACTTAACCGTGGTGTTAAAGATGTACCTACCTTTTTTGTAAACGGGGTATTGGTTACCGGTAAACCCACTTATGAAGAACTGAGCAAAGCCATTGAAGCTGCGCTTAAAAAAGTAAAGAAAAAAGTTCCTGCAAAGCAAAGAGCATAAATAATTGAAGCCTTCGTATTTACGAAGGCTTTTTTTATGATTAAAGCATTTCATTTACAACACCGGTAATTAATTGGATTGAGTTAAAAATGAAATAGCGTTTTCTAAAATAAGATGGCTTCTATGCGTATTTAACTACCGGGATGGAAATCTTATTAAAATCTTCTAGCTTCGGTTTCCATAAATTTTTACTATACAGCAGAATCCTTAAAACCGCAAATTAAATTTCATGACAGGCTTTTCAACCACATTATTAAAATTTAGTAAGATGGGAGAAAAAACGGGCTGGACTTATGTTTTAATCCCACATAAGATTGCAGAAAAGATAAAACCATCTAATAAAAAGTCATTTCGCGTAAAAGGAAAAATAGATGATTACAAGATTAAAGCGGTAGCACTATTGCCAATGGGAGAAGGAGATTTTATAATGCCCATAAACGCCGGAATGCGCAAAGCAATCAGGAAGATCCATGGAGCAAAGGTAACGCTGGAGATAGAAGAAGATAAAGCCGAAATAAAGATCTGTACTTTATTACTGGATTGCCTGGAAGATGACCCGGTTGCAAATGAAAACTTTAAAAAGCTTCCAAATTCTCACCAACAGTATTATTCTAAATGGATACAGTCGGCTAAAACAGAAGCAACGCAAACAAAGAGAATTGCTGCATGTATACATGCTTTTTCCCACAATTTATCTTACGGTGACATGATGAAGTTACTGCGAAAGGACTGATACGATCACTCTTCAATTTCAGCAAAATAACGCAAAATTTCTTTGCCATCTGCAGTGATCGTAAACGGGTAAGTATCATCTTTTTTAAACTTATAATTAAACCTGATTGATCCACCATTGTCAGTAAAATCTATTTTTTCCGGGCGTAATTGCCGGGAACCTTCTCCAATAACAATTGAAATATCTGTTATGGCGGTACCGGGGTTATAATTAAAACTAAAACTAACATTATTCCCTTTTTTCGCTTTGATGAATCCGTTTAATGGTAATGGCTTTTGTAAGCCTACGGCAAATGCCGATCTTCCAATTATCGGTAATGCATAAAATTCCTTCAGGCTTTTTTGATCATCACCCAGGTACCAGCCGCTGTTATCAGGATAATGCGAAAGATTGAATAAGGCTTTATCTGCAAAGAAGTAGTCAGTGATAAATTGCTTTGTAAAGACTGACATTTTTTTATCGAGGTAACCGGAAGCGGATGCTGCATCAATATAATACCATTTGTCGGGGCTTTGCCCAAGTTGCACAACGTTCCATGAATAGTTTATTTCATCCGCCTTATTGTTGATTTCTTCTGCATCTTTTTTTACGTATCCGTCTACTACAAGGCAACGGATATTAGCCATACTGCACATTTCCTGTATAAGATTGGCAAAACCTAAGGGAGTAGTTTTTCTTTCCTGGATCACGATCACCGGGTCTACTTTCTTATTGTCGTTAGAACGGGTTGCTTTAGGATCTAAAGAAATATTATTGGCAATCCAAAAATAAATTGCCCGGGTCTTATCTTTTTTATCAGTAAATTTTCTGGAAATTGTATCTGCAATAGTGGCAACATTCAGATTTTCGAGTGCTCCCAATTGTCTTACATATTCGTCGTTGGCACTTAGCGTGCTGTTAGATGGCTGTGCAATTAAGGAATTAAAATAAAATGCAAACAGAAGAAATATCGTTATTTTTTTCATTGATTAAAATTAATCAACCTTAAGTTAAAATCTTGCCTAAATTTTAAACAGGTAATTAGCTTGCCAATTTAAAAAGTTGAATCTGAATTCGAGGTTTCGCTCAGTAATTATTGGAAGTAGCCAGTTACTATAATTATTAAATTTTATTAAGATGAAAACAGGCGGCAATAAAAAAAGCCTCGCAAATTGCAAGGCTTTTGATTTGTAAGCGAGGCCATTATCTTAAAAATAAAATTTCGCGGTATTTTGGAAGCAACCATATGCTGTCATCTACCATCAATTCCAGCTTATCTGCGTGATACCTGATAAGGTCAAAGTGATTTGCTTTTACATCGTCGCAGTAGGCAATTGCTTTTTTCCTTGTATCAGTGATCTCATTTGCTCTTTTTCTTGCTTCAATCATTTTTGCAACGTTTGTACTGATCACATTTACGTGCTCACAAAGTAACGCGAGGATTGCTTTCTGGCTGGCATAAGCCGTTTCAGGCATACCGGTTTCTTTTAAACCTTTTATATTTTCCAGGAGAATATTCTGGTATTTAAGTGCAGCCGGGATGATAAGTGTTGTTGCAAGATCGCCCATTACTCTTGCCTCTATCTGAACTTTTTTTACATACTCTTCCAGCATGATCTCATGCCGGGCTTCCAGTTCAAGATGATTATAAATTTTATTGTCTGCAAACAGCTTTTTTGCTTTTTCAGCACTGTATGCATCTAAAGCCAGCGGAGTTGTTTTTACATTTGGCAAACCTCTTTTTGCAGCTTCTTTTTCCCACTCATCACTGTATCCGTCACCTTCAAAAAGTACTTTTTTACTTTCTACAATATACTTTTGTATCATTTGCATGATGGCCACCTCTTTCTTCTCACCTTTTTCAATAAGAGCGTCCACTTCAACCTTAAAATTCTTAAGTGTTTCTGCCATGATGGTGTTAAGGGTTGTCATGGGTGCAGCGCAGTTAGCCGAGGAACCAACCGCACGGAATTCAAATTTATTGCCGGTAAAAGCAAAAGGAGAAGTGCGGTTACGGTCAGTATTATCCAGCATTAGTTCAGGAATGCTTTTATGGATATCCAGTTTCAGTATCGCTTCATCCTGCTCGTCAAAATTACCGCCAACACGTTTCTCTACCTGGTTAAGCACATCTGTAAGGTATTTACCTATGAAGATAGAAATAATGGCCGGTGGTGCTTCATTTGCTCCCAAACGGTGATCATTACCCGCACTTGCTATTGATGCCCTGATCAGTTCTGCATAATCATGAACTGCTTTAATTGTATTTACAAAAAATGTAAGAAACATCAGATTGGTCTTGGGAGTTTTGCCGGGGGCCAATAGGTTTATACCCGTATCTGTACTCATGCTCCAATTGTTATGTTTTCCACTTCCGTTGATACCTGCAAATGGTTTTTCATGCAATAATACCATCAGGTTATGGCGTTTGGCCACGCGGCTCATAATATCCATCAATAGAGTATTATGATCTACGGCCAGGTTGGTTTCTTCATAAATCGGGGCACACTCAAACTGTGCAGGCGCAACTTCATTGTGCCTTGTACGTAAAGGAATGCCGAGGCGATATGATTCCTGTTCAAAATCTCTCATGAACGCATAAACGCGTTCTGGTATAGCACCAAAATAATGGTCATCCAGCTGCTGGCCTTTCGCCGGGGCATGGCCAAAAACTGTTCTGCCGGTAAGCAGGAGATCCGGCCGGGCAGTGGCAAGTCCCGCATCTACAACAAAATATTCCTGTTCCCATCCTAGTGTGGCATTTACTTTAGAAATATTTTTATCAAAATACTGGCATACATCTACGGCAGCTTTGTCCAGTGCCACCAGAGCTTTAAGCAACGGGGTTTTTGTATCCAGTGATTCACCAGTATAAGAAACAAAAATGGTTGGTATACACAATGTCTTTCCCTGGCCGATCTCCATTACAAATGGCGGTGACGATGGATCCCAGGCAGTATAACCCCTGGCTTCAAAAGTTGCCCTTAATCCTCCACTAGGAAATGAAGAGGCATCTGGTTCCTGCTGAATCAGCGCACCACCATCAAATTCTTCAATTGGTGTGCCATCGCCTTTTAAGGTAAAAAACGAATCATGTTTTTCTGCAGATAATCCTGTAAGCGGCTGAAACCAATGGGTGAAATGGGTCACACCTTTTTCTTCAGCCCATGTTCTTAAGCCACTGGCAATATAATTGCCCATTTGGCGCTCAATTTTTTTACCCGCATTTGTTGAGGCAAGCAAACTTTTATATGCTTCATCACTTAAATAATGGCGAGCAGTTTTTAGCGTAAATACATTCTCATTAAAAATGTCGGTAATTCTTGCCGAAGCTTTTACCTCAGTTTTTACATTTGTTCTTAAACTGTCTATGGCTTTAAATCGTAAAGAGGTCATTTTTTTTATTTTAAGACGCAAAAAAAGGGCTTTTTATTTTAAAATGCAAGTTTTATTTCAAAAAATAGCCAAATTATTGACAAGTTAGGGAGAATTTTAAAACATATATTTTATTATAATACGTTTTCTTTGCCTGAATTTTGGCCAGATCGCACACAAAAAGGGGGTAATAATAAAGGGTAGGTATAAACTCCTGTATCGTACTATAGAACCAACATTAGGGATGATATAGCCGGTTAACATGATCATGCTGATGCCGAAAAAAAATCCCAAAATAATATAGGGTTGGCTTGTTTGGAGGCTGGATCTGTATTTTAAAAACACAATCAATATTAATAATTGGTATATGATCAATTCTACAGCAAGGGGCAAAAGGTAGCTCGATTTTGTATCCCATATATATGGCCTTAAAAAACTATGATCGAATGCCTCTGGTGCATTTTTAGCTAAACTGGTAACTGTTGGCGCTAATTGAATTGCTGGTAATTGTGTAGCAGCAACGGGCAATTCATTGAAGTCGCTTTGCCGCTGGGTAATTAACTTCAGCGGTTGAAACGAGGGTACTAATGTTTGTGATAAGAAAAGAAGAAAAAATCCTATAAAGTAAATGCTAACAAATGTTGCCAATGGAGCCCAAGATTTTTTTTTACTGATAAAGAATGCGGCCAGCGCTGGCAATAGCCCGATGATTATGAAGTTTCTCATCAATAGTAACCCTGTGAAACTGAGTAACAGTAATGCCCATTTTCCTTTTGATTGCTGCCCGGATGAAATAAAGTAAAGGGCATAAAAAAATAGTCCTGTAAGGGTAAAAACTACTAGATCTTTATGAATGCCGGAAGAGAAATATACTGTAGATGGAAGTAGGAAACAACCGATAATAATTGCCCGGGAATTGTTTTTTAAAATAGCTGAAAAAAACCTGAACAAAGCAACCGGTCCAAAGAAACCAAGGAAATTAAAGAACAGGCTGTTGATATAATAATGGCCCCCGCTAAACAAATCGCAAAATGCTAACATCTTAAGAATAATGTTATCCCGCAGGTCATTCCAGTAAGATCCCACTGCATTAAAAAATCCCGCATATTTATCTTCGTAAGGAGAATAGAAAATATTAGAAAAAAATGCTGCAGGATCATTGATCAGTATTTTATATTCAACCAACGCGTCTTTATTGAGTCCCCAGTAATCATTTCCCGGATAAAATTTCTGAGAGATCCATCCAATGGCTAATCCTGCAAAAACTTTTATTAGAAAAAGTGCAATAATTAAATGTAAAGGCAAGCCACACTTGCGTATAAAAGGTATACGGGTAATAAGATAGGTAAGTGCTGCCAGGTAAATTATAAAGAAAAGGAAATGCAACCTTAAAAGTTTATTGTGGGAAGTTAGTTAAAATAATTGCTTTTAATTAATGTAGATAAAGATATGCAGTTAGTAACTTTAACCTTTATAACTCTCATTAACCCCCGGTATGGAAATAACAGCAGCCACCGCAGCGCAACTAAGAATTACAGCAGCAGAATTTGAATTGATAAAGGAAAAATTGGGGCGAACTCCCAATTTTACTGAGTTGTGTGCATTTAGCGGGATGTGGAGCGAGCATTGTAGTTATAAAAATTCAATAAAGTGGTTGAAAACATTGCCTCGTGATGGTAAGAAAATGTTGGTAAAAGCTGGTGATGAAAATGCCGGTTTGATGGATATCGGTGACGGTTATGGGGTTGTTTTTAAAATTGAATCGCATAATCATCCTTCGGCCATTGAGCCTTTCCAGGGTGCAGCCACCGGCGTTGGAGGAATCAACCGGGATATTTTTACTATGGGTGCAAGGCCGATTGCTTCCCTTAATTCCCTGCGTTTTGGAAATTTAAAAGATCCCAAAACACAACATCTTCTTGCAGGCGTTGTGCATGGTATAGGGCATTATGGAAATTGCTTTGGAGTGCCAACAGTTGGCGGCGAGATATATTTCGAAAATTGCTATCATACTAACCCGTTAGTTAACGCCATGAGTGTGGGTATTTTAAAGAACGGCGAAACTATCTCGGCCACTGCGGAAGGAGAAGGTAATCCTGTTTTCTTTGTTGGAAGTGCAACCGGTAAAGATGGAATTGGCGGAGCCTCTTTTGCAAGTGCGGAAATTACAGCAGACAGTGCAGAAGATCTGCCGGCAGTACAGGTTGGAGATCCATTCCAGGAAAAAAAATTACTGGAGGCCTGCCTTGAAGTGATACAAACAGGTGCAGTGGTAGGAATGCAGGATATGGGCGCCGCGGGCATAATCTGTTCTACTGCAGAAATGAGCGCTAAAGGAAACGCAGGTATGAATATTCATCTTGATAAAGTCCCTTCCCGGCAAACAGGTATGAAAGCATGGGAATTATTATTAAGTGAGAGCCAGGAACGCATGTTACTTGTAGTAAATAAAGGAAAGGAAGCAGCTGTTTTAAAAGTTTTTGAAAAATGGGATTTGCCTTGCAGTCATATTGGCGAAGTCACTAAGGATGGATTGTTGAATTTTTATATGGACGGAACATTGGAAGCTGTGTTACCTGCAGTGGAACTTGTTTTAGGGGGTGGTGCGCCACAATATGTACGTGAATTTAAAGAGCCGGCCTATTTGCAAAAGATCCGGGAGTTTAACGCAGATTCTATTGCCATGCCGGAAGATCTTATGAACATCGCGACACAACTTATTCAGCTGCCCAATATTGCGAGTAAGCGTTGGGTTTATGAACAATACGATAGCATGGTTGGTGCAGGTAATACAAATACAAATGCTCCA
This sequence comes from Ferruginibacter sp., assembly GCA_031411955.1. Taxonomy (GTDB): domain Bacteria; phylum Bacteroidota; class Bacteroidia; order Chitinophagales; family Chitinophagaceae; genus Ferruginibacter. Next base: position 105,481 of record JANOCC010000077.1, read on the forward strand.
AGCGATGCAGCTGTAGTATTGGCCAAGCCTACTAAAAAAGCGCTTGCCTTAACTACTGATTGTAACAGCCGTTATGTGTTTGCAGATCCTTACAAAGGTGCCATGATTGCTGTAGCGGAAGCAGCCCGAAATATTGTTTGCAGTGGAGGAGAACCTTTGGGCGTAACAAATTGCCTCAATTTTGGCAATCCATATGATCCTGAAGTTTATTACCAGTTTGTAGAATCTATCAAAGGTATGGGAGCGGCCTGTACCAGGTTTGAAACGCCAGTTACCGGCGGTAATGTTAGTTTTTATAATCAATCACCGGATGGGCCTGTGTACCCAACCCCTACCATTGGAATGGTTGGCTTATTGGAAAGTATAGCCGATAAAATGACCATGGATTTTAAAGCTGAAGCTGATGTTATTTATATGATCGGGGAAAGCAGGAATGATATTAACTCATCTGAATACCTGCATAAAATAATCGGGCAAGAATATTCTCCTGCTCCTTATTTTAACCTGGATGAAGAGTTTTACATGCAGCAGGTTGTATTAACCCTGACAAGAAAAAAACTTGTTGCTTCTGCCCACGATATCAGTGAAGGTGGTCTTTTTGTATGTTTGGCTGAATGTGGGTTTAACAGAAACCTTGGCTTTTATTTAAATCACAATGAAACGAACATCAGAAAAGATGCATATTTGTTTGGAGAAGCACAGGGCAGGGTTGTAGTGTCTGTTACGCCGAAACAGCAAACTGATTTTATAAAATTTATGGGTGGCCAAAATGTACCGTATGCCGAAATTGGCAAAGTAACATCGGATAAAATTACCATTTCTGATGAAGATTGGGGAAGCATACAATCCTGGAAAGATAAGTATGATGATGCAATTACGGTTTTATTAAAAGGACAGGAAAACGAGCAGGCTTTATCTGTAATCTAAAATGTATCAATGAAAAAAAATGCAACCATAGTAGTAACAGGAGCAGCTGGTTTTATTGGTAGCTGCCTGGTAGGTTATTTAAATGAGCTGGGTTATGAAAATTTATTATTGGTGGATGAATTTGATCGTGAAGACAAAGAATTAAATCTGCTTCACAAAAAATTTACCGTACGTATTGAAAGAGAAAATTTTTTTGAATGGTTAAATATTGAAAAGCCGGCAGTTGATTTTGTTTTTCATCTCGGTGCACGCACTGATACCACTGAGTTTAACTACGCTGTTCACCAGCACCTTAATGTAGAATATTCAAAGAAGATATGGAATTACTGCACCATCAATACTGTTCCATTGGTTTATGCATCTTCTGCTGCTACTTATGGCGATGGCAAAGCCGGTTACAAAGATGATCATACTTTAATTGACAAGCTGCTTCCCTTGAATCCTTATGGTGTATCAAAAAATGAATTTGATAAATGGGTGCTGCATCAATCAGATCATCCTCCTTTTTGGGCGGGATTGAAGTTCTTCAATGTGTATGGCCCCAACGAATACCACAAGGGCAGAATGGCCAGTGTGATATTTCATTCATTTAACCAGATAAAAAATGAGGGGCTTGTTAAGTTATTTAAATCGCATAAAAGAGCTTATAAAGATGGAGAGCAACTAAGAGATTTTATCTATGTAAAAGACATACTTAAAGTTGCTGCCTGGCTAATGGATGGTCATGAACAAATACCATCTGCTATTTACAACCTGGGTACAGGAAAGGCCAGGAGTTTTGCAGACCTGGTAACGGCAACGTTTAGTGCACAACAACTGAAACCTGCCATAGAATTTATTGACATGCCCATGGACTTACGGGAGACCTACCAGTATTTCACCGAAGCCAGTATGGAAAAATTAGCGTTGGCCGGTTATAATGAAGCTTTTTATTCCCTTGAAGATGGTGTTAGCGATTATGTAAAAAATTACCTTGTAAAAAATAGCTTCTATTAGGTTAGTATCATGGTGTTTTTTTGCAAAAATTGAAGATCTGATCGAAATTTTCTTTCGACTTAAAAAAAAGCAGGTAAAAAAATGAAAAAGATAGCGATCATAGGGGGCGGTAATTTAGGAACAGCCATTGCTGAAGGATTATTGAAAAGTAAATTTTGTAAGGCAGGCGACATTACTGTTACCAAGAGAAAAATTGATAGTTTACAGGTTTTAGCTAAAAGGGGAGTAAAAGTTACTTCAGATAATGCATTGGCAGTTTCAGCGGCAGATATAATTATTCTTGCGGTAAAACCATACCAGGTAGCAGAGGTTTTAGGTAGTTTTAAACAGGCTGTTAATTCAAAACATATATTGGTGTCGGTTGTAACGGGTGTTTTAATAAAAGATATCGAGAATGTACTTGTAAAAAAGATTCCTGTATTTCGGGCAATGCCTAATACAGCTATAGCTATACAGCAAAGTATGACCTGCATTAGTTATTCCAATGCGGCAATTGCGCAGGTTAATTTTATAAATAAGTTGTTTGCAGTGCTTGGCAGGGTTGCGGTGATAGATGAAAAGTTGATGGATGCAGCCACAGTTTTGGGTGCGTGTGGCACGGCTTATGCCATGCGGTACATCCGGGCAAATATACAGGGAGGAATCGAGATTGGTTTTGATGCCGCAACCGCCAGCCTGATAGCAGCCCAAACTGTAAAAGGTGCTGCAGAATTGTTATTGGAAAAAGGGTCTCATCCGGAACAGGAAATAGACAAGGTAACCACGCCTAAGGGATGTACCATCGCCGGATTAAATGAAATGGAACACCAGGGTTTTAGTTCCTCGCTCATAAAAGGTATTGCAACAAGCTATAATAAGATTGTAAAAGGTTAAATATCAGAAGACTGCTGGCATAGCTTTTTCGCCAGATTCATGTTTTTTTTAAAAAAATCAAATGTAATTTCCTCCTCACGAAAAATCCTGTTATCTTTGCATGACCTCTAGGATATTCCATTTTCTTTCCTCCGGTCATATTTTATATTTTTTTTATTAGAGTTGATATAAGTTTTGCTGTACAAGAGTGCGACGCCAATGCAGTTGAGTAGTGGTTTGTAGCTTGTTACGAAAAAATTATTGACCTTAAATAGCGTAATTTTTAAACAATGGCGAAGTATATTTTCGTAACCGGTGGTGTTACATCTTCTTTGGGAAAGGGAATCATTGCGGCTTCGCTTGCGAAATTGCTGCAAAGCAGGGGCCTGAAGGTAACTATACAAAAGTTTGATCCATATATTAACGTAGATCCCGGCACGCTTAATCCTTATGAGCATGGTGAATGTTATGTTACCGATGACGGTGCAGAAACCGATTTGGATCTTGGGCATTATGAGCGTTTCCTGAACATTCCAACTTCGCAGGCAAATAATGTAACAACCGGCCGCATTTATCAAACCGTTATCAATAAAGAAAGAGATGGTGAATACCTGGGTAAAACTGTGCAGGTTATCCCACATATAACAGATGAGATTAAACGCAGAATGATGTTATTGGGTGAAGGCGGTAATTACGATATTGTGATTACTGAGCTTGGCGGAACCGTTGGTGATATTGAAAGTTTACCTTTTGTAGAAGCCGTTCGCCAGTTACAATGGGAAATGCCAGAAGAGGATTGTATGGTGGTTCATTTAACATTGATCCCTTATCTGAAAGCTGCAAAGGAATTAAAAACGAAACCTACACAACATAGTGTGCGGTTGTTAAGCCAGGAAGGCGTTCATCCCAATGTGATTGTTTGCCGCACTGAGCATCCGTTATCTGATGAACTAAAACGTAAGATAGCACTCTTCTGTAATGTAAAACCGAATGCAGTTATTGAAGCGATAGATGCAGGTACTATTTATGAAGTGCCATTAAAAATGCTGCAGGAAGGCCTTGATCTGATCGTTCTTAAAAAACTCCAGATAAATGGCTACTCTGCACCCGAACTAACAAAGTGGCGGGGTTTCCTGGATAAGTTGAATCATCCAAAGAGCCGCGTTACCATAGGTTTAATTGGAAAATATATTGAATTACAGGATGCGTATAAATCTATCCTGGAAGCCTTTGTACACGCCGGTGCATTAAATCAATGTAAGGTTCAGATCGTAAATGTACACAGCGAATTTATTTCAGATGAAAATGTTCATGAAAAACTAAAAGACCTTGATGGATTATTAGTGGCTCCTGGTTTTGGATCCAGGGGTGTGGAAGGAAAAATAACTGCCGTTAAATATGCAAGGGAAAATGGTTTGCCTTTCTTTGGAATTTGCCTCGGCATGCAAATGGCAGTAATAGAATTTGCGAGAAATGTGCTGGGTTGGAAAGATGCCAATTCTACAGAGATGAATACCGCCACAGCATATCCGGTAATTGCCCTGATGGAAGAACAAAAGAAGATAAAGAAAAAAGGCGGTACCATGAGGTTAGGTGCTTATCCTTGTAAAATAGAAGAAGGTAGCCTGGCACATAAAATTTACCAGCATACAGATATCAGCGAGCGCCATAGGCATCGCTGGGAATTTAATAATAACTATATCAATGATTTTACAAATGCAGGCTTAAAACCAAGCGGTAAAAATCCTGCAAGCGGATTGGTTGAAATTGTTGAACTTCAAAATCATCCTTATTTTATAGGTGTGCAGTATCATCCCGAATTGAAAAGTACCGTAGAAAACCCCCATCCATTGTTTGTTAATTTTGTACAGGCTGCTAAATATTATGCTGAAGCCAAAGCTGGTTCACATACATCAAAACTTGAAAAGGAAACAGCCTGATATGTTGCCTGATCTAAAATATTTGAGTGGTTGTATTAATTTTGCAGTATGCAGAAATTAAGCATGGATGAATTGAACCGTAAAACGGTGACGGAATTTAAGCGTTCTAGTAAAACTCCCGTAATTGCTGTGCTGGAAAACATACGTAGTGCTTATAATGTAGGCAGCGTTTTTAGAACATCAGATGCGTTCCTGTTAGAGGGTATCTACCTCACCGGCTATACCGCACAACCTCCACATAAAGAAATTAAAAAGACCGCATTGGGAGCAGAGGACTCGGTGGAGTGGAAATATTTTGAGAATGCTTCTGACGCTATAAAGTACCTCAGGTCTGTCAATTATACCATCTACGCCGTTGAACAGGTTACCAACAGCTTTTCATTGGAAAAATTAACGTTTGATGAAAACGAAAAAATCGCTGTTATTTTTGGTAACGAAGTAAGCGGAGTAGAACAGGAAACTATTTTGCTTTGCGATGGTTGTATCGAAATACCTCAATTAGGGATGAAACATTCTTTAAATATTTCCACAGCAGCCGGAGTGGTTTTGTGGGAAATAGTGAGAACGAGAATGAAAGGGAAAGAGCGATAACCAAAGGCAAAAAGCAAAACTAAAAATTCAAAAATTAAGAAAATCGATCACTATAATTTTTCATTCAAAAAATATCTTGAGCAGTTTTAAAAAATATCTTTCTCTTATTAAATTTTCGCATACCATCTTTGCCATGCCTTTTGCATTGATAGGATTTTGTTTGGGATTAGTAAAGGCAGAAGCAGAATTGCCAGCAGTAAATAGTAGTCCGTTTTATGTACGGTACGGTCCAAAGTTTTTACTGGTTATTTTGTGTATGGTATTTGCACGAAGCGCTGCTATGGCTTTTAACCGTTACCTGGACAGGGCATTTGATGCTAAAAACCCAAGAACAGCCATCAGGGAAATACCAGCTGGCATCATTAAAAGCAATAATGCTTTATTATTTGTTATTTTTTGTTCTATCGCTTTTGTTGCCTGTACTTATTTTATAAATAGTATCTGCTTCTACTTGTCGCCGGTAGCCTTATTTGTTATTTTATTTTACAGCTATACAAAACGGTTTACTTTTTTATGCCACCTTGTACTAGGTGTGGGGCTTAGCCTTGCGCCGATTGGTGCCTACCTTGCTGTAACGGGTGTGTTTGCAGTACTACCCGTTTTATTTTCGCTCGCAGTTATTTTTTGGGTTAGTGGTTTTGATATTATTTATGCATTGCAGGATGAAGAATTCGACAGGAGCAATCAACTTTATTCTATCCCTGCTACGTTGGGGAAATATAAAGGGTTAAGGGTCTCAGAAATGTTACATGTTTTGTCTGCTGCCTGTGTTATTGCCGCAGGCTTTTATGGTAATTTTGGAGCTTCTTATTGGTTTGGTGTCGCCATTTTTTGCGGGATGCTTATTTACCAGCATTCAATTGTAAAGCCAGATGATCTTCGCAGAGTGAATATTGCATTTATGACAGCTAACGGCATCGCATCGGTAGTGTTTGCGGCATTTGTTTTACTCGACTTATTCATTAAAAAGTAACTGCAATTTAAATCAACGAATATGGCAAGGATACTGGCAATAGATTATGGAGGGAAAAGAACAGGCATTGCTGTTACAGATCCATTACAGATTATCGCTACAGGCTTAACAACTATTCCATCATTAGACCTTATCCCTTTTTTAAAAAAGTATGTGCAGGAAGAGCAAGTTGAGCTGATCGTTATTGGTATGCCAAAAAACTGGGATGAATCTGATACGCATGGTACCCAACCTGCCCGGCAGGCGGTGATTAAATTGCGTATGGAATTTCCTGCTATTCCTGTTAAAGAGGTAGATGAGAGATATACTTCCAAAATGGCCAAAGACGCTATGTTGCAAATGGGAATGAAAAAGAAAGACCGGCGTGATAAAAAACTTATCGATGAAATAGCTGCCACCATTATACTACAGGAATACCTCCAGTCCGTTAGTTTTTAATTTTACAGTATATTTGCAATCAAATAATTATCCAACTTAACAGCAGGTATAGATCATGATTCTTCCGATAGTAGCATATGGTTCTCCCATCCTTAGAAAAATTAGTACAGATATAAGTCCTGATTATCCGGCACTGGAAAAGTTGATTGCTGACATGTGGGAAACGATGTACAATAGCAATGGAGTTGGGCTTGCTGCACCACAGATAAATAAAGACATTCGTCTTTTTGTAATGGATAGTGCCCAGATATTCGATAACCAGGAAGAAGATGAAAAAGGGCAGTATCCTGATGAACCTGGTTTTAAAGCTGTTTTCATAAACGCACATATCAAAGCTTTGGATGGAAATCAGTGGAGTTACAATGAGGGCTGTTTAAGCATACCAAAAATAAGAGAAGATATTATGCGCAGCGAATCAGTTACCATAGATTATGTAGATGAAAATTTTACTCCGCATTGCAAAACGTTTATAGGAATTACGGGCAGGGTTATTTTACATGAGTATGACCATATTGATGGTAAATTATTTATTGATCATATAAAGCCGCTAAAACGCACACTACTAAAGCGAAAACTGGATGATATCAGCAAAGGAAAAGTGAATGTTGATTACAGGATGGTGTTTCCTAAATAATAAAATTCTTTTTTAAGCTGTTATGTATTGATCATTTTTTACACGGGACTTACATATTATTTTTAAGATGCTCAATCAAATTAATTTCACCTTTAATTCTTCACAGGTATGAAAAATATTTTCATACCTGTTTTTTTTATACTGCTTTGCCAAAAAAATTATTGTCAGCAACAAAACGATAGCATAGTTACTGTAGGAAAAAAAATTATCACACTTAGTAATGTTGTTATTGACAATAAATTAAACGTTTCTGCTTTTATTCAAAAAGTAAAAAGCGACAGCAGTTTTTATAAAGCCTTTAGAAACCTGCATATTCTTGGATTTACTTCCATCAACGATATCAGGATGGTTGATAAGAGAGGTGATCTGCAGGCATCATTGAGCAGTAAAACAAAACAAATAAGGGAAGATAGCTGCCGCTCTATGCTTGTGTTAAATGAAACAGCTACCGGCGATTTTTATGATAGTGAACATCAATTCAATTATTACACAGCGCAATTATATGCTTCTCTTTTTTTTACTAAAGGAAAAATTTGCGGGGAAGATAATATTGTAAATGGAAGAGAGTTTTCAACTGAGGGAAAGTCTGGTATGGAAAAGCACAAAGAGCAATTAAAAATGCTTTTTTTTAATCCCGGGAAAAAAATACCTGGTCTTCCTTTTATGAGTAATAAAACAGCCATTTATGATGATGATATTGCCAGCAGGTACAATATGAATATTGACCTGGATTTTTATAACAATACAAGCTGCTATATTTTTAAGCAGAAAGTAAAAGAAGGGATGGAGGATAACGTGGTGGTAGATGAAATGACAACCTGGTTTAACGACAGCAGCTTTGAAGTAGTAGCGAGAAATTATGTTTTACGTTATGATGCGGGAGTTTATGATTTTAAGGTAAGTATGGAAGTTCAGATGAGCAGGTTCAACAACCTGACAGTTCCTGTACTAATAAGGTACAATGGCAATTGGAAGGCCATTTTTAAGAAAAGAGAGCGGGGTATTTTTACTGCCACCTTATTTGATTTTGAATAAAATACACATTTCCAAATTTGGAGTCAGTTTTGATAAACATATTACCTATGCAACTTTATTTACAGATCATTTATCTTTTTGTACTGGCAATTCCCATTGCCTGCATTGCCTGGACGGTTACCCATGAGGAAGTATTCCGGGAACCCCGGGATTTTTGTGTAAAAAAGTCTAAAGAATGTTCTACTATCCTGCAACGTAAATTTTTTTACTTATTCACCTGCGAATATTGTTTTAGTCATTACGTAACACTGGCTTTTTTGTTTGTTACCAAATACCAGCTGCTTTTTACAGATTGGAGGGGATACCTGGTTAGTGGTTTTTCACTTGTTTGGATTGCCAATATTTACATGAGTGTTTTTGGATTGATCAGGGTAGGGATGAAGAAAGAAAAAATGGAAGCAGATCTCAAAGAAGTAGAGTTAAAGGAGTGTAAGGAAGATGAAAAATGATCATTCTTTTTTTAACCTGGTTAACATTTCTTCTAGCCCGTTCAGCTTTATTTCATACAGGGTTTCAAGTAATATGCCGAGTTTGTTTTTAGGGAAACCTTTTTGTGAGAACCATTCAAGATAACTAACAGGCAGCATATATAATAACCTGCCTTTGTATTTCCCAAATGGCATTTCCATGGTGATTAGTTTTGTAAGTATTTCCGGGTCGGGTTTAGGTAGGGGCTGCATAAGGTTAAAAAGCTGTAAAAAAGTAATTTCAAATTTTCATTAAGTATAACCTCAGAAAAGCAAAATCAGCAATTGTTTTTCAATGTTTTAATTTATTAAGTTGCGTGTTCTATTAATAAAGCAAACTGCTAAAGAACTATTCTTCCATATTTTTAAACTGGCTGTATTTTCTCCATTTTTCAATCAGCAAAGTCATGTCTTCCGGCGGTTCGGCCGTGAAGAGCATTTGTTCTTTTGTAGTAGGATGAATGAACCCAAGTTCCCGTGCATGCAATGCCTGCCTCGGGCAAATGGCAAAGCAGTTTTCTACAAACTGCCGGTATTTTGTGTACACGGTACCTTTTACGATCTTATCGCCTCCATAAAATTCATCACTAAACAATGGGTGGCCGATATACTGCATGTGAACCCTGATCTGGTGAGTACGGCCTGTTTCCAGCCTGCATTCTACGAGTGTTACATAATTGAATCTTTCCATCACTTTGTAGTGCGTGATGGCTTCTTTGCCATGATCCCCTTCGGGATAAGCTGTAAATAATTTGCGAAACCTTAAGTGCCTGCCTACATGCGCAATGATGGTTCCTGCATCTTCCACAAAATCTCCCCAAACCAACGCAACATAGCGGCGGTGTACAGTATGATTAAAAAATTGTTTGGCAAGATCGCTCATAGCCTTGTGATTTTTTGCCATTACTATCAGTCCACTGGTATTTTTGTCTATCCGGTGTACAAGTCCAAACCTTGGCAGGTCGCTTTCTGCAATTTCAGGGCAGTGTTCTTTCAGGTAATAGGCAATCGCATTTATCAAAGTGCCGTTGGGATTGCCGCTTCCGGGATGTACCACCATGCCCACGGGTTTGTTGATAATGAGCAGGTCGTTATCCTCATATACAATATTTAATGGAATATTTTGAGGAATGATCTCCGAAGATTCTGGTGAATTACTATCGTATATAATGATTTTATCTCCACCCTTTATCTTGTAATTGCTTTTTACGGGCTTGTCATTTACAAGTACCATTTCATTTTCAATTCCCTGCTGGATCTTATTCCTGGTAGCCCCTTCAATCCGTGTCATAAGAAATTTATCGATCCTAAGCGACACCTGTCCTTTTGAAACAATTATTGATAGTTTCTCATATAATTCTTCTGATTCTGCAATTTCTTCTTCAATTTCTTTCTGTATGATCATTGGGCTTTTTTTGATTCCTTTAAAACGCTGATTTCCTATCACTATTCTGTAGCTAATGGCTTAGGCGTTACCTTTGCAAATTAAAACAAAGCAATGGATATGCAGCAAGTGATATTTCGGGATCTTGAAATAATTGGATATCAAGCTGCCTGGGATTACCAGGAAATATTGTTGCAGGAGAATGTAGGCATTAAAACTGCAGCCCGGAAACTGGAAAGTGCACCAAACGCCTTGTCACTGCCCACTACCCACTATTTATTATTTTGCGAGCATCCTGCAGTTTACACGTTGGGTAAGAGTGGTAGTATGGACAATGTTTTACTCAGCAACGAAGAGTTAAAGAAAAGGGACATTGGTTTTTATAAAACAAACAGGGGAGGCGATATTACGTTTCATGGCCTGCAACAAATTGTGGGATATCCGATACTGGACCTGGAAAAATTTTACACCGATATTGGAAAATACCTTCGCAACCTTGAAGAAGCTGTTATAATAACGTTGGATCATTTTAATATAAAAGCAGAAAGAAGTGCCGGTGAAACAGGTGTTTGGATACAACCCGGAATACCTGGTAAAGAAAGAAAAATTTGTGCCATTGGCGTAAGGTGCAGCAGGTGGATAACTATGCATGGATTTGCATTAAATGTAAATACAGATCTTTCTTATTTCAATAATATTATTCCCTGTGGTATTCAAAATAAACAAGTTACCTCTATAGAGAAAGAATTGGGAGCGAAAGCAGATTATGATGAAGTAAAGAAAATACTGAAGTTGAATTTTGAAAAAGTTTTTAATGTACAATTGAAGCAGGAGGAAATTGGCGTACATACATTACCTGAAATATAATTTATAATAATTCCAAAGATTGTCAAGCTGTACACAACTGAAAGGAGATCTAAGGTCTTTGATATTGTGAGGCTGAACTTAAGGAAGCTGGGTTAACTAAATAAAATCGGTTTCTATTATACCTTCAGTTGCCTTATTGAAGCTGGAAATAACATTAGGTGCCAAATTCTAACAACCGATTATTTCCATTTTTAATAACTGAGGTAAAGTAAGTTAAAGGCATAGTTTCACTTAGATTTTGATATGGTTTGTTTTTACTGTGAAATCATGGGAAACTCTTTTCCTGATAGCAGTACGTTTCTTATTTATTTCCTGCTTTCACTTCTTTACTTAATATCTGGAATTTATTTTTCTCTATCAGTTTTCCATTCTCAAATATCTCAAAATGAAACCAGCCGGCATGAACAAAATTCACTTTCTCCAGGATGAGGTATTCATCGTACAATTTTGTTAACTCAAATAGCAGGCTGTCTTTATCATCATAAATTTTAGCAACATATTTTTTAGTGGCTGCATCTTTTAAATGTATCACGATATTATTATCACGGGAAGTGTAGATACGTTCACTTGGATAAGTGATCTCATTTTCTTTTTTGGGAGGTGCGATCAGTACTATGGAATCATTCAGTTTATTTAGTTCCCATGGATACCGGTTGTCGGCGTCTTTAGGTTTATCTGGTTGAGGGTTTTCCGTTGAAGCTGAAGCCGGAACATCTTTAACAGGCCTCTCAGGTGCACTTATCACATAAGTACCACCGTCAAAATATACGGACACCCTGTAATACATTTTATTGTATGGAGGATTTGCATCTGCATAACCATTTTCCTTGTTTTGCGGATTAAGAACGGTTCCTATGGTAGAGTAATTTTTCAAACTATCATAGGAACGCTGCACCAATATATTGGACACAGGGGTAGTAAATTGATTTTGCCAGCTCACAATTATTTTGCCTCCAAAATTCTTTACGGTTATCCCTGGTAATATCTTTTGGGCCTGGCCTTCAATCGTTAATAACAAACAGGAAAAAATAAATAAGATTCTCGTGTGCTTCATCTTTAATTATGCTCATTATTAGAAATAATGAACGCTTAAAATGGATTTAAAGTACAAATATAGCAAGCTGCGCAGGTATTTAAAAAACTAAAGTTCCGGGCTTGAGTGATGCATTGCCCTGTAGCCCACCAGTATGAAGACATGTTATAATACTTCCCTCTTTAAAATAACCAGCTTTAATCTTTTCCATTATGGCGAACATCATTTTTCCAGTGTACACAAAATCTGTAGGCAGCTGGTTTCTTTCATACATATTATTCATAAATGAGATTAAGTCAGCAGATCTTTTTGCATATCCACCAAAATGAAACCCATCAAATATGGCAGGATTGCAGGTGGTTGTGTTATTATTTAGGAATTTGATCCTCTCGTTAATATCATGCATATTTTTTAAAACGGGTACAGCAATTATACTTTCGTTTTCATCGCAACCGCGTAATAGTCCCGCAATAGTAGTAGCAGTTCCTACTGCCGTGCAAATATGGGTTGAACCTAATGGCTTTTCCAGGTTCATGATCAGGGCAGCACCTTTGGCACCAAGTGGATGGTAACCGCCTTCAGGAATTGCCAGGTACTCCGTTTTATGTGGTAACCGCCCCGCAATCAGCTCTTCTGTATTATGTTGGGCATATTTTTCCCTGGATACAAATATTAATTGCATGTCATTTTCTATACAGGCAACCAATGTGTGAGATAAATTTGCAGGTTGCTCTCCCCGCACAATTCCAACAGAATTTAAACCGGCAAGTTTACATGCATAAGCTGTTGCATGCAGGTGATTTGAATATGCCCCTCCAAAAGTAACAATGGTTTTGATGGAGCGCATGAATGCCTCTTCTAAAAAAAAATGGAGTTTAAATAATTTATTTCCTGATACAACCGGATGAATTTTATCCAGCCTCAATACTAATAACCTGATATTCCTTTCGATAGTTACAGGTGAGGTTATTTCAGTGATTTCCGCTTTATTGGGTTCAAAAAGCATTTTCATTTAATAGGCCTTTATCGTTATTTTTGCAATGGTAAAGTTGAACAGTAAAATTTAAAATATCATATAAAGATAAAGATGCAACCTACACTTTTAATTTTAGCAGCCGGTATGGCAAGCCGTTACGGTAGTATGAAACAGACAGAAGGGTTTGGCCCTTCGGGTGAAACAATCATGGATTATTCAATATATGATGCCATCAGCGCTGGTTTTGGAAAAGTTGTTTTTATAATACGTAAAGATTTTGCCGATAATTTTAAGGCAAACTTTGGAGCAAAGCTACATGGTAAAATTGAAGTGGATTATGTTTACCAGGAAATGGATAGTTATGTAGGAAATAACGATATTCCGGCAGGTCGTACAAAGCCCTGGGGAACAGGGCACGCAATTCTCTGTGCTGCCGAAATAGTGAAAGAACCTTTTGCTGTGATAAATGCAGATGATTATTACGGGCAGGATGCTTTTAAAAAAGCAGCTGATTTCCTGAATAACAAATGCAATGATCATACTTATGCCATCATCGGTTATCAACTTGATAAAACTTTAAGTGAGCACGGAACGGTAAGCAGGGGAGTTTGCCAGGTAGATGCCGGTAACAACCTGGTTGCTATAAATGAACGCACAAAAATATACAGGAATGAAGCAGGTAAAGTGATATATGAAGATAATGATCAAAGCTTTGAAGTACCAGCTGATTCAAGTGTTTCAATGAATTTCTGGTGTTTCCATCCATCCGTATTTAAATTAACGAAAAAATTATTTGAATCTTTTGTTCCTGCCAATACCCAGAACATTAAAGCTGAGTTTTTCATACCGATCATTGCAGACGAGTTTATAAAAGATCAACAAAACAGTGTGAAGGTAATACCAACATCATCACAGTGGTTTGGCGTAACCTATAAGGAAGATGCGCCTTCGGTTAAAAAAAGTATTGATGAACTGATCAGCAATAAAACGTACCCGGTTTCACTATGGCAACAGGAACCCGCTGTTTAAATAACTTATTTAATAAACATTAATTCAATAAAAAAAGCAGCCAAATGGCTGCCTTTTTATTGGAATCTATTTTGAACTTAATTTCCTTTTATCATAAAAACGTAATCCTGCACTTTCTTTATCTGGTTAACCCTGTCGGTGCCTTTTAATGCAGGTGTAGAAGTAATCTTTATTTTATCATAATCCTTTATCTTTTTCACTTCTTCTACTGCTTCGTAAATATTAGAAGATTTGATAGCAAATACAACACCATCAGCATTTGTTTCCATACTGGTAATTACTCCTACAAGTTCACCATTCTTGTTTATTACCGGAGAGCCGCTATTTCCTTCATTGGCAGATGTACTTAACTGGCAATTAATAGTATCCATTTGATAACCATTGCGTGCACTTACATATCCTTCTCCATAAACAATTTCCTGTTTGGGGAAACCGAGCATGAAAATCTGTTCTCCCAAATCTGCATTCGTTTTTTTAATGCTATAAGGCATAGGGGCAAGTTTCCTGAAATCTTTATCGGTAACTTTTAAAATTGCAAGGTCGTTTTTGTTGTTTACGTACACAGCTTCAGCTACAAATTGTTCTCCTTTGATATTTTCTACGATCAGTTTGTTTTTTGCTTCATTAACTACGTGTGCATTGGTAACAATAAAATTATTGTTGGCATCTATCAAAAAACCTGTAGCCCTGAATTTGGCATCCAATCTCGGTTTCATTTCAACAGGTACCGTTATATTGGCCGCAGTTAAAGTGCTTAAAACCTTCTCAATCTGGCGGGTTTTATACGCCTGTTTATCAAGCTTCTCATCCAGCTTTTCCACCAATAGCTTTGTAGGTGCTTTGCTGCTGCTAACTGTAGAAATGATGCCGGCAATAAAAATAGAAACAATACCTGCAATTGAAGCTGCTACTGCAATGGTGCGTTTTGAGCGGTTCCACAGGTAAACAATCCTTGCTTTACCATTTAATGGCGCTTTGGAAATAAAGCCTTCGTCGGTAAGTTTTGTAACAGTTTCGTTTAAAGTATGTTTAAAGCTTTTGGTATCTGCGTATTTATTCACTTCATTAAAGAAAAAAATATGTTCAACTACTAACTGGTCAAGTTCAGGATTCGTTTTGCGTATTTCCTCAAAATAAGCCCTTTCTTCAGCTGTCATATCTCCCTTCACATACCTTTCGGCTGCATCTATCAATAAAATGTCATCCATATTATTTTCCATTTTTGTATTGTGCAAAAAAAAGTTTCTTCAATCTCACAAGGCATTTATATTTCTGGGTTTTTGCATTATCGGCATTGGTATATCCAAATTCTGTGGCTATTTGCTGCATTTGCTTTTTCTGAATATAATAAGCTTCCAATAGACTTTTGCAGGGTTCCCCAATTTTGGCCATGGCATTTTCCATGATCGTAAAGTCTTGCTGTCGTTTTTCATGTATTTCAAGGTCCTCCTCTACAGGAACTACCTGTTCCATATCGTCTGTCTGCCTCGAAAAACGCTGCAATTGTTGCAACTTTTTAAGCCATAATCTCCTGCAAACTGAATATATATACGTTTTCAGGTGGCAATTGAGCTCAAAATCCGGGTTTTTAGCTTTTTCAAATAGTACAATCATCGCTTCCTGAAAGATATCAGCAGCATCATCAGTGGTGCCACTATTATTAAGGATAAGGGATTGTATCATATTGTAATTATCCTTATATATCCTTTCAATTGCTCCCTTATCTTCTCTTGCAAGCCCTTCCAGTAAAGTTTTTTCCGGCGATGTTGTATCCACTTAGTGTTTATTAATACTACGATTATCAATATGTAACCCAAAAAAAAATAAAAAAAAATAAAAAATACCGGGTTACCTTTCTTTATTCCGGGTATTAACTTCAAATTATAATTTTAAAATTAAACAACAACAATCAAAATGAAAAAATTCTTAGCAATCGCGTTAATCGCTGCTTCTTTTACAGCTTGTAATGATGCAAAAAAAGAAGAAACAACTACTACAACTACTGATACTACAACTGTAGTTACTCCAACAGAAGCTCCAAAAATGGATACTGTTAAAGTTGTAACTGATACTACTGTAAAAACTACAGTTACTACAGATACTATCAAGAAATAATTAATATTTCTTAAGGCGAATGATACTTGCTGATCATTTACCAGAAAATTTTTAAGCAAGCAATCGTATAAGCCATTTCGGTTCCCCGGAATGGCTTTTTTATTTTGTTAGTTGCGGCCAACTAATTATATTTGACTTTGATGACGTTTCCTATCACATACATGGCTCAATATTATTATTGGTATACGATCAATAATCGGGTTAGTATGTAAAAAAATTAGAAAATTAAAAGTATTTGCATATCTGTCCCGGCCTTCGCCGGGATTTTTTATTTAAAGAAATATCATGACTATTTCAATCATCGGACTGGGCCTAATTGGTGGTTCAATGGCCATAGCTTTAAAAGAGACCAAAATAGCTGCTTCAGTGTATGGTGTGGACCAGGATCCAGATCACTGCAGGCAGGCTTTAGAACTTGGTTTGGTTGATGAGATTTTGCAATTAAACGATGCTGTTTCCCTGGCCAACCTGGTGATAATTGCTATTCCGGTAGATGCAATCAGTAATTTATTACCTACTGTACTGGACTTAGTGGATAGCCAGGTTATAATGGACGTGGGATCTACAAAAGCTATTATCTGCAGAGAAGTGGAAAGCCATAGTAGGAGAAATAGGTTCGTAGCTTCTCATCCCATGTGGGGCACCGAGTTTAGTGGACCCGCTGCTGCCGTAAGCGGGGCATTTAGAAATAAAGCCGCGGTAATTTGTAACAGGGATCAGTCTGATGAAGATGCAGTTAACCTGGTTGAGAATATTTACAGGCAATTAGGTATGCATGTCATTAATATGAATGCTGAAGATCATGATATTCACACCGCTTACATCAGTCATGTTTCCCATATAACATCTTTTGCTCTTGCAAATACAGTGTTGGAAAAGGAAAAGGAAGATAAGACCATTTTTGAACTGGCCAGTGCTGGTTTTGAAAGTACCGTAAGGCTGGCAAAAAGCGATGCCAATATGTGGGTACCTATTTTTAAACAGAACAGGGAAAATGTGCTGGATGTATTAAATGAACATATTAATCAGCTCCGGAAATTTAAGAGTTACCTGGAGAAAGAAGATTATCGCCAACTGGAAGATTTGATAAAAGATGCGAATATTATCAGGAGGATATTGAAATAAGAGAACTTTTGATTTCAGATTCTGTATTAACTAATAGATGAAGTTGGGAATACCCGATTGCTATTAGCAATTATCAACACATACAATTAATTTTACAACAGGAACTTCTTAACTACATGAAAGAACAAATTCGGAACTTATGGGAAAAACGGCCACTGATAATTAGCGGCCCTTGCAGTGCTGAAACTGAAGAACAGCTTGTGAATACTGCCCTGCGCCTTGCTGCAACAGGAAAAGTTGATATGCTTCGTGCTGGTATCTGGAAACCAAGAACCAAACCCGGAATGTTTGAAGGGGTTGGTACAATTGGTTTATCCTGGTTATTAAACGCAAAAAAACTTACCGGGCTTCCGATAACCGTAGAAGTAGCTACTGCCAAACATGTAGAAGAGGCTTTAAAACACGATGTTGACGTGGTTTGGATTGGTGCCAGAACTACCGTTAATCCTTTTAGTGTGCAGGAAGTGGCCGATGCTTTAAAGGGAATTGATATTCCTGTACTGGTAAAAAATCCTATAAATCCTGACCTGGAGCTTTGGAGTGGCGCCATTGAGCGAATGCAGAAATCAGGTTTGCAAAATGTAGGTATGATTCATCGGGGGTTCTCATCCTATGGCAATACAGAATACCGCAATGCACCTATGTGGCATCTGCCTATTGAAATGAAGAGAAGGTATCCTGGTATGTTGTTGCTTTGCGATCCTTCTCATATTTCGGGTAACAGGATATTATTGCAACAGGTTTCTCAAAAAAGTATCGACCTTGATTTTAGCGGCATCATGATAGAAAGTCATATTGATCCTGATAAGGCATGGAGCGACGCCCGGCAACAGATAACACCCGAACGGCTAAACGAAATATTAATTGCTTTGATATGGCGCACAGGAATAACCAATGAGCAGGAATTTATTTCGGCACTTGCACAAATACGGGAGCAGATCAACCAGGTAGATGATGAATTGTTAGAGCTGATCGGGCAAAGGATGAAACTGGCAGACAAGATCGGCTTATATAAAAGAGAGAATAATATAACCATTTTACAAACCGGCCGCTGGAATGATATTTTGGAAAGGGCTTTTAGCAAAGGTGCACAATTGGGACTTAGTCAGGAATTCATTACCCGGTATTTTGACGCCGTTCACCTTGAAAGTATCAGTCACCAGAATAAAATAATGAATGAATAAGTAACAGCTTTTAAATTATGAAAGATCTAACATACAAGTTTTCCGGAAAACAATTACACTGTCTTTTTGATACTTCATTTGCAGATATAGAAAAATTTTGCAACAAAGAGAACAGTTTTATCATAACAGATGAAATTGTTTACCAACTCCATTCACAAAAATTTGAAGGCTATAAAGTAATTCGCATCAAGCCGGGAGAAAATAATAAGACACAGGCTACTGTTGATAACATCATTGAACAATTATTGCAACTGGAAGCAGATAAGCAAAGCTGGATTATTGGAGTGGGTGGTGGTGTTGTTACGGATATTGCCGGTTACACTGCCAGTATTTATAAGCGGGGCGTACAATTAGCATTGGTACCTACAACAATCCTCGGAATGGTTGATGCAGCACTTGGTGGAAAGAACGGTGTAAACGTAGGGTTGTATAAGAATATGGCAGGTACCATCTACCAGCCCGAGTTTGTTTTATTTGAGCTTGATTTTTTAAAAACCCTCCCTGTAATTGAATGGGTGAATGGATTTGCAGAAATCATCAAACATGCCTGTATAAAGGATGCCATACTTTTTAGCACGCTCGAACGATATAATTTACACCAGATACAGTCTGATATTACCCTGATTGCAGATCTTATAGAACAAAATGTGGCTATTAAAATGGAAATTGTAACGGCAGACGAGTATGAAAAAGCAGACAGGAAACTTTTAAATTTTGGACATACGTTTGGCCATGCTATCGAAAATCTTCATGCAATTCCACATGGGCAGGCAGTAAGTATTGGAATTGTTGCAGCATGTAATCTTTCAGAAAAGATCAATCATTTACACTTTGAAGATGCGCAGCGGGTGGTTAAGCTTTTGGCAAAATATCATTTACCGGTAGATATTGAAACAGATCACAGCAAGGTATTTGAAGTATTAAAACTTGATAAAAAAAGAGCAAATGATCAACTTCATTTTGTATTACTAAACAAGATCGGCGAAGCAGAAGCAAAACCGGTGAGCATGAAATTCATCGAAGAACAAATAAAAACGATCTTATAATGATCGCCAGCATCAGCCCATCAGTTATCAAAGGTTGTATCATTGCGCCGGCAAGTAAAAGTGCTATGCAACGGGCCTGCGCCCTGGCATTAATGGTAAATGGTGAAACCGTAATTCATAATCCTGGCAAAAGCAATGATGATAAAGCGGCAATAGATATAATAAAAGCGCTTGGTGCCCAGGTTAATTTTGTAGGAGGAGATATTGTTGTACGAAGTACAGGTGAGATAAACCCCATTTCTACTATTAACTGCGGTGAAAGTGGATTGTCGTTCAGGATGTTTGCAGCAATAGCTGCCTTATCTGATAAAACAATTGAAATTTCAGGTAGCGGCAGTTTAATTACCCGCAGCATGAGTTTACTGGAGCAGATCTTCCCTAAGCTTGATGTGGAAATCAATACTGCCAATGGATATCTTCCTGTTACCATCAAAGGGCCGTTAGTACCCGCTTCTATAAAAATAGATGGTTCCCAAAGTTCACAATACCTTTCAGGTTTACTATTTGCATTTGCAAAATCTGCCACTTGTCCGGTAACCCTCACCGTTATTAATTTGAAAAGTAAACCTTATATAGATCTGAGTTTACAAATGTTGAAATATTTTGGATACAACGTAAGCCACGAAAATTATACCCGGTTTCAGATTATTCCGGTAGATAATTCTCCTAAAAGTATTTCTTATACTACGGAGGGAGACTGGAGTAGTGCATCCTTCCTGCTGGTTGCCGGAGCTGTTGCAGGAAGTATAAGTGTCAAGGGATTATTGCAGGATTCGTTACAGGCAGATAAAACTATTCTGGAAGCATTAAAGCTCGCCAATGCCCAGGTACAAATTACCGGGGAGAGCGTTTCAGTAAATAACGAAAATAAATTAAAACCATTTTCTTTTGATGCAACACACTGTCCCGACCTTTTTCCGCCACTAGTTGTATTGGCAGCAAATTGCCCAGGAATATCCGTCATTAGTGGCGTATCCAGGCTCGCGGGAAAGGAAAGTAACCGGGCGCTATCGCTGATCGATATATTTGAAAAAATGGGGATAGCAATTTATTTGAAGGAAGATGAAATGTTTATTGCCGGAGGTACAGGTTTGCATGCTGCAACGGTATCTTCTCATCACGACCATAGAATAGCTATGGCTTGCTCTATAGCTGCTTTAAATGCCAGCGGAACTGTTGTAATTGAAGATGGAGAGGCGATCAATAAATCTTATCCCGATTTTTATCAACACCTAACAGAACTGGCTGTTTCAATTAAATTATCTTAACAGTAAATTTGCCTTATGAATAGTTTTGGGAAATATTTTCGTGTTCAAATTTTTGGGGAATCTCATGGCCCGTCGGTGGGTATTATTATTGATGGTTGCCCGGCAGGAATATTATTATCCGAAGAGGATTTTAAAGAAGATATTGACAGAAGAAAAGGTGGAATACAAAAAGGTACAACTCCAAGAAAGGAAGATGACCAGCCGAAATTTATTTCAGGTTTGTTTAATGGTAAAACTACCGGTTCGCCATTAACCATAATGTTTGACAATAATAATACGAGGTCGGCAGATTATGAAAGACAACGAAATATTCCAAGGCCGGGCCATGCAGATTTTGTAGCCTCAAAAAAATATGGAGGCAACGAAGATTATAGGGGAGGAGGGCATTTCAGCGGACGATTAACTGTATGCCTGGTTGCTGCAGGTGTAGTGGCAAAAAAAATATTATCAATCACGGGAAATGATAAAAAAATTACCTGCCAGGCAACTATCCTTCAAATAGGTGGCGAAAGTAGTATTGATAAAGGGCTTGAAAAAGCAATAGCAGCAAAAGACAGTGTAGGTGGAATCGTTGAGTGTATCGTTTCAAATTTACCCGTAGCATTAGGAGATCCATTTTTTAACTCCGTAGAATCGTTGATCAGCCACGCCGTTTTTTCAATTCCGGCAATAAAAGGAATTGAATTCGGAGCTGGTTTTGCCGCAGCGAAGATGATGGGAAGCGAACATAATGATGCACTGGAAAACATCTCAGGAAAAAATTTCACCAATAATGCCGGAGGAATTGTAGGAGGACTTACCAATGGGAACGATCTTATTTTCCGGGTGGTTGTAAAACCAACTTCATCCACGCCGGCTGTTCAGCAATCACTGAATATTGCAACAGGATCAATAGAGGAAATTTCAGTAAAAGGTCGTCATGATCTTAGTATCACTTTAAGAGTACCTGTAGTGCTGGAAGCGGTTGCCGCTTTTGTAATTGTAGATCTTATGATGATGGAGCAGTATATAAAAAGCGTAAATTAATATGTTGTTTTATTTCCCCTGCAAATTGAAATATAAAGGCACTAAATTTAACAACATACCAAAAGGAGTTATTGTCACAGAGCTTCACAAAGTAGACAGAACTCACCCAAAGCTCTTCGAAATTTCATTCGTAAATCATTTCACTCCATGATCAAAATAATTTTTGTATATAATTCTACCAGGTTCCTTATTATTTTTTAATCTGAACGATTTACAATATTCGATATTTTTTCCTTAACGAAAAGGAATAAAAAAACTCCGGAACTTCCAGAGTTTTTTTACTAAATTTTTATGATCAAACTTACATTACTCAAAATTAATCCACTATCATGATGGATTACTGAATTAGTAATACAGCCCCTTTCATTTCAATAGTTCTTCCATTACGATCAACTCCTTTTAGTATCCAAACATAATTCCCGATCGGTTGTTTTTTTCCTTTATAAGTGCCATCCCAACCTTTAAGCCACTGGTTAGTTTCAAATACTAGTTCGCCCATTCGGTTAAATATCCTGAAGTATTGGGTATAGGAGATACCTGCCGGTACTACCCGGAATATATCGTTCAAACCATCTCCATTTGGAGAAAAAGCGTTCGGCACATGATATGCCGGGCCTGGATATACTCTTACAAAAACTGTATCGTAACCAATACAACCAGCTATATCTGTAACTACAACAGTAAATTGCTGGTCGTTGGTAAGTGTTGCCAAAGGATGCGCTGCACTGTTTGAATTTAGAGGATAAGAAGGCGACCATAGGTAACCTACACCACCACTTCCCAATAGTTCGTGTGCCTGTCCATTGATTGCGATGGTATCATTACCTGCAAATGCTGGAACGGGAGGCTGCACCGTTACGGTTATTTCATCTGTTACACTAAAATTACATCCGTAGTTATCCGTTACCGTTAAAATAAAAGTTTCTGTAACGGATGGCGTTGCTACTGTGTTTGCATCATTAGGTGTTTGCAGGTTAGTTGTATCGCTCCAGGCATAGTTTACTGTACCCGATAAATTACTGGCCGTTCCATGCAGGAATGCAACCGTATTATCAAAACAAACTGCAGTATCTAATCCCGCATAGGGGATAGGTTTGTGTTTCAGGTTCACCGTTATGGTATCTGTTCTGGAACATACTCCCCATTGAGCGTATAATACATATATAGTTGTATCCAACGGTGAAGCTATCGGATTTTTAATGCTGTCATCACTTAATGTATTTACCAGTGTTGAATCAGGAATGGTTGTCCATACAAATAAAGTTGCCTGCGCACTCACATTTGGTTCCAGCGTTACCGTTTGTTCTGCACAAATTGTGGTATCCCTTAATGGTACCAGCACCATATTGTCAATCAATGTAACTACTACCGAAGTATTAGCCACACAACCTTTACTATCTTTCACCTTTATATTGGGAAAGGTTCCTCCTGACACAACAAAAGCATCCGATGCCTGGTAATTAACACCATTGTCTATTGAATATTGATAAGCAGGTGTACCACCATTTCCGGTAACAACGATACTGCCATCATTACCATTACAGGTTCCCTGTGTGCTGGTAGCCGCAGCTGTTAGTAAGGTGGGTTCCAATAAAGTAACTGTTGTATCTTTCGTACATCCAACATTGTCTTTTATGCGGAATGTATAAGTGCCTGCCGCCAACCCATTAAACGTACCCGTTTGAAAAGTAGTAAATGGACTTAAAGCATACTGATAAGGCGCTACGCCACCCGAAGCATTTAATGTGATAACACCGTTTGAATTTCCATTACAAAGCGGCATGGTAAACGCTACAGTTGTAGTAATCGGACTGTTGGTTGTTAACGTTACTGATCCACCACCAATACAACCACTCGCATTGGTAAAGCTATAGGTATATGTGCCTGGAGCTAATCCCGTGAAAACCGGGTTATTATTTTGAGTTTGTTGTGTAGGTAAACCTGGATTTAGCACATAGGTGTAAACGCCCGCAAGTGAAGGAACAATGGTAACAGTTCCATCATTAATGTTAGCGCAAGGCGGATTACCGGCCGTGGCCGTTCCTGAAAGTGGCGCACCCGCAACTAAATTTATGTTTCCATTTACGATGCCAGTGCAGCCAGCAGCGGTTGTGAAACTAATTGTGTAAGTATTTGGCGCCAGGCCAGTAAATACGGGGTTATTATTCTGGATAAAGTTACCCGGGTTAAGTGTATATATAAATGGTGCTCCAACAGCCGGAGGGGTAATTGTGATAATACCATCATTTACGCCAGGGCAGGTTGTTGCCGTTGCAGAAGCTGTAGCAGTAGGTGCTGCACCGGTTGTTACAACAGGATTTACAGGTACAGTTCCAACGCAACCTGCTGCTGTGGTGAAAGTGATCGTATAAGAATTTGGTGCTAACCCGGTGAAGATACCTGTACTGTTTGTGATAGCCCCGGGGTTAAGGGTATAAGTGAAAGGGCCTCCCGTTGCAGGTGGAGTAACAGTTACAGTTCCGTCGTTTACCCCCGGGCAGGTGGTAACACTTCCTGAGGCAGTAGTGGTAGGTGCCGCACCGGTTGTTACAACAGGATTTACAGGTACTGTTCCAATGCAACCTGCTGCTGTGGTGAAAGTGA